>JBAPSB010000116.1:0-9275 GCA_049281435.1 Desulfobacterales bacterium
GCGCGGTGACGGGCCCGGCAACGGCCCGGCCGGGTCGCCCCGCCGCCGGTATCGACTGTTTCGTCTGACAAGGGGCTTTTAGAGCAGTCGTTTTTCGCACAGTGCCAACCCAAAAGAAGAGGATGTCGTTCAACATGACCATCGCCGCGATTGAACCGACCGGAGTTTCGACCACCGCCGCCGCCGTATCTTCCGATACGTCGATTATGGGCAAGAATGATTTCTTGAACCTGCTGGTGGCCCAACTGCAGCATCAGGACCCGCTGAATCCAATGGAAAGCACCGAATTCACCGCCCAGCTGGCGCAGTTTACCTCCCTGGAGCAACTCAACAACGTCAACGCCAACCTGGAAGGGCTGAAAAGCGACCAGGCCGCGATCAAAAATGCCCAGGCGCTGGATCTGATCGGCAAAACGGTCGAGGCGCCCGGCAGCAGTCTGCAGTTGCCCGACGACGGCGAGGTCGCGCTCAATTTCGACCTGGTCCAGGCGGTCGACTACCTTTCGGCCAATATTTACGGCCCGGCGGGCAATTTCGTCCGCACCATCGAGGGCACGGCCCTGCCGCCCGGACGCCACACCCTGGCCTGGGACGGCCGCGATCAGGAGGGCAACCGATTGCCCGTGGGCCAATACACGTATGAAATTCTGGCGACCGGCCACGATGGCGAAGCCGCGACAGCCCGGCCGTATGTTTCGGCCCGCGTCACCGGGGTTAATTTCGATGGTCAGACACCCCAGCTGCGTGCCGGGGATTACAGCATCCCGGTGACCGACATCAGGGAAGTGACCGCGGACACCGCCGCCGCCGAAGAGCCGGCTCAACCCTACGAAGTGAATCCGTAAAAACCGGACAGGAGGATTACCCACATGATTGGATCATTATATGCCGGAATATCGGGATTGAACGCCAACGCCACGGCCATGACCGTCGTCGGCGACAACATCGCCAATGTCAACACCACCGCCTTCAAGGCCAACCGTTCCTCTTTCGCCAACATCCTGAGCCAGTCCCTGGGGGGAGGCGGCAGCAGCGACATCGGCCGCGGGGTCGATTTCTGGGGCACCACGCCGATGTGGAGCCAGGGGTCGATGGAAAACACGAGCAGCCCGACCGATCTGGCCATCAACGGGCGCGGCTTTTTCATGGTCAACGATACCAACGGCGGCCGGTTTTTCACCCGCGCCGGCGAGTTTACCTTCGATCGCAACGGGAGCCTGCGCAACCCGGACGGGATGGTCGTCCAGGGGTACGCGGTCAACGGCGTGGCCGACGACGGCGCGCTGTCCCTCGGCAGCATCGGTGATATTTCGGTGCCGGGCGGCAGCATCTCGCCACCGGTGGCCTCCAGCGAATTTACGACCGAACTCAACCTGGATGCCGGAGCGGCGCCGGGCGACATCTACACCTCGGCGGCCACCTTCTACGATTCGCTGGGCAACAACATACCGGTGACGTTCACCTTCACCAACACCGCCGCCGGGCAGTGGACCGCCGCCGCCACCATTCCCACCACGGCCGGCTCGGGCGTCACCCTGAACGGTGCGAATTCCATCCCGCTCACCTTCGATGCTTCGGGCAACCTGACCGCCCCGGCGGTCGACGTGAACGTCGCCCTGACCCTCACCAACGGGGCCAGTGCCCAGACCGTTGCCTGGGACCTTTTTGATGCCTCGGGGGTCAATCGCGGGGACGTGACGGGTTACGCCTCACCGTCCACGACGACGTTCCAGACCCAGAACGGTTTTCCGGCCGGTTCCCTCAGGGGGGTGTCCTTCGATGAGTCGGGCGTGGTCACGGGCTCGTATTCCAACGGCCAGCTGACGGCCCTGTTTCAGGTGGCACTGGTCGATTTCCCCAGTTACAACGGCCTGACCAAAATGGGCCACAACCTCTATGCCGAATCCCTCGCATCGGGCCAGGCCCTGCCGGGAACCCCCGGCAGCGGCACTCTTGGCAGCATCAGCCCCAGCTCGATCGAAATGTCGAATGTCGACCTGGCCCAGGAGTTCGTCAAGATGATTACGACCCAGCGCGCCTTTCAGGCGAACTCGCGGGTCATTACCACCAGCGACGAGATCCTCACCGAGTTGATCAACATCAAGCGTTAGTGACTCCCCGGCAGGTGCCTGTCAGGCTGGAGCCCGGATTTGCTCCAGCCTGACAGCCCACTTTTTCCGTCCCCGCCGCCGCGGCCGACCGACATGAACGCCGACGTCAAAGACTTGACTGGTTCCGGCAATTATTGACGGCCGGTGACCGGGCGCGGGTCTTTTCCCGCTGTCAACCGGCCGGTCGGCAACCCCTTTTCTTCCCTTTTCCCCTCTTCCCCGATCGCCTCCAGGGCCTTTTTTCAGTGGCATACTAATTGCTTTATCAGGGTGGAAGACCGGTCGGCGTTCCGCTGCCGACCGGTGTTTTGAGGCGGCCGGCCGTCAGGCCGGACGCTGCCATGCAAGAAGATTTCAGACAGATGGAAGGACAGAGGCGATCATGTCGAACAAGGTGCTGATAATCGTTGCGGTCGTATTCGTACTGCTCCTGGCAATGATGGGCACGGGGTTTTTTTTCATGTGGAACAAGATGAATGCCGCCAACGCGCACACCGCGGATCCCGTCGAAACCCAGGCCCCCTTGGCGGAGGAACCGGTCAAGGTCGGACCGATCCATGAACTCGACACCTTCATCGTCAACCTGGCCGATGAAGGCGGCAGCCGCTACCTGCGCGTGACCATGACCCTCGAACTCAAGGACAAGGACACCACTGCTTTGATCCAGGAGCGCTTGCCCCTGGTCCGCAACGGCATTCTGATGCTTCTGCCCTCAAAAAAATATGTCGACATCGCCACGCTCGAAGGGAAAACGGTCCTGCGAACGGAACTGGTGGAAAAGATGAACGGCTTTCTGAAGCCGGGCAGCGTCACCAATGTTTATTTCACCGAATTCGTGATTCAGTAGAAGAAGGGCGACGATGGCCGATCAGGTCCTATCCCAGGAAGAAATCGATGCGCTCTTGTCCGCCATGGACAACGGTGAAGTCGATCTCAAGCAGGACGCGCAGGCACATGAGGTCGTCCGGGACTACAACCTGACCTCCCGCAGCACTTTGCTCCGCAGTCAGTTCCATGGCCTGGAAGAGGTGTGCGACCGGTTTGCGACCCGCATGAGCATGAGCCTCTCGACGTCCCTCCAGCAGCCGATCGAGGTGGCACCGGTTTCCACCGAAATGCTTAAATACGCTGAGTTCATGAACTCCTTTTCCACACCGACCCATCTGAGCATCTTCACGATGGAGCCCTTGATCGGCGAAGCCTTGATGGCCGTTCAGCCGCAGCTGGTTTTCTCGCTGATCGACTGCATGTTCGGCGGCGCCGGCAAGCCGCTCGGCCGTATCCGGGAGTTCACGCTGATCGAACAGCGCATGATGAAGAAATTTGCGGCCGAAGCCCTGGCGGGACTGCAGGAGGCCTGGTCGGTCGTGCACAAGGTCAAGGTCGGTTTGCGCCGCAGTGAATCCAAGCCCGAATTCGTCCACCTGGCCGGCGGCAACGACCTGATGGTGATCGTTGTTTTCGACGTCAAGGGCGAGGCGTTCACCGGCAACATTCACCTGTGTATTTCTTACCTGACGCTGGAGCCGATCAAGGACATTCTGGCGGCCACCGAAAGGCGCGAGAAAGAGTCTCAACCGGCCTGGCACGACCAGTTGCGAAACCTGCTCAGGGACACGCCGGTCAATGTCATCGCCGAACTCGGGCAGACCTCGCGCACGGTCGGGGAGATCCTCAACCTGCAGGTCGACGATGTGCTGCACCTGCCCTCGGGGCCCAAGGACCAGATCGTCTTGAAGGTTGACGGCGTGCCGAAATTTTTTGGTTTTCCGGGCATCATCAAGGGCAATCGGGCGGTTGAAATCACGCGCCTCTTCAACCGGTGAGCCCGGGCGGATCCCGACCGGGTTTGGGTCCGCAGCCAGATTGGAGGGGACGGGCAACGCGCGGTGTTCCCGGGCGACCGGCAGTCATCGCCTCGCGCGGGGCGAGCCGGGCAAAAGGGCGACGATACCGGCATCGACACCGCCGGATGAAAACCGGCTCCATCTAAACAAGTCAAAAAAACACTAACGTGTAATAGAGGCTTCAAGATAATGATTTTGGCAAGGCCAGAGGAAGAAGGCTGGAGTGTACTACGTCAACGACCGCTAACACAGCCAAAATCTTTATCTTTAAGCCTACAGCCAGGGAAGTAGAGCCATGGGAGAAGCACAGCCCGCAACAGAGAGTCAGCCGCCGGCAAGCCCCGAAAAAAAGCGGCCCGCATCGGCGCCGGTGGCCCCGCAGGACGTTCCGGCCGCACCGGGGATGGAGTTTATCCTCGACATTCCGCTGGAGATAACCGTCGAACTCGGCCGCACCCATATGGTGATCAACGACCTGCTCAAGCTCGGCCAGGGCGCGGTCATCGAACTGGCTAAAATGGCGGGCGAGACCCTTGAAATCCGGGCCAACCAGAAGCTGATCGCCAAAGGGGAAGTGGTCGAGGTCAACGAGAAGTACGGTGTGCGCCTGACCGAGATCGTCAGCCACGCCGAAAGGGTGGAGAAACTCAAATGACGGGCTATCCGGAAATGCTTCCCTCGCTGCTGCAGATGCTGGCATCACTGGCGGTCGTGCTGGGCGGCTTGCTGCTGACGCTATGGTTTTTCAAACGTTACGGCCAGGCCCGCAGCGCCGGTGCCGGCAACCGGATGATCCGCCTGCTGGCCAGCAGCACCATCGGGTTGAAGAAGACCATCTCCCTGGTGGAGGTCCCCGGTGCGATCCTGATCCTGGGGCTGACCGGGGATCGGATCAGCTTACTCGGGCGCATCGAGGACCCGGAAACCATGCGCAAGGTCCGCGCGGAAGTTCCGCTCAAAACGGCCGTGCCGTTTGCTGAACAATTGCAGTTTTTCTCGGCCAGGCTGAGAGGAAGACACCATGACCGGTAAGTCAGTGCTTTCCGGTGCCGGCCCCAAGCGGGCACGGCCGGCGGCGGTGACCCTGGCGGCGATCGCTGCCTTAGGGCTGCTTCCGGCGGCCGGCTGGGCGGCGACGAGCGCCGCCGGTCCGCTGCTGAGCATCGATCTCAACCGTTCGGCCGAAACCGGCGGCACCTCGGTCGTGCTGCAGATTTTTTTGCTTCTGACCGTGCTCTCGATTGCTCCGGCCATCCTGATCATGGTGACATCTTTTACCCGGATCTCCATTGTCTTGTCCGTGCTGCGGCGCGCGATCGGCACCCAGACCATGCCGCCCAACCAGGTGGTGCTGGGCCTGTCGCTGTTTCTGACCTTTTTCATCATGAGCCCGGTATGGGAAAACATCAACCAGAACGCTTTGCAGCCTTACCTCGGTAAGCAAATCACCCAGCAGCAGGCCCTCGAAAAGGCCCTGGGACCCATCCGGAGCTTCATGATCAAGCAGACGCGCGAAAAAGACCTGGCGCTGCTGGTCGATATTTCCAAGACCCCGCGGCCGAAGAACATCGATGATGTCGGCACCACCGTGCTCGTGCCGGCGTTCATCCTGAGCGAGCTGAAGACCGCCTTTCAGATTGCTTTCATGCTTTACGTGCCGTTTCTGGTGATCGACATGGTGGTGGCCAGCGTGCTGCTGTCGATGGGCATGATGATGCTGCCGCCCATCATGATATCCCTTCCGTTCAAGCTGATGCTCTTCGTTCTGGCTGACGGCTGGTATCTGATCGTCGGCTCGCTGGTGAAGAGTTTTGGATAAAAAAAGTGCTGGAAGGCCAGTCGGCCGGTCGCGGGCCCGCGGTGCCGCAACCGTGACATCGCCGGCCGCTGAAGATCATCGACGCTGCGGCTTTTTATCCCGCCGGCGGGCGGCAGAGGGCCGCGCAACGACCGGAATAACCGCCACAAAGGACCCCACGGTATGACGCCCGAATACGTGACCGGCTTTTTCCTGGAAGCGATCAAGCTGGCGATACTTCTCTCCGCACCGGTGTTGCTGGCCGGCCTGGCCGTCGGCATCCTGGTCAGCATTTTTCAGGCCGCCACCTCCATCAACGAGATGACCCTGACCTTCATCCCCAAGATGCTGGCGGTGGCGGTCGCGCTGCTGATCTTTTTCCCCTGGATGCTGCAGGTGATGGTCGAGTACACCCAAAACCTGATGAACAGCCTGCCGACCGTGATCCGGTGAACCGGGCGACGGGAAATTGCGGATTGGTCCGGCAGCGATGACCACCCTCACCATCTCCCTGGAACAGCTGCAGCTTTTTTTAATCGTGTTTGCCCGGGTGGCGGCCATCATCGCCAGCATTCCGGTTTTCGGCGGCCGCAACATACCGGTGCTGCTCAAAGTCGGTCTGATCCTGGCGATCAGCGTCCTCGTTTTCCCGCAGGTCTCCATCGGGCGGAACCCCTTTCTTCAGGACGGGATCTCCTTCAGCGTCGGGCTGGCGGGCGAGGTGATGTTAGGGGTGGCGATCGGGCTGATGGCCCAGATGATCTTCGCCGGCGTCCAACTGGCGGGTGAGTTGGCCGGCTATCAGATGGGGCTGGCCATCGCCAACGTGATCGATCCGGATTCCAACGATCAGATTCCCCTGATCTCCCAGTTCTACCAGGTGTATGCGATCCTGATCTTCGTGACGGTCAACGCCCACTACTGGTGCCTGGGCGCCATGCTGGAGAGCTTCCGGCTCATCCCGCCCTTCGGTTTTCATCTCGACAGCTCGCTGACTGAGCAACTGGTGCGGCTGGGCGGCGATGTCTTCACCATCGGGGTCAAAGTCGGCGCACCGGTTATCGTGGTCCTTCTTTTAACCAGCGTTTCGTTCGGTCTTATCGCCCGCACGGTGCCGCAGATGAACGTGTTCGTCGTTGCGATGCCGCTTAAAATAGCGGTCGGGCTGCTGTTTGTCTTCTTCAGCCTGCCGTATTTCTCGGCTTTTCTGCAACAGCTGTTTTCCGGGTTGGGTGAAAACATCATGAAAATGCTTTCTAACGGCGGATAGGGCGCTGAACCATGGCCGAAAACAGCCTGCAGGACAGAACCGAAAAGGCAACCCCCAAGCGGCGCCAGGATGCCCGCAAAAAGGGCCAGGTGGCCCAGAGCCGGGAAGTTTCATCGGTGATGATCCTTTCGATGTCACTCGGGGTCTTCTTCTTTGGCGGCAGTTGGATGTTCTGGAACCTTGCCGCTTACATGGGCGATTCCCTGCGCTCCGCGGCCCAGGTTTACATCGCCGATATCCCCGCGGCCACGGTGGTTGTCATCCAGACCGCCCGCATCGTTTTCAAGGTCCTGCTGCCGCTGCTGCTGGTGGTCTTTTTGGCCGGATTGACCGGCAATGTTCTTCAGTCCGGTTTCCTTATCAGCACCGAAGCCCTGTTGCCGAAGTGGTCGAAACTGAATCCGGCCAGCGGGTTGAAGCGGCTTTTTTCCTTGCGGTCGCTGGTCGAACTGCTCAAATCGATGGTCAAGATCCTCTTTGTGGCCACCGTCGCCTACCTGATGGTAAAGCAGGAGATCGACCTGCTGCCGACCCTCATGCGGCAGAGCGTGCCGGATATTTTTGTCTTTGCCGCGCGCGTGGCGTTCAAGATCTGCCTCAACGTCTGTCTGGCCCTGGTGTTGTTGACGATTCTCGATTTTGCCTACCAGCGCTGGGAGCACGAGAAGAGCCTTAAAATGACCAAACAGGAGGTCAAAGACGAGAACAAGCAGACCGAAGGCGACCCCAAGGTCAAGGCCCGCATCCGCAGCATCCAGATGGAGGCGGCCCGGCAACGGATGATGGCGGCCGTGCCGGAGGCCGATGTGGTCATTACCAACCCGACCCACCTGGCCGTGGCGCTGCGTTTCGACGCCGCGCGGATGATTGCCCCGCAGGTGGTGGCCAAAGGCGCCGGCTACATGGCCGAACGGATCAGACACATCGCCGCCGAAAACGATGTGCCGCTGGTCGAAGACAAACCGCTGGCCCGTACGCTTTACAAAATCGTGGAGGTCGGTCACACGATCCCGGCCGATCTGTACAAAGCGGTGGCCGAAGTGCTGGCCTACGTCTACCGGCTGCGCGGCCTGCGGCCGACCCCCGGATAAAACGGCGCCGACCGCCGCATCCCCCATCATACCCCTTGCCGACCCCCCACCGCCACGGCCCTAACCGGTTAACGGGCTCAACGGGCCCAACGGGCTAAACGGGCCAACGGACATCGGGCGTCAAGGTTTCCGCAGGAAGGCGTCAAGGTTTCCGCACCGCCGCCGGGTTCCGTCAGCGGCATGAGGGTCGGCGGGGTGGCGCATGGCCCCGGTGCCGCGGCCGGGTAATCCCGGAGGCGCCGGCCTGCATTGTTTCGCCTCCCGGCATGAAACATGCAATATGGCCTGATGGATCGGCGCCAGACGCCTCACACGAACGGTAAAAAAAAGGAATCGACCCCAGTTGGAGCTTGTCAGCGAATCGAATACCGCGGGACCCCTTCCGCTCATAACCCGCAACAGCGATGTCTTCATGGCGGTCGCGGTGGTGGGAATACTGGTGTTTATGGTCATTCCCCTGCCGACGATGATGCTTGACCTGCTGCTGGCGTTCAACATCACCGGCGCCCTGGTCATTCTGCTCTCCGGCATGTACATCCTGAAACCACTCGAGATGTCTTCCTTCCCGTCGATTCTTTTGATCGCCACGCTGTTCAGGCTGTCGCTGAACATCGCCTCCACCCGGATTATCCTGCTTCACGGACACGAGGGCGTCATGGCGGCCGGTAATGTCATCAAGGCCTTCGGCGGGTTCGTCGTCGGTGGCAATTACGTGGTCGGCATCATCGTCTTTCTCATCCTGGTCCTGATCAATTTCATGGTGATCACCAAGGGTGCCGGCCGGATCGCCGAGGTGGCCGCCCGTTTCACCCTGGATGCGATGCCGGGCAAGCAGATGAGCATCGATGCCGACCTGAACGCCGGCATCATCAACGAACAGGAGGCCAAGAGCAGAAGGGAGCTGATCGCGCGCGAAGCCGAATACTACGGGGCCATGGACGGTGCCAACAAGTTCGTGCGCGGGGATGCCATCGCCGGTATCGTCATCACCCTGATCAACATCCTGGGCGGGCTGGCGATCGGTGTCTTCCAAAACAATATGAGTTTCTCCGGCGCGGCCCAGAACTACACCCTGCTGACCGTCGGCGACGGACTGGTGACCCAGATACCGGCCCTGATCATTTCCACGGCCGCCGGCATCATCGTCAGCCGCGCCGG
>JBAPSB010000117.1:0-5373 GCA_049281435.1 Desulfobacterales bacterium
ATCGATCTGGTCAACCGCGGCCTTCCCCGCCGCTACCGGGCCGAGAAACGCTTTCGCTTTTACGGCATCGGCGCCATCGCTCTCAGCCTGGTGTTCTTGTCACTGCTTTTCATCAGCATCATCGGAAGGGGTTATCCCGCCTTCCAGAAAACGTTCATTAATTTGACCGTTTATTTCGACCCCGAGGTGCTGCGGCAGGATTCGCTGGCCACGGCCGACTACGGCCGGCTGGTCAAAAACTCCCTGACGCAAATGTTCCCGGAGGCGACCGGCCGCAACGAGAAACGGGACCTTTACCGCCTGGTCAGTTCCGGGGCGGCGTTTCGTCTGCGGAACATGGTCCTGAGGGACCCGGATATCATCGGCCGCACCCTGCCCGTCTGGGTAACGGCCAACGATGACGTCGACATGCTCATCAAGGGCCGGTTCGACCGCACCGCCCCCGAAGGCGAACGCCGCGTCAGTGATGCCCAGCTGAGCTGGATCGAGCAGCTCGAAAAGGAAAACCGGATCGAAAAGCGGTTGAACCGGACGTTTTTTACCGCCGGCGACTCGCGCGAGCCCGAACTGGCCGGCATCTGGGGCGCAACGGTCGGCTCATTCCTGACCCTTTTCATCACACTTGTCTTATCGTTTCCGATCGGCGTTGCGGCAGCCGTCTACCTGGAAGAATTCGCGCCCAGGAACCGCTGGACCGATCTGATCGAGGTCAACATCAACAACCTGGCGGCGGTGCCCTCGATCGTCTTCGGCCTTTTGGGGCTGGCGGTTTTTCTCAATTTCTTCGGGCTGCCGCGTTCGGCGCCACTGGTCGGCGGACTGGTATTGACCCTGATGACCCTGCCGACCATCATCATTGCCAGCCGGGCCTCCCTGCAGTCCGTGCCGCCGTCGATCCGCGAAGCCGCCCTGGGGGTCGGCGCCTCGAAAATGCAGATGGTGGCCCACCACGTGCTGCCATTGGCCCTGCCGGGGATGCTGACCGGAACGATCATCGGCATGGCCCGGGCCCTGGGCGAATCCGCGCCGCTGCTGATGATCGGCATGGTGGCCTTCATCGTCGATGTTCCCGGCGGGTTCACCGACCCGGCAACGGTCCTGCCGGTCCAGATCTACCTGTGGGCCGACAGCCCGGAGCGGGCCTTCGTCGAACTCACGTCCGCCGCCACCATGGTGCTGCTGGCCTTTCTGATCGTCATGAACGCCGCCGCGGTCATCCTGCGCCGGCGGTTCGAGCGGCGGTGGTAACTAATTAAAGTTTAACATTGCGCTCATATACCGCTAACAGTCGGTCCGCATAGTCTCTCTGCCTTGACGGAACGCCGCTTAAGCCTGCGGCCGAATTCGAACACGAACCGGATTGACCCCTTACAACATCGGAAGAAAAAGGAGAAAAAAATGATCAGAAAAAATGTGTTAGTCGCCGTCTCACTCTTGCTCGCAGCCGCCGCATTCAGCGGCGTTGCCACCGCCCAGTCCGCCCGGGATTACATCAGCATCGTCGGTTCCTCCACCGTTTACCCCTTCGCAACGGTGGTGGCCGAGCGGTTCGGCAAAACCACGAAGTTCAAGACCCCCAAGATTGAGTCGACCGGTTCGGGCGGCGGGTTCAAACTTTTCTGCAGCGGTGTCGGCACCGAGTTTCCGGACATCACCAACGCCTCGCGAGCCATGAAGAAGAGCGAGTTCGACACCTGCCAGTCAAACGGCGTCAAGGAGATCGTCGAGGTCAAAATCGGCTACGACGGCATCGTGGTCGCCAACTCCAAAAAGGCGCCGACGCTGAAGCTGACCCGCAAGGACCTCTTCCTGGCCCTGGCCAAGGATGTGCCCGATCCCGCCGGCGGCGAGAAGACCGTGCCGAATCCCTATAAAACCTGGAAAGACGTCAATGCCTCCCTGCCGAACGTCAAGATCGAGGTCCTGGGTCCGCCGCCCACCTCCGGCACGCGCGATGCTTTCGTCGAGCTGGCCATGGAACCGGGCGCCGAAGCATTCGAGTGGGTAAAGGCCCTGTCGAAGAGCGACAAGAAAAAGTTTCAGGCCATTTCACAGACGGTTCGCGAAGACGGCGCCTACATTGAAGCCGGTGAAAACGACAACCTGATCGTGCAGAAGCTCGAATCCAATACGAACGCGCTGGGCATCTTCGGCTTCAGCTTTCTGGATCAGAATGCGGACAAAATTCATGGTTCCTATGTCGACGACGTTCAACCGACTTTCGACAACATCGCCTCCGGAAAGTACCCGGTCTCCCGTCCGCTCTTCTTTTACGTCAAAAAAGCGCACGCGGATGTCATCCCCGGCATGAAGGAATACCTGACCGAGTTCACCAGTGAGAAAGCCTGGGGCGACGATGGGTACCTGGCCGAAAAAGGGCTGATTCCAATGCCCAAGGACGAGCGCGCAAAATACAGCGAAGCCGTCAAGACGATGAACCCCCTCTCCATGTAGTCTTGCGGCGGTGGTGCAGGCCGGGGTCCTCCCCCCTGGCCTGCACGATTACCGGCAACTGCCGGAAAAGATTTTCATTTCAAGGTTTGACAGAGTCTTTCCAATTGGGTAAAAAATGGTTCCGGTGTTCCGGGACTGTCGATCGGATAGCAGCATCATGGAATTTATCATGCCCACCAAGGGCTCTCTGCCGTTCTCAACCGTGTATGCGGAAATGGCAAGAGCAAAAAATGACGTCGACATCCAAATGAACAGCACCCTCACATCCGGCCAGAAACTGGTCAGCCGTGACAACCGAAAAACCGTGGGCGACATCACTGTGTCCGACCCGCGCATGACCTGCCGCGAGGTCAATGTCTACTACGGTGACAAGCAGGCCATAAAAAACGTGTCGCTCGATATCGGACACAACGAGGTCGTCGCCATGATCGGCCCGTCCGGCTGCGGCAAATCGACCTTCATCCGCTGCCTGAACCGCATGAACGACACCATCGACACCTGCCGCGTCGCCGGCGAAATCAAGCTGGATGGCATCGACATCTACGGTAAAAACATCGATGTCGTGCCGCTGCGGGCCCGGGTCGGGATGGTCTTCCAGAAACCGAACCCCTTCCCAAAATCGGTTTACGACAACGTGGCCTATGGCCCGAAGATTCACGGCCTGGCAACCAGCAAGGCCGTGCTGGATGAAATCGTCGAAACCTCCCTCAAGAAGGCCGGCCTCTGGGAAGAAGCCAAGGACCGCCTGGATCAGCCGGGGACGGGGTTGTCGGGCGGGCAGCAGCAGCGGCTGTGCATCGCGCGCACCATCGCGGTGAGTCCCGAGGTGATCCTGATGGACGAACCCTGCTCGGCCTTGGACCCGATCGCCACCTCGGTGATCGAGGACCTGATCAACGAGCTGCGGGAGCAGTACTCCATCGCCATCGTCACCCATTCCATGCAGCAGGCCGCGCGCGTCTCCCAGCGCACCGCCTATTTTCACCTGGGCGACCTCATCGAGGTCGGCCCCACCAAGCGCATTTTCACCAACCCCCGCCACCAGTTGACCCAGGATTACATCACCGGCCGCTTCGGTTGATATCGACCGGCGCAGCCCTTTTTACTGCATTTCTTTCCCGCTTTCCTGAACAATCTTTCAGGCCCCGCCGGTTCAGTATCAACCCCACCGTTGCAACAATGGAGTCAACGCTCCCGATGCCCTGTACCATATCGTTTGACTGCAAAATTGGGCGCGGCCTAAAATCTTTAGTGACGCGTCCGGGTAGGGCAAGAGGGATGAAACGCCGGACCGAAATTCGCATTACCTGACTTTAAAATTAGTATAATGTATTGACATAATGTTGGTTTTCCTTCATTATTGCTAAATACTAAAACGAAGGAAAAGCTGCGAGTGCAGCCAGTGCTCCATTTAGGTTGCTTTTTTCCTTTGAATCTACAGGCATACAACAGATGGAAAACCAAATGCCAGCCTATGAAATGAATGATGAGCAAAGACGCATTTATATCGACGCGGTCCAGCTGCACGAGGCATATATGGACGCCTATACCAAAAGCCGCGCGTATCAAGGCGGCATGCATTGGAAAAGAGCGAAGGAAAAAGAATACCTGTTTCGATCCTTGGATCGACGCGGCTATGGCAAGAGCCTTGGTCCCCGGTCAAAGGAAACCGAAATGTCATACAACGAATTTCACAACCAAAAAAAGCAAGTTCATGCCCGCTTGAAGCATTTAAAAGAAAAACTCAAAGAACAGGCCCGTTTTTGCAGAGCCGCCCGCATCTCCCGCGTGCCGCGATTAGTGACTGCAATCTTAAGACTTCTCGAACACCATCGCCTACTGGGAAGCAACCTGCAAATCGTCGGCACCAATGCACTATATGCTTACGAGGCCCGCGCCGGCATTTTCCTGGAACGCGGTCTGCTGGCAACTCAGGATATGGATGTGCTCTGGGACAATCGGCCCCGACTAAGACTTTTTGCAATTGAAGATGTCAAATACAAAAGCCTCCTCGAAATTCTGAAAAAAGCGGATCGTTCTTTCAATTTGCTCGGAAAGAAAAGTTTTCGAGCGGTAAATCAAGCCGGTTACATGGTTGATCTGATAAAACCAGAACCTAAATCGGTATTGACTACAGAAAGTCGCCAGATAGGCTGCGACGACGATCTTATGGCCGCTGAAATCAGAAATCTTCAGTGGATAGTTTCTTCACCCAAATTCGAACAGATCGTTATCGGCGAGGATGGCTTCCCGAGCACTATGGTTGTTCCGGATCCGCGTTCATTTGCCATACATAAACTCTGGCTCAGCAATCAAATTGATCGAGAAGCCGTAAAAAAGAAACGAGATCGTTCCCAAGCATTGGCTGTATGTAAATTAATCCTACAATATATGCCGGAATTTGAGATCAAGAAGGAAGATTTGCGCATGTTTCCCGAGGCCGTCATCACCGAAGCACTTCAGGTTCTAAACGGTTCGGGACTCCCGCCAGGATACGGCGATTAGGTAAGCGTTCACAGGGCACCGCATCTGCTTTGTTGCCGGGCACTTGAAGTACATAAGTACGTCTGCGCGCCCGACGCCTTGCATCTGCGGCACCCTGTAAGCGCTTACAATGAGTTGGTTTGAAGCGCTTCGGACTTTGCAACCCAGCGAATGGTTACGCGCCTATAATCAGAATAAAGAAATCCGCCTATGATGCGTTTTCGATGAGGCGGTCGAGCGGGCTTGAAACGACCAATACGTCCTTTTCCATGACATGGGTGTAGATTTCGGTGGTTTTGACGTCGGCATGGCCCATTAATTCCTGCACGACCCGGATGCTGACCCCGTTTTCAAGCAAGTGTGTGTCAAATGAATGGCGAAAGGTATGGCAACTGACTCGTTTGAAAATGGCCTTGTTTTTATTTTCCATACTAT
>JBAPSB010000118.1:0-7972 GCA_049281435.1 Desulfobacterales bacterium
GGTCGGAACATAGACGACTTGGGGGTTTGCAGGTTCGATGACGATGGTCTGGGTCGCCTTCTCGACGATGACCTTCTGCTGTTCACTGCTCTTCAGGTTGCCCTGTTCTTCGGCTTTCGCCCGCAGCTTTTGAACCGTGGCCATCACGTCTTTCTGCTGGGCTAAAAAAGCATCTCCCAGCTTCTGGGTCCAGTCCAGCTTTTCGTTCATCAAATCCAGCACCTGGGGAAAATTCACCAGCGACTTGACGCTGGGGTCCCAGTTTTCCTTTTCCAAGGCCGCGGTGAGCGCATCGCCCTTGAGGGTCTGATTCGCCTTGGTCCACTTCCCCGCCTGGACCACTTCGAGCGGATAGGTGGATGCCATGAGGATCTGGGCCAACAGCGAATCCGGGTAAAGAGCGATGGGCGCCAGCAGTTGGTCCAGTTCCTCCTGCTTAAAGGTTTTGCCATTCCCTTTTTCAGTCTGCGCGATAACCCCTTGAGAAACCCCCAGCAGGAGTGCCAGAAAAATTGCCAATGTCTTTGTCAGCGATTTTTTCTTCTTCATGCCGCTCCTCTCTCTTTTTCACGGTGTAGAAATTATCCTTCGAAAGCTTCGCCCGCCGGCTGATAAATCAACCTCCGAGCGTTTCTCTTCTTATGAGGCATTTCCCTTTGCCCGGCGCTCACCTAAGATAACGGAGGGTGAGATTTTAAATCCTGGCAACTTGCTCTCACCCCCCCCACGTCCAAATCTCACTATTTAACGAGCGGAATGTATCCGGCGAGTTCATATTTTACTGCAGCGCGGATTTTGTTCTCGATCTGCAGATAGCGGACCACCTTTTTCGCCGGCAGCACCTTGCTCAGTTTCGGCAGATAGGATGCCTGGAGACCGCCTTCGGCCTGCTGAATGGCGACAAGTTCGGCTGCGAGCCGTTGGGCCTTCTCATCGGTGAGGGTATTTTCCCGGTAGTCCGCGGCATAGCTTTCGATGAGACTGGCGGTGCGCTGATTGATCGTGGCCAGGTCCTTCTGATACGCCTCGTACACAGGCCAGAAACCCTTCGCTTCAGACTCTTTCAGTTCCAGGTTGTTTGCCACGAGCAGCTTCTTGTCCGCCTTGACCTTCTCACGCAGAATCTGCATTTCGTCTGCCGGTTTATCCTGAGACATTGCCGGATAAACGGCTAAAATCGCGATCGCTGCCGCCAACGTCAACAAAGACATTACCTTGATGCTATTCTTCATTTTCTTTTCTCCTTTACGGTTAGGTGCCGTGGCTTATCGACGGCCGTTAGTGGGTACTACCATTTATGTCCGCGGGCGTTTGATTGGAACCGGGAAGGCCTGTCGTCTGGACGCGGGCTTCGCGAAACCGCATTTGGCGAAACAGTCTGTCCCGGTCGTTGTCGAAATAGTACAATTTCGCCACCGTGATTCGCTTCGCAAGAAAACTACAGACGAGGCATGCGGCGATACTTCCGATCAGGGGGCCGGCCCAGTATATCCACCACCCTTCCCATTGTCCCGACACGATTGCCGGTCCCAAGCTGCGGGCGGGATTGGTGCTTGTGCCTGAGATCGGCGACTCAGCCCAAACCATGATCGCGTAGAGAGGCGGAAAGATCGCCGGTGTGAAAGGTCGCAGCTTCCTAAAACCCAGAAAGACGCAGAGCAAGGCGACCATCGTAAAGGTCGTGACCACTTCGCCCAGGAGGACCCTCGGCAGGGTGAAACCGGGACCCGGCAGAGTCGCGCCAAACGCCACGCTCTTGCCCGTCGAGCCCCACGCAAGGAGTGGCAAAGCCCCGAGAATTGCACCCGACAGTTGCGCAATGATGTAACCAAGGGCGGTCCGTAAATCGATTTTGCCCATCAGGCGAAATGCCAGGGTGACGGCCGGGTTGATGTGCGCCCCGCTCCGCATTCCGACCGGGGAGAGCACAATCAGTGCGCCCGTTGTTCCAAAGAGAAATCCCGTGATCAGGCGTCTGAGGCCCTCACTTGGAATCAGGCGCGCCATCGGGGTGCCGACCCCGAACATGAAAATGACCAATGACAGTCCGAACAACACCAGCAGGCCCGTACCCACCATTTCGGAGGCGAATTTCCGCCATGGAAGAGGCCGACTGTTCGCCCCTCCCCTCCCTTGTGGGCCGCCGCTCGGCGGTGTGGACCGGACCGCACCGGATCCGGATCTTTTGGCCATCATCACACCTCTGAAAACTGGATGACGACCTTGATGTCTTCGGGCTGTCTCTCCAGAGCCTGTTTGAAATCCTCCGGTTTTTCACGGCGGGTGATCAGGCCGTTCAGCCACTTGCGGTCCGCCCGCGCCAGCACTTCTCCGGCCTTGTACCAGTGCCGCTTGTTGGCGTTGACACTGCCGAACACCACGTTGTTTTTCAGCACTGCCGAAGACGCGACATCCGCCGTGGAGATCTTGGGCAGGGCGCCGCCATGGCCAACGCCCGTGAGGCACACGACGCCACTCGGCCCGATGGCCAGCAGCGACTCGGAGATGACCTGTCCGACGCCCGTGCATTCCAGGATCACGTCCGGTTCGAATCCGACGTTGGCAACGTTGCAGGAGTGATAGGTCGCACCCAGAGCGCGCACGAGTTCGGGCTTGGGTCCTGTTTCCGTTCGGGCCAGAACGTGAACCTCCAACCCGAGCTGTTTGCCGAGCAGGGCGCCGAGCAGGCCGATCGGCCCCGCCCCGGTCACGAGCACGGTTTTCGGCTCCCAAAATGCACGCCGCCCCACCGCCAGCACATGCTCCCAGGCCTTGGCGACAACCGTCGTGGGCTCGAGCAGCACGCCGAGGATCCCCAGGGTAGGGTCGACCTTGATCGCGTATTCGGGCTCGATCCGCCAGCGCTCCGACATGAATCCGTGAATTTGTTTGATGCCGCGTTCGGTGTACTGGCCGTTGCGGCACATGTCCCACTCCCCCACGGCGCAGTTCGGGCAGGGAACCGGATCGGGGCGGCGCACAATGCCCACCACCATATCGCCCGGTTTCAGTCCGCTGCTCGGCCCCGGGTCCAGGACGCGGCCGAGGGATTCGTGTCCGAGCACGAGGCGCGTTTTGCCTGGAGGGGCCCAGCCGTACTTACCCTCCACGATCTCGACGTCCGTCCCACAAACACCGACGGCGACGGCTTCCACGAGTACCGAACCCTCGCGTGCATCGGGCTCCGGAATATCTTCGAGCCGGACCGTCCCGGGCTTCTTTGGCTCTACGGTAATCGCCTGCATGGGGTAATCTCCTTTTTATGTTCTATGGATAGCGCCTTCACCGGTTAATCTCCACATCAAAAACATGATAAGACCAGGGGGGCAAATCGAGGTAGAGCCCGCGCTCGAGCAATTCGTTCCCTTCGCGGATATAGCTGGCGGAACTGAGCAAGTCCTCGAGCCGGACCGAACGGTTTGTGATAATGGATTTTCGTCATCTCTTCCTTCCCGGTTTGGAAATTCCGCCCATGGCTGCATCTTTACCCCCCTCGAGTATCTCATGCGCCTCAAATGAGGCAAAAAGATGCATGATACGCGCGATCGCGCCTGACCATCCCGTCTGGTGGCTCGCGCCGACTCCCGCGCCGGAGTCGCCATGAAAGTACTCATAGAATAAGGGGTAATCTCTCCAGTGAGGATCTTCCTGGAATTTTCGTGCCGTCCCGTTCACCGGCCTTTTCCCCTGCTCATCCTTCAGGAAGATCTTGGACAGTCGACGCCCGATCTCCTCCGCCACTTCGTAGAGGTTCAATTGCTTTCCCGACCCCGTCGGGCATTCGATGGTGAATGAATTCCCGTAATACAGGTAATACTGAAGCAGCGCGCGCAGAATCAGCATGTTGACCGGCATCCAGACCGGGCCGCGCCAGTTCGAGTTGCCGCCGAACATGCCGCTGTCCCCCTCTCCCGGGACATACGACACCCCGTACTCCTGGTCGCCGAGCCGGTAGGTGTAGGGGTGTTCCCGGTGAATGCGCGAGAGGGCCCGAATTCCGAAGGGACTCAGGAATTCCGTCTCATCGAGCATGATTTTCAGCACCCGGCGGAGATTGGCCTCGTTCAGGACCGATCCCAGGAGTCGTTTTTTATGCCCGGGCTTCTGCGGGTCGTGAATGAAGGCCATCAGTTCGGGGCGCACCTGGAGATACTCGACGACGGCCTGGCCGACATCGGGGTACTTCGTCGCTATTTTTCTCTCGAAAATAGTCACCGCGCAAAGGGGCAGCAGCCCGACCATCGAGCGGACCTTCAGGCGCTCGGACCGCCCGTCCTGCAAGCGCAGCACATCATAAAAGAAGCCGTCCTGCTCATCCCACATCCCGGCTTCCTCGCCCGGCCGAATCATTCCCGAAGCGATCATGAGGAAGTGTTCGACGAATTTCATCGTAAGACTGATATAGGCCGGATTGGCCAGCGCCAGTTCGGCGCTGATCTCGACCATGTTCTGACAGAAGAGGGCCATCCAGGCGGTGCCGTCGGCCTGTTCCAGATATCCGCCCGTGGGCAAAGGCGCCGATCGGTCGAAAACCCCGATATTGTCCAGCCCCAGAAATCCCCCTTCGAACGCGTTGTTGCCGGAACGATCTTTCCGGTTCACCCACCAGCTGAAGTTGAAAAGCAGCTTGTGAAAGCACCGTTCGAGCCAGGCAAGGTCTCCCTGTCCGCGCTGCGCTTTCCCCGTCAAGTAAGTGTAGATCGTCGACCAGGCATGCACCGGGGGATTCACGTCTCCGAAGTTCCACTCGTAGGCGGGGATCTGGCCGCTGGGGTGCAGGTAACGGGACCTCAGAAAGAGTTCCAGCTGTTCTTTGCCAAAGTCCTCATCCACCAGCGTCAGCGCCATGACATGGAAGGCCGAATCCCAGGCGGCATACCAGGGGTATTCCCATTTGTCCGGCATCGAGATCACGTCCGCGTTGACCATGTGTCCCCAGCGGTCGTTACGGACGGAACGCTGATTCGCCTCGTACGGCTGAATACCGTGCTGTTTGAGCCACCGGGCGACGTCATAGAAAAAGAACTGTTTGGACCAGAGCATCCCGGCCAGGGCCTGCCGCATGACCCCCGCCGCGTCGGGGGTAACCGAGGCAGGGATGACGGTCGCATAGAACTCGTCGGCCTCCTGCAGCCGGGTCTTGAAGACCGATTCAAAAGATTTTCCGAAAAGCTCACTAAATTCTTTTGAGACGTCCTTAACAGGCTGATCGCTGAGTCGCAGGCGAATGATGCGGGACTCTCCGCCCCCCAGGGTGAGCGGGTAATGGGCCGCGACCTTGGTCCCCGTATTCGCGGGATTGACCGCATCCTTGTTGCCGTTAACGATGAAGTTGCCGATGCCGTCCTTCACGTAAGGGAAAGTGTTGGGCGTGCCGACCAGCCGATCGGTATTTGTTTCATTCTCCGTAAAAAGCAATGCCGACGCCTCTTCGGCGTAAAAGAAACACTCACCGAGATCTCGATGCGCGAGCGCGACGATCCCGCCGGTTTCACCCTGAACCGCCTGGCGAAGGGCGGGGCGGGCGACATCCTCCCCCCACGACCAGTCGTTGCGAAACCAGAGGGTGGGCAGGACCTGGAGCGTCGCCGGTTCCGGGCCGCGGTTATGAACGGTGATCTGAATGAGCATATCCTCGGGTGACGCTTTGGCGTATTCCACGAAGACATCAAAATAGCGGTCCTGGTCAAACACGCCCGTGTCAAGCAGCTCGTACTCGGGGTTGCCTCGGCCGCGGTCGCGGTTCGTCGCGACCAGGTCGTCATATGGGTAAGCCGCCTGAGGGTATTTGTAGAGGTACTTCATGTACGAGTGGGTCGGCGTGGAGTCGAGATAGAAATAGTATTCCTTCACGTCCTCGCCGTGATTCCCCTCGCTGTTGCTCAACCCGAACAGACGTTCTTTCAGGATCGGATCTTTTCCATTCCACAGCGCCAGCGCGAAGCAGAGGCGCTGACGGTCATCGGAAATACCGGCGAGGCCGTCTTCGCCCCAACGGTAAGCCCGCGAACGGGCCTGGTCATGGGTGAAATAATTCCAGGCGTCTTCGTTTTCGCTGTAGTCCTCACGCACGGTTCCCCACTTACGTTCGCTCAGGTATGGTCCCCACTTCTTCCACGGCGCTTTCTTTGTTCGGGCTTCTTCGAGACGCAATTGTTCGGCATTCATCGATCACCCTTTCTCTTTCGTTTACAATTTCGGATTACCGATTCAATTCCCGGAATTGGGATTTCTGTCAGTTCTGTTCCTCGCCGATCCAGTGCACCATCAGACTGTAACCTACTGAAAGAACGATGGCCCCGGTGAACAGCCCGATCAAGCCGGAGAAGATAAACCCACCGATGGCGCCGAGGAAGATGACCAGCATTGGCACGGTGGACCCTTTGCCCATCAGCAGCGGTTTCAGTACATTGTCGGAGAGGGCAATGACCAGCAGCGCAATCGTCCACAGGATAGCCGGCGGCAGTTCATTTGCCGAGAAAAGGTAAATGATGACGGGTAAGATGACGATGACCGTAGGCAATTGAAGAATGGCGAAAACCAGCACGGCAAAAGCCCAGAGTCCTGGAAAAGGGACATTCGCCAACATGAACACCGCACCGGCTGTAAGAAACTGAAAGAATGCAACCCCGAGGATGCCTTTGGCGACATTCTTGACGGTTACTGCTGTGATAGAGATCATCTCATCGCTGCGTTCTCCGGCCAGGCGATGGATCAGTTTCCGTGCATAGTTGGCCGAAGCTTCGGCTTTGGCAAGGAATGCACCGGCGATGATCACCGAGACGAAAAACATGATAAGGCCCTTCCCGAGTCCGCCCAGCGGTCCGACAATTGTCATGCCCAGTTTCGACAGGGGTTCCCTGTAGGTCGTAATTGCCGATTCCAGACTCTGGGAGGCCAGCAACCATATTTGGGAAATAGGTTTTCCGATAAGTGGCCATCCCGCCACGGACGGGTCGGGGGGAGGGATCACAAGGGTCTGGTCCCTGAACTGGATGACCAGGCTTTGAATCCCCTCAACCAGCGCTCTGACCAGCCAGGCGGTTGGCAGCAGGAGGATGACAAGGATCACTAAGGTCAACAGGACCGCTGCCAGCATATTCCTGTTCCCCACACGACGTTTTACCATCGCAAAGAAGGGGTGCAGGCCGATGGCAATGACGGCACCCCAGATCATGGGCTCGAGGAAGGGCAGGATGATCCCGATGCACCAGGCAATGAGCAGGAAAAGCACGGCGATCCTGAGAATGGTGTCGATTAAAGGAGTTTTAACGGTTTGGTACATACGCTTATTGTTACCTCATTTGAGTTTAACGCTCCGGCAGAGATCAAAGGCACATTGCTTTCTTGAGGAAATTCGGCGTCGCCAATCAGAAGGTATTGCTGAAATTGACAGCAAGGAAGAAAATGCCGCCTGTATCCGGGTACGAGCCAACGAGATGGCCTCGGCCGCATCAATCGACATACACGACCACATACTGATTATTGTAAGGCTGGTAGTAGGTCCCACCGCATTGATGCAACGTTGCCCCTTCGATGACCACGGTTGTGCAACCCGTTGGCAACGTCGCACTGTATATCGTCGATCGACGGATAGTGCGACGCGTCGTCCGGCGGGCTACTCCGGCAACGCTCACCGGGGTCAGCGGACGCCCGACGACGGCTTCGGCCGTCGGCACCAAATGCCGAGCCCCGGGAACCGAAAGCCGCTCTCCGATCTCAAATCCGAACGTCATGATGACCCCGGCAATCAGAACGACACCCAAAATCTTAAGCATGTTCATTTTGCGTCTCCTTTCATGAAGTGGTTGGGCAAATCATCCGTACCCTTTAAATTCTTCAGTTCGACCTTATCGGCCTTGGTTGAGTTTTTGAATCTGAAATCGGTTGCGGCCACCTCGACCCCCGTCTTCCAGTTCCTGGTTTGAACAGTGTATTGCGGTTCGCCGCTAATGCGCTTGGAGGTGATAAC
>JBAPSB010000119.1:0-16909 GCA_049281435.1 Desulfobacterales bacterium
ACCCCCGGCGCCGCAATCCCGGCCCGGCGCCAGCGCTCTTCGAACCCGCTCGAGAAAGAACTCTCTAGAAGTGTTCATACCCTTGACGACTCGTTTAAAAAAACCAGGTTCCCGCGGCGTTAAACGCCTCTTTTGACCGTCCCGCCGGTACTGACCGGGCTGAAGCCGCGCGGACAATGCGGCCGGCACCCGCCGCCGCACGGACAATAAGGACCTTTTACACGAAAATAGAATTTAGTGCGATATATAGGCTTTAAGATAAGGATTTTGGCAAGGCCGGAGGGAGGCGGCTGTATTCCTTTTGCCGCTCGGCGGCCTGGCCCTTGGCCGCCATAACCGGAAAATAGATGCTGAACCGCGTCCCGCCGCCCGCCTCGCTGATGCACTCGATACCGGCGCCGTGGTTCTTGAGAATGCCGTGGACCATCGATAGCCCCAGGCCGGAGCCTTCACCGACACCGCGGGTCGTATAAAACGGCTCGAACATATGCTGCCGGGTCTCGTCATCCATCCCGCTGCCCGTATCGATCACCGACAGGCGGACATACTCGCCGGCGGGAAGGTCTAAACGAACCGCACCGTCGGCATGAGCGACCCGGACGCTGCGGGTGGCAAGTGTCAGCTCCCCCCCGCCGGGCATCGCCTGCCGCGCGTTGAGCGCCAGGTTCATGAGCACCTGTTCGATCTGAGCATCGTCGAGGAACACCTCCGGCAGGTTCTCCCCGAGCGCCAGGTGGATGTGGATCATCTTTGGCAGGGTTCGCGCGAGAATCACCTTGACCAGTCCGATCAGGGTGTTGAGGTTGGCCGGCTGCAGCCGGCTCTCCATCCTGCGACTAAACGCCAGGAGTTGCTGGGTCAGCGCATTGGCCTGCGTGGCGGCTTTGTCGATAGCCGCAAGCATCTCCGCGTCCGGATCGTTGGCCGCCTTGTTGATTAGGAGCAGCTGGGTATAGCCGGAAATGGTCTGCAGCAGGTTGTTGAAGTCATGGGCAACGCCGCCGGCAAGTATACCGATCGCTTCCAACTTCTGGTCCCGCTGCAGCCGGTCACGCATTCGTCGCCCGGCTTCGGCCCTCTTTTTAAGGGCGCCGATATCGGTAAAGTGCTCGATGCGGCCCCCGTCGAGATCACCGGCCCGAATCACCTGGCTGCGGTGCTCCAGCCAGCGTTCACGGCGCGTCGCGCTCGGCAGCACATGGCATTCTACGGGCTCGGTTTGCCCGTCTCCGGCGCCGGAATGCGAGAGGCCGCGCCGCAGTGGTCCGCAATCCTCGAAGATGCCCCTGAACTGCCGGTCGATAAGTAGCCGGTAGTCCTGACCGATCAGAGAATTTCGTGGCAGGCCGACATACCGCGCAAAGGTCCGGTTCATCCACACGAGCTGGCCCTCGGCATTTAAAATGAGCAAGCCGACCGCTGACTGATCCAGGGCCTCGCCAATCACGGCACTGTCGACTGGTCCCGGCGCCGCCGGCCGCGAAGGGCCCGGGCAGCTGAGTGCGGCCTTTCCGGTGCCCTTTGGCGGCTGAAAGAGATCGGCCGTTTTACGCACCCGGCAGCCGGTCACCGCCTCCGCGGTCGCAGAGGGACGCCGGCCGGTCAAGGGGTTGCACATGAGTTCACGCACGGACAACGGTTTGCGAATCATTTGAGGTCCCGAAAAAACGGTGCAGAAAAGGTACCGTGAACAACCGGTAGCGGACACGCCATTGGGAAGCAATTTGAGTGCCAGGCCGCTCTTCTTTTTTATTCATGCTATTTCGGCAGGTTATAAAATGACAAGACCGCCAGAAGGCCTGTAAATCCATCAAAAGCGTCAATTTATTGAATGTCCGCTTATTGAATGTCCGCCGGTCGAATCGCTGCCTGTTGTCCGGTATTTCGTTTTAAGATATAATGCCCCCATACGGTGATTGCCGGTCACATACCACCTGATCGCGCGGCGCGAGGACCCGCCGCCTACCTGCTGCATGCATCCGATACGCTGATGACAGAAACCGGTGCCGACATAAAGGACCTGGAGCAACTCCTGCAACAGGAAAAGCGCAAATCGACGCGACTGGAAAAGGAGTTGCATCAGGCCCAAAAGATGGAAGCACTCGGCATGCTGATGGCCGGAGTCGCGCACGAAATCAACAATCCGGTCAATCTGATCCTGTACAATACGCCGCTGCTCCAGAAGGTGTGGGTGGATCTGCTGCCGGTTTTGAAGGCCCACGCAAATGCGGCGCCACACCAGAAATACGGCGGACTGTCCGTCGATTTTCTGGACCGCCATCTCCTGCAGCTTGTCGACGACATCGAATCGGCGGCCGGCCGGGTGGCAAAGATCGTCGCCGACCTGAAGAGCTTCGCGCGTCTGTCGGAAGCGACCGAAAAACAGCCGGTCTCGGTGAATGACGCCGTTGACAATGCCATGCGGCTGGTCCACACCACCTTGCGCAACGCCGGTGTCACGATAGAAACCCGGCTCGACGAAGACCTGCCCCTCATCAACGGCAATCTTCAAAACATCGAACAGATCATCGTCAACATCCTGATCAACGCCGTCCAGGCCATCGATCATCCGCAGGGGCGGATCTGGATCGACACCGGTCTGAGTCCGACTCCCGGACGGCTGCGCATTTCGGTCGCCGACAACGGCAAAGGGGTCGATCCGGCGTTGGCCAAGCGCCTGTTCGACCCGTTCGTGACCGACAAGCAGGCCGCGGGGGGCACCGGTCTCGGCCTGTCGGTCTCCTCGAGCCTGGTCAAGGCGCACGGTGGCGACATCACCTTCGAGAGCCAGGCGGCAAAAGGGACCATTTTTCACATCGACTTTCCGGCGCTGGCCGCGGACAAACCCGTAAGGGTCCTGGTCGTAGACGACGACCCCGCCATACGGCGCCTGCTGACCCGGGCCTTGACCGTCCAACGCGCCTATCGCGTGGCCGCGGCTGCCAACGGCATCGATGCCTGCCTGAAGCTCGGGACCTTCCGCCCCGCCCTTCTGATCCTCGATATCTTCATGCCCGATATGGACGGTATCGAGGTCTGCCGCGCCCTGAGGAAGGACCCGGCGCTGGCCGCCGTGAAGGTGATCATCACCACCGGCCACCCGCAGCACCCGAAGCTGGCCGAAGCCCAGCGGCTGGGCTTTACACACATCCGCCCGAAACCATTCGATGTAACCGAACTTATTGAATTCATCGACAATATCTTGACCGCCTGAAGAAATTCTTTTAAAATAGGTAATTGACGGAAATTAAGCAGAATTTTATTATGGAATCGATACCCGACACACCCACACCATTTTTGGTTGTCGACGATGACCAGGGGCTTTTGCTGAGCATCAGGTCCACGTTGCTCAGCGCCGGCCTGCCGGAGCCGGCTTTGGTTTCCGACAGCCGCCGGGCGTTCGATCTCGTCCAGGCCCACGATTTCAAGGTCGTGCTTCTCGACCTGGTCATGCCGCACGTCGGTGGTCTCGAACTCCTGCGGAAAATCAACGAGACCCACCCGAATATCGAGTGTATCGTGGTCACGGCGATCGATCAGGCGACCGCGGCCGTGCAGGCCATGAACCTCGGCGCCTTCGACTACCTCGTCAAGCCAATCAACGGCGAAAAACTGGCCAGTGTTATCACCCAAGCCCTGGAACGCTTTACTCTCAAATACGAATTGTCGCTGCTGTCGCCCACGCAGTCCTTCTCACAACTCAAGAATCCCGAAGCCTTCGGCGACATCATCGCCGAGGACGAGGCCATGGCGCTCGTCTTCCGCCAGGTCGAAACGGTCGCGCCGACCGACTACAGCGTCATTATCAACGGTGAATCGGGCACCGGCAAGGAAATGCTGGCACGGGTCATCCACCGGCTGAGCCGGCGGGCCCACATGCCGTTTCTGGCCGTGAACATGGCGGCCGTGAGTAAAACCATCTTCGAAGACGAGTTTTTCGGCCATGCCAAGGGCGCTTTCACCGATGCGCTCTGCGACAAAAGGGGGTTCTTCGAAGCCGCCGGCGGCGGCACCCTTTTTCTGGATGAGGTCACCGAATTGGAGCCCTCGCTGCAGGGCAAGCTGCTGCGGGTCATCGAAGAACGCGAGTTCTACCGGCTCGGAAGTACCGAGGTGCGCAATGTGGACGTGCGGATCGTGGCCGCCACCAACCGCGACATCACGGCGGAAATCGAAAGCAACCGTTTCCGCGCCGATCTTTTCTACCGATTGAACATGTACACCATCAAGGTGCCGCCCTTGAGGGAAAGAAAAAAGGATATTCTGCCCCTGGCCCGCCACTTCATCCGGCTGCATGCCGAGGCCAATCGCAAATCCATTGCAACCATCGATCCGCAGCTTGCCCGATCCCTGGCCGCGTATACTTTTCCCGGCAACGTGCGCGAACTCGAGCACGTTATCGCCGGTGCGGTCTTGCGGGAACAGGGACCGGTGCTGACCCTTTCCTCGGCCCCCGATCTGGCAGCGACAATCGACGGCGCTGCGAAGATAGGCGGCGACTTTCTGAGCCTGGAAGAACTCGAAAAAAAGCACATCCAGGACGTGCTGGACGCGACCGGGGGCAACCGTGCCCGGGCGGCCGAAATCCTGGGGATCAATACGTCCACGGTGTATCGAAAGATAGAAAAATACGGTCTGGAGGAGCAGCCGGAAAAACAAGTGTCGTAGAAGAGCGAGATTAACGGCAGCGCGGTCCGGGACCGTCGTCGCCGCTAACCCGGAGTAAAAAATGAGGGCGTGCTTTTTTTTGCGAAACCTTGGGGAGGAGTGAAGCATTTCCGAGATTGTAAATCTTTTGCCTGCCTGTTAAAATACTATTATGGACTATGATCAGGTTACTGCTGGCAACATCAAGAAAGTCCTCGAATCGCTGATCAAATCAAGGATCCTGATCAAGCTGCGCCTGGCCGGCGCCGACTACGAGCAGTTGACGGTCTTAACCGGCTTCCGCCGCAAGTTGAACCGCAGCTTTTTTCTGCTCGGCTACCCGGAAGGGTTCAGGGAAGCGGCCGCAAACAGGGACGTTTGGGAAATCGACTTCGAGTTCACCGGTCCCGACAAGATTCCCTACTCATTTTCCACAACCGGTGGAGAACTTTATCAAAACCAGCTCTGCCTGCCCTTTCCCGACACCGTCAATCGCAATCAACGACGTAAATTCTTCCGGCTCGAGGCCCCCGACGGCACCATTGTCGCATTTGTCTACCATCAGTCCGAATGCCGCCAGCGCGTCGTCGACATCAGCTTAGGCGGGGCCCTTGTCGCAATGGTCTGCTGCGAAGATGACAATGAAAACGGCCGGCCATTTCAGATCGGAGATGTCCTGGAAGACGTCGACCTCTTTTTTCCATCGGTGGCGGGCGAGACCCGGGTGAAGATCAAAAAGGCGATCGTGGTGCGTTTCGTCAACGGCGCAGCGGATGCCGCCCCGTGTTGCGGCCTGGAGTTCATAGAGGCCGATCAGGGCCAGATCAACACCTTGACGGAATTTATTTACAAATACCAGCGCAAACTCCTGCGCAGTCGTCTGCGGCCCGATCTATAGGCTCCAAGATTAAGATTTTGGCTGTGTTATCGGTCGTCGGCGTATGACCTATACAGCCGCCTCCCTCTGGCCTTGCCAAAACCTTAATCTTGAAGCCTATAGGATACTGCCCTTCCGAATACCTTTACTTCCGGAATGATACCTGAAGATTTCTTTTCAATTGGGCATGGCACCGCCGGCTGATTCCGCCGCACCGGGACTAACAGGGCAAACAGGCTAACGGGCTAACCGGTTAACGGGCTAAACGGGCATAACGGGCTCAACCGGCTAAACGGGCTAAAGGACCCAACGGGCTAACCGATCAGGAGTACTCGCCGCGGTTGAACCGCGTGATTTCCACGGAAGCCGTCACCAGGGCATGCTTCAGGATATCTTTAAGGGGATCGGGCCGGTCCGCCGGGTTCAGCTCCGGTGCCAGCTTTTGGGCCGCCGCGGCAATGTCGTTCACCAGCGGCGCGATAGACCTCAAGGACGCCTGCGGATCGGCGAGTTTCTGCCGATAGTGCTCCAATTGATCCACCAGTCGATCCAACCGGTCCGTCAGGGGCAGCGCCGTATCGGCTGCCGGCATGATCAGGGGCCTCACCGGCGGCAGGCCGAAAGGCCGGGAAACCGCATCCGCCGGCTGCGAATCGCCCAAGCCCTCCACCGTTTGCTTTAAAATCGCCTGAAAATCGGGGGCGGCAGCCGTCGTTTCGCGGGGATTCTTCGTGACCGGCGGCTCGGGCCGGAGCTGGGGGGTGGCGCTGATTTTCATCTGCATCTCCTTTATCTAATTCGGCCGGGTTCCTGTGCTAAGGATTCAAACCAAATAGCTGAATTCTTTTACTCTTCTTCCTGGATGCCGTGTGGCCCTGAAGATCGGACCGGGCGCCCGGCGGCAACTTTTTGCCCGTTTGACCGGTCCGCGGCCCGGGCCGGAAGCCGTCGGTTCGAGGGGCAGGATCAGGCCGGCGGCTCACCGCCGGGGTTGCACCGCCGCTTGACGCTGTACAGGCGGCAGGCCGCACCATCCGCACACCGGCGCACCAGCGCGGAGGGGAACAATCGGCTCTTAAACCCCATCGCGCGGCACCCGTGGGGCCGCCGCGCGTCCCAGGTCACGAAGTAGTGTTTGCATCTATGGCAGTCGATCTCGGTCATCGGACACTTGCCCCGGGGTGACCCCGCCACAGGCACCGTCAGCGACCACCGCGCTTGTCGACCAAAATGCCCATCGAGTCGAGCATGTCCCAGGCCTTGGTACACTCCCTTGGGTTTTCGGCATGCAGAACATCTAAAATAGCCAGGATGACGGCATCGCTCAAACCGGCCTCCTTGAGGTGGATGACGTCCTGAAGGGAAGTGAAGCGGATCGGTTGCAGCAGCCGGCCGTAGATGATGGGCTGACGGTCTTTGAGAAATGACTGCTCGGCAATCAGCATCCGCAGCGTGGCGTCCGACACCCCGGCTTTTTTCAGCGCCAAGACCTCATCGATGGTGAAGGCACCGGTCTCGAGTGATTTTTCCCGAATCAGGACCCGCAGCGTTTCATCCGCAATGCCGGCCTGCTTTAGCCGCAAGATATCCCCGCTCTCGAACCCGTACCCGCCCGGCGCTGCGAGGAGTAAAAACGAAGTGGTCAGCAGGGTTGCCAGAAGACGTTTTGTCATGTCACTTCCGCGAGCCTCAGCGGTCCTGTTCGTAAATACGGTGACGCATCGAGATGACCGCAGTGCCCGGAGCGCAAGGCGCGCGGCGCGTGCGTACCAAGCGTATGCGCGCGCCGAGCAACACAGCGCGTCGGAATGCAGTAGTCATTGACTGCCACCGAATTTATGAATTGAGCCACTTAGCAGTCGGCTATCTTAGAAAATCGATCAGGCTCGGCTGCAGCACCCTGGCCGCCGTGGCCAGGGTCGTCTGATAGTCGCTCTCGAATTTCTGCAGCGCGACGATAGCCGTCGCCATATCGACTTTTTCGGTTTTTTCAAGCATGTCTTCGACATTCAGCTTCAAGCCGGCATAGCGGTCTTCGGTCAGTTCCAGATGCTTGAATGTCACGGCCCCTTCGGCCCGCACGCGCTCGAGACGATCCGCCGCCATGTTGAGGGGATTGACGGTGGCGGCGGCTGCGGCTGTGCCTGCAACCGGATCGGGATCCTGCAGCGCCTGCTGCAGCTGCGCCAGCCGTTCGAACAGGTCCCCGAAGGTCTCGCCGCCATCGGCGTTGATGACGATACTGGTCCGGTCGCCGAGTATCAGCCGGATATCGCCGCTGTCGCCGGTGTAGGTCTCGTACGCCACGACCGGTGTGCCCGCGGACCCGGCCGCAACCGTATAGCTGTAGTCACCGTCGGGACCGCTCCAGGCGATGCTGTTGGTCCCGGCGGATCCACCGCTGCCGGGGGTAACCCCGTCTCCTTGCGTGAGGGTCTGTACGAGCGCCCCCGTGGCATCGTGGATCTCGATGCTGACATCGGTGGCAACGGCCGCCAAACCGAAGGTGATGGCTCCCGGTGCCCCGCCCGCGATCTCCAAATGGTGCGAATAGGGAGCGGTGTCGGTCTGGTGGCCGGCATACAGGTAGGCATCCACTGTTTTGCTGTTGGCCAGCTGAACCAGCTGCAGCCGCAAGTTTTGGACTTCCTGGGCGAGGATCGGACGGGTGTCCAGCGGACCGGTGGACGCCTCGGCCGCGATATTGACGGCGCTGTTGATCAGACCGGACACATCGTCCAGGACGGTCTCGTTCAGTTCGAGACGCATTTTGCCCCGCGCCACATTTTCCTGGTACTGCTCGATATTGGCCAGGCTGCGACGGTAGGCGAGCATTTTGCCCATTCCGGCCGGATCATCCGAGGGCCGCAGGATGCGCTTTCCGGTGGCCACGGTCTTCTGGGACTTCAAGAGCTGTTCGGCTTGACGGTAGAGGTTCTCGGCAATGCCGCCGGTCATCATATTGCTGGTAACGCGCATAAAGCCTCCGGAATCGGGTTGACGGTTGGCCGGGTGGCCGGTTATCCGGTTGTGAAAATATTCCCCGATCGCTTATTGGAAAGCGAAAAAGTTTTCATCACTCCCGGCCGGGAAACCGTCACGGCTTCCCGCCGGGGAACAAAGACTAGCGGGTCATGTCCAATACCGTCTGCATCATTTCATCCACGGTGGTGACCAGTTTGGCAGCCGCGTCGAAAGCATGCTGAAACTTGATCAGGTTCAGCATCTCTTCGTCCAGCGACACGCCCGAAACCGACTCGCGGTAATTACCGAGGCTGGTCAGCATCACCGACTGGTGTTCGCTGAAATCGGCCGCAGAGCGCACCTGGCTGCCGACGTCGGAAACGATCGAGCGGTAGAAATCATCGAAGTTCGTCGTGCCGCCGCCCATGGCGGAGGCGTGCTGCAACTCGGCCATGGCCACCGCCGTCGAGTTGTCACCGGGAACCCCGGCCGCTGTTGCGGCGGCGGCAATCCGGTTGGGGTCCACCGCAACGAGGGGATCTACGCCGATGTCGGCCGCGGTGGAACCGCTGAAAAACATCTGGCCGGCGGTGGCGTACAGATCGAAGCCGGCGGCGTGAACCGTGTTGACCGCCGCCGCCAACTCGCCGGCCATTTCATCCAGGCGCGTCCGGTAATCGGGAATGGCGCCATCGCGGACATCGAGCCAGCCCTTGAGCCGACCGCCCTTGACACTCGCCGAAATGTCATTGGCCGTGTTGTTCGCATCGATCCAGGTCACACCCAGATGGCCGTCGGCGTTGGGAGTGGTCCCCAAGTGCCACGCCTGACCGCTGTCGACCAGCGGCCGGCCGTTGCCGACCGAAATGCTGAGGCGCCCCTGCCCGTTTTCGAAGGTGTTGATGTCGATGAGTTCCGCAAGCTGGCTCACCAGGGCATCGCGGCGGTCGCGCAGGTCGTTGGCGTTTTGAATCCCGGTTTCGACTTCACCGATCTTCTGGTTGAGATCGGCAATTTCGGTCGCCAGGCGATTGACGTCATCCACCCCGCCCTTGACGACGGCATCCAGGTCGACCTGCTGCTGGTTAAGATCGGCGGCGCTCTTGTTGAAAGCACCCGCCAAAAATTGGGCCTTTGACACCAGCGAAACGCGTTCGGTGTGACCCGCGGGGGCGTTGGACAGGTCCTGCCAGGCGTTCCAGAACTCCGTCATCGATCCGCTCAGGCCGTAACCGCCGGACTCGTCGAAGGTGATCTCGACTCTCTCCAATGCGTTTTTCTGGGCCTCCCAACGGCCGAACGCCTGTTTTTCAGTGGTGATCCGGCCGCCGATGTAACGATCGTAAACCCGCTGGATGTCGACGGCCACAACCCCGTCGCCCATCTGTCCCGGCGACGAATCGAGCGGCGAGTTGGCCGCCAGGTTCACCCGTTGCCGGGTGTAGCCGGGAGTGTTCACGTTGGCGATGTTGTGACCCGTGACGTTGAGCGATTGCTGGTGGGTCAGCAGCGCGCTTTTTCCGATGTCGAGCAGACCGATGATGTTGGCCATGGTATGTTTCGCTTTCTCCCGCGTCTCGCCGTGTTTACGTCAGCCGTGCCTTGCCCCTGGTGGTGTGCCATCTTTGACGTGTCTCGACGGCTTTGAACGAGGCAGGTGACCGGCACATATGTTTCAGGGTTTCCGGTTCAGGGTTCACCGTTCAAGGCTTAAGGATGATGGCGATTCAAGGTTCGCCTTCCGTCCTGCGCCATCTGTCATCCGTCATCCGTCTTCTGTCATCCGTCTTCTGTCATCCGTCATCTGTCCTCCGTCTTCTGTCGTCCGTCTTCTGTCGTCCATCGTCCGTCTTCCGCCTTAATAATCCCCGGCCAAAAGGGTACCGCTGCAGGCCGCCCGGTGCATCCGGCCGTTGTAACGGTAAACCGTTGCCGGACGCCGCAGGCCCTGCAGCACCTTAAGCGATTGGCGGGTGAATTCCAGGAACGCTCCATACAGGGCCCGGTTAGCCCCGTTAAGGCTTCCGGTTTGCGCCAGGCTATCTCCAAGCCTTTCGGAACACGTTTTCAGCCGTCCGGCGTCTGCCGCCGGCATCTGTTGAATCAGACGGCTGACGGTGAATTCGGCGGCCGGAACACCGATATGAGCCGCCAGGTGATCGGCCAACCGGCGGTATTGCCCACCAAGTTCTTCGAGGCGTTTCAGCAGGGCCTCTTTGCGGTCCCTGGCCACCAGAAAGTCGGAAAGGCTTGCCGCGGTCAATGCCGCCCGCTCGTTTTCCAGTGCGCCGCGCAGCGCCCGAGAAAGGTGGTCGAGCTTTTCGAACACCCCCAACATTTCGTTCAAGGTATCATGCATGGTCTCATTCCCGATGCCGCCCGATAATCCGGCGCCTTAAACCGCATGGTTTAAAAGGTGTTCGGCCATCAGTTTACGGGCGATTAAGCGATTGTCGAACAGGTACGCGTTTTTTTGAACCCGTTTTTTCAGGGATTCTACCGCCTCACTGTCGCTCGCGGACACCGACCGGCTGCGCCACATGGCCATTTGGGCTTGCCGGACCCCGCCCGAGAGAACCACTTTGTCCCCCTTGGGCTCCTCCGGCAACGGCGGTTTATGAATCGGATCCATCTGGCGGCTGTGTCCACTGCGGTCGAGCGCTGTGATCCGGCCGCCGACCGTTTGTTTTTGATTTATTTTCACGAGGCCTTTCCCTTTTAAACCTTAAGGGCCGTCTCCGCGGCGTTCCGGTCGAACCGCTTCGACTGGCCCGCAGCCGGTGCGCCCCGCGCTGCACCGCTTCCTGATACGAACGGCTCGACAAGGGCACTTTAGACGGTTTATCGGCGGCGGGTGCTCATAACTTTAGGGGAGGCGCCGCCTGACGGCACCTGCCGCTCCCGCGCCGGTGGTCCATCGCCTGCCGGCCCGGACGGCTCGGCACCGGCGTAATTCAGCTGCCGGTATAATATGGCCGCCAGGCCGATCCCCCCCTTGGAGGCCAGGTCCCTGGCGATCTCGGTGTCCATCATGCCGGTATACACCTCTTCCGCCTGCCCGCCGTCCATCAGGCCTGATTTGTCGACCGTCGCCCGCAATTCTTTGAGCAGCTGATTGATAAAAAGGGCCTCGAACTCGGCGCAGGCTTTCTTCAGCCGCCCACCATTTTCGGTGTTGGCGCGGTTGCCGACGGGTGCAGCCGGCGAAACTAAACCCGCCGGCCGCAAGGGTCCCGGCACTAAATAGGTATCGCTCATCAGATGACCTCCAGTTTGGCCTGCAGGGCCCCGGCCGCTTTGAGGGCCTGAAATATGGCGATCAGGTCCCGCGGGGAAACGCCGAGGGCATTAAGGGCCCGCACGACGTCGCCGATGCTCACCCCCTGCTTCATCAGATAGATCGGACTGCGCCCCTCCTGCACCGCCACGTCCGTCTGGGGGGTCACGACCGTGCGGCCGTCGGAAAAGGGCAGCGGCTGGGAGACATTGGCGGACTCGTTGATCTGGATGCTCAGGTTGCCGTGGGCGACCGCGACGGTGGATATCCGCACGTTTTCTCCCATTATGACGGTCCCGGTGCGTTCGTTTATCACGACCTTCGATTCGACGTCCGGCGTGACTTCCAGGCTTTCGATCAGGGAGACGAAGGCGACGACGTTGCCCAGGTAATTATCGGGGACGATGACATCGACGGTGCCCCCGTCGGGCGTCGAGGCCGCCCCGTCGAAGACGGTGGCATTGATGGCCGCAGCCACCCGTGCGGCGGTGGTGAAATCCGGCTCCCGCAGCGCCAGAGACAGCCGTTCCTTATCGTTGAACGCCACCGACACCTCGCGTTCGATCAAGGCGCCGTCCGCCACTCGCCCAACGGTGGGAAAGTTCTTGGCGACCCCGGCCGAGGCGCCCCTGACAACGAAGCCGCCCGTGCTGACCGGACCCTGGGCCACCGCGTAGACCTGTCCGTTGGCAGCCCGCAGCGGCGTGAGCAGCAAGGTCCCGCCCTGCAGGGTTTCGGCCCCGCCGATGGAACTCACGAGCACATCGATCCGGCTGCCGGCCCGCGCAAAAGACGGCAGGTCGGCCGTCACCATGACGGCGGCCACATTGTCGCCCTTCAACTGCGCCGGGTTGACCGTGACCCCCATCTTGTCCAGCAGCGCCGCCAGGGATTGGGACGTGAACACCGAATTCTTGCCGTCCCCGGTACCGGCAAGGCCAACCACCAGGCCATAGCCGACCAGCTGGTTCTGCCGGGCCCCCTTGATGTCGACGATATCCTTGATCCGCGCGGCCTGGACTGGCGACACCCAGCACAGCATCAGCCCCAGGATCCAGACGAAAACCGGGGCGGCGATTTTTGCTGTGGGCCGGATTGTCGTACAACGTCTCATGTTGACTCCAATTGATCTGTGGGGCCGTGGGGCCCTTAGGCCGTTGGCCCGTTAGTCCCGTGTCCATCCATAAATGGTCTTTTTTCCGCTGGGTGGCCGGTCGTAGCGGGTTTCCGGCTGCGGCGTACATAAAGTACGCCACGCCGTCCCGCCCAGGCGGGATGCGGCCTTGCCCAGCGAACAACTCCACATTTATGAATTGGACACTGAAAAGTGCCTAAAAAAGATCGCGGATGGACACTATTCTCGCTAAAGCGGGAGTGGTCCGCTAACCCGTTTTTTGCTGGTTTGCGGGTCCAACCGCAGGGTTGTTCGCGCCTGCCGGTCAAAAGGGCCAGACCGTGTTCAGAAAATTCGCCATCCACCCCGGCCGCTGGCGCTCGTCGACGACCCCCGATCCGGAGTACATGATCCGGGCGCCGGAGATGTACGTGGATAGAATAATGTTGTCGGCCGCGACATCACGGGCGCGGATGACCCCCGCCAGGGTGATCAGCTGGTTTTCGTTGTTGACTTCTATCTCCCGCGAGCCCTCGATCATGAGGTTGCCGTTCGGCAACACCTCGGTCACCCGGGCCGTTATGTAGGCGGTCAGATCACCGCTGCGGCTGGTGGTGCCCGTCCCGTCGAACTTGGAGGTCATGCCGCCCTTGATTTCCCCGAAGGGATTGAAGTTGCGCCCCGCCTGGAAACCGGGGTTGTCAGGATCCAGATATTTCTTCTCCAAGCCCAGGAAGGCATCGATCCGGGCCGTCAGGCTCGAGTCGCGTTCCGTCAGGGTATTGGCCTGGTTGGTGGCCTTCGAGGACTCGACGATTTTAATGGTCACGATATCGCCGACCCGGCGCGCCTTGGGTAGGTCGTACAGGTCGCTGAGCACACCGTCATCCTGCCACAGCGAGCCGTTCTCCGCGTCCGGCAAGCTGACCGTCGCCGTTTCCGGCAGCGGCGTTGCAGGCAACCGCTGGGCCTGCGGCGGGCCACCGTTTCCGGCAAGGGACTTGGTAACGGTCGTGCAGCCGGTTGCCCCGACGATGAGAAATGCGCCCAAAACCGTCGCGACCAGAATGTTTATAACCGGGGTCTTCGTGCTACACCTCATGAAGTTCTCTCTTTCTTGCCGTCAAAAATCGACCATGACGGTTTTTTTGTCCAAGACCCGGGCAAAAAACCGTTTGTTGGAATCGAGATTGACCACCTTGACCCGCTCGCCGCGCAGTCCATCGCTTTTGACCTCGCCCGTGGCAGTGACCTTGATGCCTTCGGATTCGGCGACGATCATGACCATGTCCCCGCGCTTCACCAGCGGCGGCATCTCCATCAGGTCGGGCCGCAGTATATCCCCGGCGTCGATATTGCGCCTCGCCCGCATACCGATGATCTCGTCGTCGTCGGTCAGCACACCGGCGGGCAGTTCGGCCAGATTCATTTTTTCCATTCTGATGTCATCGCTTTCGATCGGTTTCAGGCGGCCGATCGGCCGCGCGGCCACTACCACCGGGGCCAGCGCCTCGATCCGCGCGGTCGCCCGGATCGTTTTCTGAAAGCGGCCCTCGACGTCGAAGACGACCGACAGCGGCACCGTGACCAGCGAGCGCATGTGCCGGGGCGGCAGCACCCGATACGTGGCCCGGCCTTCGGGCAGCGTCCGGTCGGCGCTGATGTTGAGTTCCGCGACCCGCACCTCGGCCACGCCCCAGATGCCGCTGGTCTTGATAAATTCCGTGACGATCTGCCGGATCTGCTCTTCGCTGATCTCGACTCCCGGCAGGCTGACCTCGACCCGCTCGGCCCCGGTAAGATGGATCGGGTCCGCCTGGCTGTCGAGCTGCCGCAGCCGCAGCCGCACGTAATCGGCCGTGATGCGGCGTGACTGTCCGGGCAGGGGTGCCTTGCCGATGACAAGTTGATCGAGCCGGTGCCATAGTTCCGGGTCTGTGCCCGCGATCTCGGCGATGTCTCCCAGAAGAATGTCGGTCCCGCTGGCCTCGGCCTCCGCTCGCAGGTGGATCGAAGGTCCGGTCGCGGCCTCCACCGGGATCACCGCCAGTAGCCAAAACATCAGCGGGAGCCATACGCTGGCCCAACCGCACAGGAACGGAAAATTCCGGTCAGCGAAAAAAAACCGTCCGCCTGCCTGACTCATGCTATTTGTCCTATCGCCTGACGTTGTTGGCCATTTGCAGCATCTCGTCTGAGGCCTGGATCACCTTGCTGTTGGTCTCGTAAGCCCGCTGGGCAACGATCATGCTCACCATTTCTTCGACCACGCTGACGTTGGAGCCCTCCTGATACCCTTGGGCGATCGTGCCGAAACCGTCTTCTCCGGCCGTTCCGACGATCACATCGCCGGAGGCCGCGGTCGGGGTATAAAGATTGCGGCCAATGCTATGCAGCCCGGCGGGATTCATGAAACGCGCCAGCTCGACGGTACCGATCTCGCTCGGTTCCGCCTGACCGGCCTGCAATACGGAAACCGTTCCGTCGATCGCGATCGATATGGCGATGGTGTTGTTGGGCACCGAGATCTCGGGTTCGAGCAGAAAACCGTCGGCATTGACGATGCGCCCCTCGTTGTCGAGCTTGAAAGCACCGTCGCGGGTGTAGGCGGTTTCGCCGTTGGACTGCAGGATCTGAAAAAATCCGCCCCCTTCTATCGCCAGGTCGAGTTCATTTTTGGTCTGCTGAAAATCGCCCTGGATGAAGATGCGGTTGACGGCCGATGGCCGGGTGCCGTGGCCCACCTGGATCCCGGTCGGCACCTGGGTGCTATCCGAGGACGCCACCCCGGCCGGCCGCAGGGTCTCGTAGAGCAAATCCTGAAATTCGGCACGGCTCTTCTTGAACCCCGCCGTGCTGACGTTGGCCAGGTTGTTGGAAATCACGTCGATGTTGAGGGTCTGGGCCTGCATACCCGTCGCCGCCGTCCATAGACTTCTGATCATATGACCTCCCGCTGCCTCTCTTGTAGTGTAACCACCCGCCCCTCGAAGCGGCTGTATGAGTCAAACAAATCCCTTATCAGCCCATCAGACGACCGACGTCATTGATGGCCTTGGCCTCGGTTTCGTCGATCTGCCGGATCGCTTTTTGATAGGCCTCGAAGCCCCTGAGCACATCGATCATTTCGGTCATGGTCCGCACGGCCTCGACATTTGACAATTCCAGGTGACCCTGAATGACCCGCGCGCTTTCGGAGGGCCTCTCCTGGATGGCGGCGCCCTGCCGGGCGGCAAAGAGCGAACCGCCGCGCCGCTCCAACAACAGCGGTTGATCCAGCTCGACGAGGCGCAGCTTGGCGACCTGGGCACCGTCAACCGACACGTTGCCGGTCTCGTCGACCGTGATGCGCCGCCCGTCGTCGATTTGAATCGAGCCGCTCTCGCCGAGAACGGCAAACCCGTCGTGGGTCGTCAATTCGCCCTGCGCACTGCGGGTGAAGCTGCCGTTGCGGGTATAACCAACACCATCCGGGGTCTGGACGCAGAAGAAGGCCTCGCCGTCGATCGCCATGTCGAGCGGGCTGCCGGTCGCCCGCAGGCCGCCCTGTGAAAATACCGTGCGGCTTTCGAGTTCCTGCCACAGCGGGGCCGTCGGTTCAGTGACGCCCGGCACGGTGCTCTGCAAACTTTCCCTGACTTCGGATGGCACCTCGGTCACCCGAATGTAGGCCAACTCTTCCTTGAAGCCGGTCGTGTTGACATTGGCCAGGTTGTTGGACAGGATTTCCAGGCGCTGCTGGTTGCAAAGCGCGCCGGAAGTCGCCATGTAGATCGAGTCGCTCATCTATTTTTCTCCGTTGTCACTCGCTTGAGACTATCCCTGAAACCGTTGCCCTGTTCCAGTTTTTGCAAGACCCATACCATCTTTCCGAAAGTTCTTCCCCGGTCCGATCAGGCGACACAGGCCAATAGCTTTGCGACCGCACGTGTCTTCCGCCACCCGCCTCTGTCGTCTTTTCTCCGTCGTCCGTCCTCTGTCGTCCGTCGTCTCTTCTCCGTCGTCCGTCCTCTGTCGTCCGTCTTCCGTC
>JBAPSB010000120.1:0-2740 GCA_049281435.1 Desulfobacterales bacterium
GGTGATGACCGGTTTCAGGGTCGCTTACGGCGGTGCGCAGGCCCTCTACGGAATTTCACCGGATATCAGCTGCTTCGGCAAGATCATCGGCGGCGGTCTGCCGGTCGGGGCCTATGGCGGCCGGCGCGATATCATGGCGCTCATTGCCCCCCAGGGACCGGTGTACCAGGCCGGCACCCTGTCCGGCAACCCGCTGGCGATGGCGGCCGGCATCGCCACGCTCAAGCAGCTCCAGCGCCCCGGTTTTTACGAAGCGCTCGACAAGGTTTCCGGAAAACTGGCCCGCGGGCTGCAGGAAGCGGCGGCCGCTGCCGGGCAGCCGGTGTGCGTGAGCCGGGTGGGCTCGATGCTGGGGCTGTTTTTCACCGGCACCGCGGTACACAATTTCAGCGATGCCAAGACCAGCGACCTCAAGAAGTTCGCCGCGTTTTACAAGGGCATGCGGGAGCGCGGCATTTATCTGGCGCCCTCGCAGTACGAGGCCCTGTTTGTCTCCGCGGCGCACACAGACGAGCAGATCGATGCCACGGTGGCGGCCGCGGCGGAGGTTATGAAAGACTTGGGCTGATGGTCAGTTCCTGAGATAATATTTTCACCGCAGAATTACTGAGAGCGCAAAGGTTTGTAATCGTTTATGTTATGGTAAGTAGAAAAGAAGATATGAAATAAAGGAATTCAGGAAGTGGATAAAAGAAAAGCTCCCGAAGAAGCGATAGAATTCGCTATTTTTTTAAGGAAAGCAAAAGCTGGAGTAAAAAAGGTCTTTCTTTTTGGCTCTTATGCAAAAGGAATCTCGCATGCGGACAGTGATATTGATCTTGCAATCATTTTTGATAGCCTAAGCGATCCTTTTGACATGCAGGTTGAATTAATGAAAATGAGAAGAAAGTTTGATACCAGGATCGAACCTCACCCGCTTAGCGAGTCCGATTTTAATATGTCCAATCCCCTTGCAAAGGAAATAATTGAAAATGGTTTGGAAATCACCTGATTTTGCGCAGATTCATGTGAGATGCCTTTTTCAAGGCCATTTCAACCCGGAACGTTGAACCTGAACCGCTTAACCCTACAATGTAACTTATGAAGTTCAGCACTTATATCTTGCGGTTAACTCTTAAAATAAACCGCTATATATTGATTTAAAATCTGTAAATGACGTTGTAGGGTTAACCTTGGATACAAGCCGCCTCCCTATGGACCTGAACTGCAACATCATACCCGAAAAAGTCGAGACCATCCATCTGATTGCCGTTTGCGGCACCGGCATGGCCGCGCTGGCCGCCATGCTGAAGGACCTCGGCTACTCTGTCAGCGGCTCGGACCAGAATGTCTACCCGCCGATGAGCGATTTTCTGGCCGAAAAGGGGATCGCGGTCACCAGCGGGTTTCGCGCCGAAAATCTGAACCACCGCCCGGACCTGGTCGTGGTCGGAAACGCCGTATCGAAGGACAATCCCGAGGTCGCGGCCATGCTCGCCGCCGGGCGTTGCTTCTGCTCCATGCCCCAGGCCCTCAATCACTTCGTGGCCGCCGGAAAAAAACCGATCGTGATTACCGGCACGCACGGCAAGACCACCACCGCCTCCCTGGCGGCCTGGCTTCTGTTCAAAGCCGGTCTCGACCCTTCTTTCATGATCGGGGGCATTCTGAAGAACTTCGGCAGCAATTATCGCCTGGGGGCAGGTGAGTACATCGTCATCGAGGGCGACGAATACGACACGGCCTTTTTCGACAAGGGGGCCAAATTCCTTCACTACCGGCCGCACCTGGCGATACTGACCAGTGTGGAGTTCGATCACGCCGATATCTTCCGGGACCTGGCGCACGTCAAGCAGGTTTTCCGGCAGATGACATCTCGCCTGCCGCAGGAGAGCACGCTGATCGCCTACGACGACGATCCCAATGTCCGCGCGGTGATCACGGGAATCGAAAGCGGGGTGGAATTTTACGGTCGGCGGCCGGATTCACGCTGGCGGCTCGCGGCCGATCGGATCGAAGCGCCCCTGACGGCCTTCGAGGTGCTGAAAGACGGCGCGGCCTACGCCGTGCTGCGCACGCCCATGGTGGGAAGGCACAACCTGTTGAATGCCCTGGCAACGATCGCCGTCGCCGATCACCTGGACATCCCCACTGCAATAATCGGCGAGGCCCTGGAATCGTTTCAGGGCGTCCGGCGGCGCCAGGAGGTGCGCGGGTGCCGGCACGGGATCACCGTCATGGATGACTTCGCCCACCACCCCACAGCCGTGCGGGAAACCATCGCCGCCGTGCGCCCCTTTTATCCGCGCGGCCGCCTGATTGCTGTGTTCGAGCCGCGCACCAACACCAGCATGCGCGCCGTATTCCAGGACGTCTACCCCCTGTGCTTCGATCAGGCCGATATGGTCTGCATCCGCCGGCCGCCGCTGTTGAAAAAAATTCCGGAAGGACAGCGCTTTTCTTCCGAAAAACTGGTGCAGGACTTACAACAACGGGGCAAGGCGGCGCACTTCTTCGAGGCGACGGAGGCTATCATCGAGTTTCTCGCGCAGGAGGCCCGTGACGGGGATGTGGTGCTGATTATGTCCAACGGCGGCTTCGACAATATCCACAAGAGGCTTCTGGAAAGGTTATAAAAAATAAGAACAAATTTTTGAAGATACGATACGGCTATTTTAAGTTGATTTGCGAAAGCCGCGGTGCAGGTACATAGCAGATAGAGCAATATTATAATTTTTCGGAATAGTATTCGGCCTCAAGG
>JBAPSB010000121.1:0-5593 GCA_049281435.1 Desulfobacterales bacterium
CAGCATTCCGGCGGCGACGCCGGCCAGGGTGGCGATGCTGATCAGTTTGGAGCGCTCGATTTTCTGGGAGATATGGCGGGCGGTGACATGGGAAATTTCATGCGCTATGATTCCGGCCAGCTCGTCCTCGTTGTCCATCGCCGCCATCAGCCCGCCGTAGATGAACACGTGACCGGCCGGGGTGGCGAAGGCGTTGTAGACTTCCTGATCGACCACGTAGAAGTGGTAGGGAAACGGCTGAGGCGGCACCTTTGCCAGGATCTTTTTCCCTATCGAATTGACATACGCGACGATGAGCGGATCGTCGATGATCTCCATCTGCAAATTGATGTAGGTAAGAAATTCACGGCCCAGGTCTTCTTCTTCCTTGATGGTGATGCCCGCCGCCGGCGGCGTGCCGATCAGGCCCGACAGGACAGCAAACGCCATCAACCCAGCGATATTTTTTTTCAATGCGTGCATACGGCCTCGTTTCGATAGTGGCCCACCCTGCTCCCGGCGGCTTCGGCAGATCCGTTCGGGATGATCATGGCACATTTTTAAAACCTTTTCAAACCACTGTCGGTATGGTAGGTTCTCGGCCATGGCGCAGATATTTTGCATAGCCAACCAGAAAGGCGGGGTCGGCAAGACGACGACCGCGGTCAACCTCGCGGCCGCCCTGGCGGCATCCGAAAAAAAAGTCCTGTTGGTGGATTGCGACCCGCAGGGCAATGCCACCTCGGGTGTCGGGCTCGATAAAAATCGCATTACCAAAACCCTTTACCACGGTTTGCTCGGAACCGCTGCGGCGCACGAGCTGATGGTGGACTGCGACCTGGACACCCTGAAGATCATTCCGTCCAACGTTGAGTTGATCGGGTTCGAAGTGGAGATGATGTCCAACCCGAACCGCGAAACCGCCCTCAAGCATCTGGTTGCCGGGGTCGCCGCCGACTTCGATTATGTCTTCCTGGACTGCCCGCCCTCCCTGAGCCTGTTGACGGTCAACGCGCTGACCGCCGCGGACGCCCTTCTGATACCGCTTCAGTGTGAATTCTATGCCCTGGAGGGCCTGGGCCAACTGCTGCAGACCGTCAAGCGCATCAAACAGCACCTTAACCCGCAGCTGGCCATCGCCGGCATCCTGCTGACCATGTTCGACCGGCGCACCAACCTTTCCTATCAGGTGGCCGAGGATGCCGAAAAATATTTCAAGGAACTGGTCTATAAAACCGCCATACCGCGCAACATCCGGTTGAGCGAGGCCCCCAGCTTCGGCAAACCGATCCTTCTTTACGACGCCGCCTCGACCGGGGCGCGCAGTTATTTCGACCTGGCCCGGGAAATCATGACCGCTCCCGCCGTCAAACCGGCCCGACCATAAACCAATCAGGAATCGCAACCGGACATGCCCAGAGAAAACACGACCAGAAACGCCGGCGACCCCAAGAAACGCAAGAAACTCGCCCTCGGCCGCGGCCTGGAGGCGCTGATTCCCGAGCCTGAACCCGAACCCGAAAAAGACTCGGCGCGCGAGTATTTTCTCTGCAACGTCGACCTGATCCGGCCCAACCGCTACCAACCGCGCCAGAATTTTCCCGAAGACGATCTCGAAGACCTCAGCAACTCGATCAAGGCCCAGGGCATCATCCAGCCGCTGCTGGTGCGCCGGCTCGACCACGGCTACGAACTGGTAGCCGGCGAACGGCGCCTGCGCGCCGCCCGAAAAGCCGGCCTGACTGAAGTCCCGGTGGTTTACAAGGATGTCTCCGACGCCGAGCTGCTGGAAATGTCGATCGTCGAGAACATTCAGCGGCAAAACTTGAATCCCATCGAAGAGGCCGAGGCCTACCAGCGCCTGATAACGGAATTCAACCTCACCCAGGACCAGGCCGCCGAAAGAGTCGGCAAGAGCCGCTCCGCGGTGGCGAACCTCCTGCGCCTCAGAAACCTGCCGCGGCAAATCAAGGACAGCATTGTCGACGGTTCGTTGAGCATGGGCCACGCCCGGGCCCTGCTGGGCGCAGACCCGAAGGCCGCTCAGATCGATATCTGGCGCAAGGTCATCGCGCGGGGGCTCTCGGTGCGTGAAACCGAAACCCTCGTGCGGCAGCACAGGGCCGGCAGAGCACCCCACCGCGCGCCGCCTTCCTCCGAAGACGTCTATTTTACCGATGTCACGGCCGATCTCGCGCGGCATTTCGGGACGAAGGTCAATATAAAACGCCGCGGCAAGGTCGGCAAGCTCGAAATCGAGTTTTACAGCGATGAGGACCTCGACCGGTTGCTGCACCAGCTCAAGCGATGACCGGCGGCATCGCCGGGTTTAGAACCTGGCCGGGGAAACCGGGGCGCCGCAACCCGATCGGCGCCGCAGTCGATCGCATTTGGCCGGGAGCCCGGATCGGCTGACGGAAGCTGCCATGGCACTTCACATCATCATCGATGGCTATAACCTCATCCGCAACACGGCCGCCCTCAGCGCGCTGGACCGCCAGGATATCCAGCTCGGCCGGGAAGCGCTCGTGGACATGCTGGCCGCTTACAAAAGGATCAAACATCACAAGATCACCGTGGTTTTCGACGGGACCAACGCGCCGGATGACTCGCGTCCGCGCGACCGCATCAACGGCATCACGATGAGATTCTCGCGGGCCGGAGAGACGGCCGACCAGGTGATCATGCGAATGGCGGCCCACGATCGGGAACAGGCGCTGGTCGTCAGTTCCGATCGGGAAATCATCGCGGCCGCCGCGGCCAGCCGGGCCGCCACGATTGGATCGGCCGAATTCGACCAAAAACTTTGCATGGCGGCCAGCGGAGGCAACGGGGGGTCCTCGGAAGACGAGCCAATGGGGCAACCGGATTTTTCCACCCGCAAAAAAGGCCCCCGGCGGCGGGCGCCCAAAAGCCGGCGCCGCAACCGCAGCCGGACCGCTAAACTTTAGGAGTCACCGAACCGGGCGTTAGTTGCGCAGACCGGGACGCGGAGCGCTGGATGAAAAAAATAGGTGTCATTGACGGCCAGGGCGGCGGCATCGGCAGCACGATTATCAGAAAATTAAAAGAGCTCTACGGGGAAGCCGTGGACGTCGCCGCCCTCGGCACCAATGCGATAGCCACCGCCCAGATGCTCAAGGCCGGGGCCAACCGCGGCGCTTCCGGAGAAAACGCGATCGTTCAGACCACCAGGAGCCTCGATGTCATTCTGGGTCCCATCGGCATCATCATCGCCCATGCCATGATGGGCGAGGTCACGCCCGCTATCGCCGAGGCGGTGGCCGGGAGTCCGGCCGCCAAGTTCCTTTTGCCGCTAACCCAGGAAAACGTCACCATCGTCGGCGTCGCCCGCCTGCCTCTGCCGCACCTGATCGATGAACTCATCAGCATGCACCTGCACGATTTTGCCCACTGACCGGATGTCAGCCACCCGATGAAGATCTTGATCGCCAAAACCGCCGGTTTTTGCATGGGAGTGCGCCGGGCCGTCGAAATGGTCATGGACACCGCCGGTGAACTCAAGGCCCCGATTTATACTTTCGGGCCGCTGATCCACAATGCCCAGGTCCTCGATCTGCTCGACGGCAAGGGCATCCGGGTGTTGACCGATATCCCCGCCCGCGGCGCCGGCACCGTCCTGATCCGGGCGCACGGGGTCCCGCCTAAAACCAAGCTGCAACTCAAAAAAGCCGGTTTCACCGTCGTCGACGCCACGTGCCCCAGGGTGATCAAGGTCCAGAGCATCATCGGCCGGCACGCCAAAAAGGGATATGCATCGATTATCATTGGCGACGAGAACCATCCCGAGGTCACCGGCCTGCTCGGCTACGCCGGTCAATACGGTCAGGTGGCCGGCAGCTTGCAGGAACTCGATGCGCTGCCGCAGTTCGACCGGGCCATCGTCGTGGCCCAGACCACGCAAAACACCGAATTTTACGACGCCGTAAAAAAGTGGGTCCGCGAAAAGCACCCGACGTACAAGATATTCGACACGATCTGCGATTCGACCGAGCGCCGCCAGGCCGAGGTCAAGCGCCTGTCCACCGCTGTCGATGCAATCATCGTCGTCGGGGGCCGCAACAGCGGCAACACGCAACGGTTGGCTGAAATCGCCGCCTCTTCCGGCAAACCCACCTACCACGTCGAAACCGAAGAAAATCTCGCGGCCTTGGACCTCAAGGAGCTGATGGCCCTGCAGTTGATCGGAATCACCGCCGGGGCCTCGACGCCCAACTGGATCATCAAACGGGTCTACAAGGCGCTGGAATCCTTGCAGTACAAACGGGCGCGCGGCTGGCGCCGGGTGCTATTTACCCTGCAGCGTAGCCTGCTGCTCACCAATGTGTATGTGTCCGTCGGGGCGGGGTGCCTGTGCTATGCCTGCACCCGGCTGCTCGAAATCCGGCCCGTCTCGCCCTTTGTCGCCATCGCCGTTCTGTATGTGCAGTCCATGCACATCCTGAATCACTTGACCGGCCGGCAATCCGACCAGTACAACGATCCCGAGCGGGCTTCTTTTTACGTGCGCTACCGGGTGTCGCTTTCCATCCTGGCCCTGGCCTCCGGCGCCACCGGTCTGCTGCTGGCCTTCACGCTGGGCATTCAGCCGTTCGTGATTCTGCTGGTGATGAGCCTTTTGGGGCTCACCTACAACCTGCAGGTCATACCAGGCCGCTCCCGCTACGGCCGGCTGCGGGATGTTCCCGGGTCCAAGACTCTGCTGATCGCCGCGGCCTGGGGGGTGGTCACCGCGCTGCTTCCGTCCCTGTTCGCTGCGGGGCTGCCGAAACTGGAAACGGCGCTGGTCTTTGGGTGGTCGACCGGTCTGGTCTTCGTGCGCACCGCTTTTTTCGACACGCTGGACATGCAGGGCGACCGGATCGTGGGCAAGGAAACCATCCCGACCCTGCTGGGGGAAAAGAGAACCCTGAGGCTGCTGAAAATAATCCTGTTGATGCTACTGGCCGTTTTGACCGCCGCCGCCCTTATCGGGTTTCTCCCCGCTCTGGCCTTTGGCCTCTGCGCCTGCCCGCTGTTCATCGCCGCGGTGCTTCTGGCCTACGAGCGCAGCCTCATGATCCCCGGCATCCGGCTGGAGTTTTTACTGGAAACGAATTTCATCGTCGCCGGCGTCGTCACACTGGTCTGGGCCGGCTTGGTCCCGTAGGTGTTTGGTGTTTGGTGTTTGGGCGATGATGTTGGGGAGATTAGCCGCAGGGGCGCCCTTTTGAGGGTTACGGGTTACGGGATGCGGGGTGCGGGGCGCGAATCACGGGCTGCGGGGGATTACGGGTTCACGAGATATCTGAATTAAACCTTTTGCCGTGCGCCGTGTGCCTTTCGCCTTCTGCCTTATACCCTATACCCTATACCTTACACCCTGCACCGTTAAGTTAATTGTTTAGTGTTTGGTGTTTAGTGGTTGGTGTCTGGGCGATGCAATCGGAGGGGCGGCCCCTTGTGGGTGCCCGATCGATAATGGGTCGCTGGTATTTGGCTTTTAGCGGTGGGGTGCGAGTCACGGGCGGCGGGATTGCGGGTTCCCGATATCTGAATTAAACCTGTTGCCGTGCGCCGTGTACCTTTCGCCTCTTGCCTTATACCCTATACC
>JBAPSB010000122.1:0-26828 GCA_049281435.1 Desulfobacterales bacterium
TCATAGGCCTTCATCAGGTTGCGCATGGTGATATACATTTCTCTTCGATTTGCTTTTTCCTGACGCAGCCGCTCTTTCAACAACTGATACTCGCTCAAATCCCGGCTGATAATACCAAACAGCACCCGCCCGTCGAACGGAAAGCGCTTAACGGTCACATCCGCCGGAAAGTGGTCCCCTGATTTGTGAACGCCGCTCAGTTCACCGGCCCAACTCTCGAAATCCCCGAGTTCTCCCACGGCCCGGTCCAGCTGGTGACGATCACCCGAAAAAACGAACTCCCTGAAGTCCCGCTCGATGAGATCTTCCCGCGCGATACCATAGAGGTCGGCGGTCTGCTGGTTAGCGGCTATGATTTTCAGACGGTTGGTAACGAGAACAAAGCTGTCGCCCGTTTCCAGATGGAGAAAACCAAAGAGCCTCTCGTATGAGTCGAAATAAACGGCCACCGGCTGTGTCATTTTTATTCACACCACATCCGCAGAAACAAGGGGCTTTAAGATAAGGGTTTTGGCGAGGCCAGAGGGAGGCGGCTGTATTCGTCATACGCCAACAACCGATAACACGGCCAAAACCTTTATCTTATAGCCTTGCGCGATCGCAGCATCGTGACCGCTTCGGCCACCGTCAGCGGAATCTCGAGACCCGAAAGGGAATCGCTGAAAACCTGCTGAAACAGCTGGGTCAGTATCGGCGGCTCTAGCCGCGCGCTGTCCAGCAGCTGTTCATTCGACAGAATCTCCCGCGGGAGGCCATCGGCCATGATCTCCCCTTCATTTAAAATCACGACCCGGCTGGCGATCATGGCGGCCAGATCGATATCATGCGTAACGACGACAAGGCTATAGCCATGATGGCTGTTCAGGTGCCGGATCAGGCTTACCAGGTGGTTGGCGGATGCCGGATCGAGGCTGGCCGTCGGTTCATCCAGCAGGATCAGGGGCGGGCGCATGGCAATCAGGCCGGCCAGCCCCACCCGCTTCATTTCCCCGTGGCTCAGCCGGTGTATCGGGCGCTCGGCCAGGTGGGCCACTTCCATCAGTTCCATGGCGGTGTCCACCAACCGGTCGATCTCCTCGGTTTCCAGGCCGAGATTGAGGGGACCGAAGGCAATATCTTCTCTGACATGCGTACAGAAAAGCTGATCGTTCGGGTCCTGAAGCAAAAGGGCCACCCGGCGATAGGCCGCTTTGCGCGTGTTGCCGTCCAGCTTGTTTCCGTACAGGAAGACGTCTCCCTTTTCGGGGGCCAGAATCCCGGCGAACAGCTTCAGCAGGGTTGTCTTGCCGGATCCGTTGGGCCCGCACAGCACGACCACTTCGCCTTTTTCGACCGTCAGGGAGACATTTTTAATCGATCGATCCCCCTTGTAGGAGTGCCACATGCCGCTGCAGGAAAGAACCGGCACCCCGTCCTCCGGGAAAACGGGCGTAATATCGCAGCGGTTGGGACACACGGGTGTCTCTGCGGAATAATTCATAGGGTCTTTCTCCCGGGGAGCGGTTGCACCCCTGGCCGTCATGGCCTCCTCGATGCGCAGTGACCGGTCATAGGCCCTGAGGATGACCTGGGCCAGAATCATGGCCGTGGATCGGCAGGCCTTGAGGTAGGTATCAAAGCCGCCCTTGATACGGGCGATATCCCTCATCTTGAAGAATTCTTCGACCAGCAGGAACGCGTACCGATAGGCGGTTGCGATAACATCGATCAACACGTCCGGTACCCGGAACCATTTCAAGGCCTTTAAAATGCTGACAAAAGGGGTTGTCAGAAAAAAGACGGCCAGCCAGGTCATGTCGCATGCGACGCGGGCGGCCGCCGAAAGGCCCTGGAAGATTCCCTCACGGTAAACCTGCACGGTACCGATCGAAAAAAGCGGCGTGGTTCCAAAGCCGATCGAAAAGCCGATCAAGACCAGCAACGTCGCCCAGGCCGGCGCCAGAAAGAAAAGCATGAACCGGCGCAGGGGCAGGCGGGACCAGAAGGCCAGCCCCAGGCCCGTAAGAAATAACACCACCGAGAGCCACGGCCGCGCGATGGTGACATTCAAGGACACCGCCGCTGCCAGCAGGGCCAGTTTGAGACGCGGGTCCCAGCGGGACACTCCATGTCCATGGCTGCCGGCAGGGTCGGAATATCCGCTGGCCGCTGTGACCGACTGAAAGGCGCTCGCGTTGAACAATCCGGTGAGTTTCATGGTTCGATCAGGGGTCCGTCGGTCAGGTAACGTCCGGGTCAAAGGAACGATGCCGCCGCGAAGACAATGGCAAACGATCCCGCCCTGAACAGATCGGCGAAAAAGCCCGGAGGGACACCGTCGGCTGACGGTAAAAGGTCGTCAGGCTATTCTCGGCGACCCCACAGAAGGTGCCAGTACCGGCCGAGAATAAACCCGCACACGCCGCCGGCTGAAAGGAGCAGCAGGTTCCACAAATCGCCCATGTTCTCCGTGTCGATATAGGGTTTTCCGGCCACCCGGCCGGCGTCATCGGCCAATTTTTCGTTTACGGATTCATCCATGCCGGAAAATCGACCCGTATCGGAAGATCGCCCGTCAGTGGATGAACCCACCGCCGCGGGCAAGGGCCTCGACTCATTTTCGGTCCCGAAGACCGGCCCGGGTGCCGCTGAAAACAATACCAGCAAAAATGGCAGGCACAGACACAAGAAAAGAAAGGTCTTTGCCGTGGCCGTGTTCATCGGCTTGCGGTGAACCACACCGAGTTCTTCAAGCACTTCCGGCCTTTGTCGGTAAGCATACTGAAGGGCCATGCCGGTCACGATCATTTCACCAACGGCGATGGGCAGCTGCGTCGGCAGGTAAGCGGCGTAAATCGCGGCCAGATACCCTCCCAGGGAATACTGCGGGTCCGGCGCGCTCAGCAGGGAAGTGCCCAAAATAAAACCGGATGATGCATAAACCATCACGTCGCCAATCAGGCCCCCGGCAAAACCGGCGGCCCAGAGCGGCAGGCCGATTTTCATGGAAATTTTGAAGGCGCTCCAGCCGAAGAAGCCACCGAAGACGCCCAGCGCGATCACGTTCGCGCCCCAGGTACTGAAACCGCCGTGCGCGAAAAAAGCGGCCTGCAGAAACAGGCTGACGCCGGTCAGGGCCACGCCGATCAGCGGCCCCAGCAAAATGGCGATCAACGGCGTGCCGCACGGATGGGAACAGGTGCCTGTGAAGGCCGGAATGGGAATCAGCGAAATGAAAAAGATGATGGCGCCGCCCATACCCAACAGCGGTTTTTTAGCGGGAAAAGCGGCAATAAACTTTTTCATTCGTGCCGCCCCCCAGCCGACGAAAAATAGTCCCGCGCCGGTGTAAGCCACAGCCGCGCCGCCGGTGATGATGCCTTCGGTGATGTGCATTGCTCAACTCCAGGGTTCCTTGAAAACGGATGGACACGAGCAAATCAGAAGCGCTGGTGGGATGGTAATCGATAGAAGGGGTCATGTAAATCGTCCTTTGGACGATTGACCCGCGAAATTTGGCGGTATTATATGAAAACTGAATCTAATCCAACAGGCTGAGGGGAGAATGCACCGTGCCAGGCGTTGACAACCAGCAGATGCCGCCGAAACGGCCGGCCATCAAAACGACCGAGCTTATCAATCGCCGATGGTTGTCGGACAGTGCGTTTGAGATCGAATTGCGGCGCCCGCCCGGGTTTTTTTTCAAACCCGGCCAAACCATTCGGCTGGTCTACAATGATCAAAAGAGATACTACTCGCTGGTTTCGGCGCCCGCCGATCCGACAGTTTTGCTGTGCGTCAACTTCATCGAAAAAGGCTATGTTTCTTCCTTTCTCGCATCGGCTGACATCGGACATAAGTTCGAATTCAGCGGTCCCCATGGGTATTTCACTCTTTCATCGTCACCGCGGCCGCCGGTCTTTATCGCAACCGACACCGGCATCGCCCCCTTTGCGTCGATTGCCCGGTCGGGCGTAAAGGATTTCACTCTGCTGCATGGCGCCCGCCGCCCGGCGGAACTCTATTATCAGGATCTTTTGAGAAAAACCGCCCGTGACTACCTGCAGGTGGTATGGGATACCTCAGATGCGGACCCTGTCGCCAGCAGCCTGTTTCACGGCAAGATGGTTGACATGCTCGTGCGGCACCTGAGGCCGGGAAGCTATGACTTTTATCTTTGTGGATGGCAAAAAATGATCAAGGATGTGACCCACATGATTGACGAGCGCTATGCCGGTTCTCATCTCTACACCGAGGTCTTTTTTTGAGTTCCGAACCGTACGGCCTGTCTCAAAAAAACCGCAGCAGTGACGGCGGCATTATATTTTCAATTGTAAAATCAAACGGATAAACAAAAGGATTCGCCTCAATCATCCTGTGCAAAAGAAAACTCCCCGCAGGCGTCTGCAGGGAGCGGATAAGCGATTGTCGGCCATCAGGTGTAAATAATGGGTCGCCTACGAGTGCCCTTCATAGGCCACCAATCGGACGCACAGCTTTTTTTCGAGGGCCTCGAGTTTTTGTTTTTTCGTTTTGTCCAAATTGGCCGGAGCAGGCGGCGTGGGATAGGCCATGATGACCGTACCGGTTTCTTTTTCCAGCTCTTGGATGGCCTTTACCCCATTTTCATCCAGGTAGGTTGCGTAATCACGATTCCAATCCATTTTTACCTCCTATCGTAGGGTTTAATTTAAAAGCCCATGACGTATGAAATATAATTAAGCATTCTTTACGCGATTTCAAGAGTCAGTCCATATATTCGGCTCGGCACCATCGCCAGATTCGCCCCTCACGGGTGTCATTCATCGTCTGCCCCGTACAAGGTCTCTTCAAAAACCGCCTTCATTGGTTTGAAAAATCAACTATTGGACGATTTTTCTTTGGTGACGCCTTTAGTAGGAATAAAAAGTTTCGACCTGTCGGACAAAAAAACGTGCATGGACTCGTTTCGTGTTTGTTGATGTCAATTTTTTCATTCGGAAGCTGGTTGCTTGAATGGCCGATGATCGCGAAATTCAACGCTACGTCTATAAAACCCAAGGGGTCTGTCCGCCTGAGATTCATTTTCAGATCGATCAGGGCGTGCTTTCCGATGTTCGATTTGTCGGCGGTGGCTGCCCCGGCAACGCCCAACTCGTGAGCCGGCTCATCAAAGGTCAACAGCTGGATGTGGTCCTGCGGCTTGTAAAAGGAATAGACTGCCGCAACGGCACGTCGTGCCCCGATCAGCTGGCATCCGCGATCAAGGCGGTCGCAAACGGCCGGTTGTCTCCGGCAAGCTCCTTTCTGCTGGCTGAAGATCCCGTTCCGAAGGCTCGAATCGGTCTCATCGGTGACGTCAACGGCGACCCCCAGGCGTTGAACAAACTGGTCGACACCCTGACCGCCGCCGGCGTCGAAGCTGTGGTCTGCCTGGGCAATCTGACCGGTACGTCGGTGCAAAACCGGCAAACGATTAAATCAATTTCAAAATTAAATATTCAGGCGGTCCAGGGGCAGAATGACTGGAACTATGCCAATGGCACGGAACGCCCACCATACCCGCCCCTCGACCAGAAGGGCCGGGACTGGCTTATCCAGTTGCCCCAGGTCTTGAGCTTTCTGGTCGGCAATAAAGATTGCCTGGCGTTTTATGGGGCGTTTATTCAAGAGCTTCCCGGATATTCGGACTACGAGCCTTATGCCCTTGAAATGAACATGGTCTGCGGGCTGACGGATTTTATGCGGGACGAATCTGTTTTCCCGGCGCTGGAAGCCATGACGCCCCAGTTTCGCGCCGATGTCGTTTTGTTCGGCCAGCGGCACATGTGGGGGCACTGGCATGTCGGCGGCAAGGATTTCATCAGCGTCGGTCCGTCATCCGGTCCGGAGGCCGCCGGGGGCCTCCTGCAATCCGCCGACGGCCGAATTGTTTTCACCAAACTGCCATTGGGGGGGTGAGATGGCCCAGTTAGTTGTCGTGGATGTGCTTTTGACGGATTTCAATCAATGAGTGGCTTGCGTCTATATGGCGGAATCGGTAAAGGTTTTACCGGAAGACATCAAGCAGCTGATAGAGGTCAATGAGTGGGATATGCGCACTCGTGAGGGCGTGCAGCGTTTCAAGGAACTCAAGGCCAAGTCGCTGCCGAGCGTCGCCCTGGACGGGGAACTGGTTTACGAGTCCCTAATTCCGATGCAGGAAGAACTGATTGCGGAAATCCGCCGGCGGCATCAACACAAAAATCAGGACGGCTGACATGTACCTTGAAGATGTGACGATTGAAGGATTCAAATCCTTTTCGGAAAAAACCAACATGAGCTTTCAACCCGGCATCAGCGTTATCATCGGTAACAACGGCGTCGGCAAATCGAACATCCTAGATGCCATCGTATGGGCCCTGGGGGAAAACGATCTCGAGCGTATCCGCTGCTACCGCCCCGAAGAGCTGTTTTTTGCCGGAAGCAAGGATTACCCGCCGGCCAGCCGCGCATCCGTGGAGTTGACCTTCGAGCACGACGACGGACACAACGCCCCGGCCATCAAACTTCGCCGCGAGATCGACAAAAGCGGCGTCGACGGGTTTTTCGTCGATGACCAGCCACAGGCGGTGACGGTTTACCGCGAGAAATTAGCCGCCCTCAATTTGAACCATGCGTTGAAAACGATTATCCGGCAAGAGCAGATCAATGATATTCTTCTTAGAAATCCACAAGTTCGGCTTGAAACAATCCGCGCATTGCTCGAACTCGAGTCCGCCGACAGTTTTTCCGGGCCCCTGAAGAACCGGATCGCCGACAGCCTCTGCCGGTATATGGCCTATCTCATCCCGCAGGCCGAGGTCAGCCTGGACCTGTTGTCCCGTAATGGTGACAAGGGCATCGAAATCGTGGTCACCCTGCCGGGCAATCGGGTGCGACGCGCCCACCAGCTCTCCGGTGGAGAGAAGGCCATTACCAGCCTGGCCCTGAAACTGGCGGTGTTCGATCAATTGCGCAATCCGTTTTACCTGCTGGATGAGGTCGAGCCGTCCCTGGATTACACGCATCACAAATCGATGCAGGCCTTTCTCAAGGACGTATCCGCCCAGACGCAGCTGGTCATGATTACCCATCTGCGCAGCACGATAGAGCTGGCCGATACGCTGCACGGGGTCAGAACGCGGTGGGATGGATCCTCGTTCATGAAATTTTATTTTGACATGGACGAAAGGCTGCTGCGGCTGTACAAGTGCTGCTAGTGCGCGTCATCTTTGAAGTGTCTTGACGGCCTTGAGTGGGGTATTAAAGGACGCAGCGGCCCACTTGCGCCAGAATCTCATCAGAGTTCACATTCCATCCGATAAACGCCAGCCGTGTCGCCGATTCGCCGTCCCATTCGGACCACTCGCCTTTACCACCGACAAAATTGACGATTTCGGTGCAATCGGAGAACCTTACCGGTCCTTTCATTCGAAATACCTCCCACGGAAGCCTCTCGATAAATTTCAAAAAACGCTCCTTGTCCATTATGCGGGGGTCTTCGAATGAAAACGTCACGAAGTTGCTGGCCGGCACCGGTTGGCCGTGGTCGTGGTGGTCGTCGGGGCCATGATCGTGTTGGCCGCCAAGGTCGTTCACGGCGACCTGGTTGAACAGGTGCATCGGCTTGAGCGTCACTGCCTTGGGGGCCGCCGGCGACCAGAGTGTAGCCGGATCGATGTTGCAGCGAATGGTGGGAACGACCTGGCAACCGGGAACCACTGTATGAATCTCGTTCAGGTAAGTCGGAATCAAGCCCTCGTCCACCTGGTCGACCTTGTTTAAGAGAATCAGGTGTGCGGTCTCGAGTTGATTGTAGAATAACCGCCCAAAATTTTCACGGGCCTCCCAGAAATCGGCATCCAGCACCGTGACGATTTTTTCCAGTTTCAACACCCCGGCAAGCTCCGAATCGCATAAAACCGGCAGGATGGCCGTCGGATCGGCAACCCCGGAGGCCTCGATGAAGATGCGGCGGGGCCGGAACTGTTCCCATATCCGTGTCAGAGACTGCTTCAAATCGGCGCTCAGGCTGCAGCAGATACACCCGCTGGTGAGTTCGACGACATCCGAACCGGAATTTTTAAGCAGATCGCCGTCAATTCCCACATCGCCGAATTCGTTTACCAGGACCACCGTGTCGGAAAGATCCGATTGCCACGCGAGGATACGCTTCAGCAAAGTGGTCTTGCCGGCGCCCAGAAACCCCGACAGCAGAAAGACGGCGCTCTTTTGTCCCGAGGGATGATTTAACGGCTGAGTCATCGTTGCAGGATCCTTTGAGTCAAATGATTGAAGAGACATCGTCTGCGACAAAGTTGATCAAGGATAAAATTACTCATTTATTATTGTCGGAAATACTAAAGCCGGCCGGTCGAATTGTCAAACCTTGCAGCTGGTAGCAGCTCTAAAGGGAAGGCCGCCAAAATGGTCTGTTAATCCAGCGGTCCTCTCGAAATGGAGCTTCGGCAAAAGGATACCCCGCAGGTTAACAATCCCTTGAATCTGTGGTATAGCCTGTTAAAATAGCTCCTGTCCAAAATATAGGCTTTAAGATAAAGATCTATGCAAGACCAGAGGGCGGCGGTTGTATCGTCATACGCCAACGACCGAGAACAATGCCAAAACTTTTATCTTAAAGCCTGTAGATCAAAGACGGATAAACCGGCGAGGCTTGAAAGCGTCACCGGCAAAACGCTGCAACCGGGATCGAGGCCCGCACCCTATGGTCGCTTTCGACTGGAAACGTGAACTGGACCGGCGAGACAATCAGGTGGTTCTCTCGGGCCAACCCATTGCCATTCACTGTCACCACTACAATATCAATTTACAGAAAACGCTCGAAGACACCCTGGGGCAGGAAGGCATCCGCCTGATCTATGAATCCGCGGAAGAGGCCGTGTACCGCAGCATGAACCGCTTGCTGGCCCAATACCCCGAGATGAAAACTGTCAAATCCAAGCTGGAAATGTGCGCCATAATGTTCCAGAACTGCGGCCTAGGCATCATCCACCCGCAGACAATCGATGACGGGGGCGGTTTTGTCATCAGCTCTTCCAGTCACCACGTCACCGGGTGGCTGGCCAAACACGGCCGGCGCGATACCCCCGGCTGCCATTTCACCCGCGGCTGGCTGGCCGGCGCCCTGGCAGCCATCTGCGGCAAGCCGCTCGGGGCCTTTGCGGTAAAAGAGATCAAGTGCAAGATGATGCGCGACCCGGAATGTATTTTCAACGTCGAGGAGCACTGAGTGGCGATCGATGGCACCAAAATAATTCATGCGGTCATGGAGGGCAGCCGGATCAGGGAATCAAAGGGTATCATTCCCCTTTTCGGGGTCTACCTCTCGCTCTTCTCGGTGCAGTATTATAACCGGATCAACTTTAATTTCGAAAAGAAAATCGGTCCCTCCCGCAGGGCCGAGGCGCAAAGCCTTTTGATAAAAGCTGCTCAGGAGTGCGGCTACGCCACATTTCAGGGAATCCGCAACAGCTGGGAGTGGGATGAAATCGTCCAGCCGATGATAGACCGCAAGGAAGATCAGATCATGGGATTCGCAGCGGTCGCGGTGGCGTTCGGGTGGGGCGATCTGAAAGTGCAGAAATTGATTCCGCATGAGGAACTGGTCATCCGCGTCGGCAATTCTTATGAAGCCAAGGGCTATATGGAAGACTACGGCCGGGCCGATGCGGGAAAGTGTTTCATGCTGCGGGGCGTGGCCGGCGCATTCATGGATTTAATCTACGGCGAGAGTTACCCGGAGGGCTGCTTTACATTCCTGGCTTCAGAGCCTCTCTGCCGTGCCAAGGGAGATCCATACTGTGAGTTCATTGCTCGCAAGTCACCTCGTTGACATCTCCCCTGAGCGGCGCGATGCCGCCAGAGCGCAGCCGTGCTGGAAACTGCTGCAGTGTACCAATGTTCTCTGCCCGGCTCACGGCAAAAGCAATTTGGGGTGCTGGCTGGTCCCGAAGACCCATTGCGTTAACTTTATCGGCAATGATTTTTATCAAAAGCTCGCCTGCTGCCTGACCTGTTCGTTTTTCAAGGCCAAGAGCGACACCTCCGGCAAGGGATGGAACGCTTTTGTAGCCGAGCAGCTCAAGCTTTATCACGACGAGACGCTGGGCAGAATTTATCAGAAAGAGGAGAGCTACGTCGAAATCCTCAATCGCCTGCCCGACGGGCTCTTTACGACCGATCACGAGTGGCGGATTACCTATTTCAATCCGGCGGCCGAGAAAATTACCGGTTTTTCGGGCCAGGACGCCGTGGGGATGTACTGCAAGGATGTCTTCAAGAACTCGATCTGCGAGTATGATTGCGCGCTGAAGCGGGCCGTGGCGGAAAATCAGGACATCCACAATCGCGAGTACGAAATCACCAACATCGAGGGCCGAAAAATCCCGATCATCTGCTCCACCTCGGCGTTTCGCGACGCCCAGGGGCAGGTCACCGGCGGTCTGGAAATCTTCAAAGACATCACCGAGATCAAAAAACTGCAGGAAGAGATAACCCGGCGCGAGCGAAAATATCACCGGGTGTTCGAAGGCAGCCACGACATGATCTACACCACCAACCTGAATGGCGACATCCTCGATGTGAATCAGGCCGGCGTGGAACTGATGGGCTACAAGACCAAGAGAGAATTCCTGGATCGGCTCAAAGCCGGAGATCTCTATCGCCGCCCCGTCGACCGCGAAACATTTCTGTCCCATATCACTGAAAAAGGTTTCGTCAAGGATTACGAGGCCGAATTCAAAACCCGTGACGGATCCTTGCTGCACGTGCTCATATCGAGCCGCATGTATGAGAATGCCCAAAACGGCGAAGTCGAGTTCGAAGGCATCATCAAGGATATCACCCGCCGCAAGCAGAGCGAAGAAGTCATCAATCAGCGCAACCGCGAACTCTCGCTGATCAACAGTATCGCCGTGGCGCTGAATCACACCATGGATTTCAAGCAGATCCTGAAGGTGACCCTCGAAAAAGTCATTCAGGTGCTGCGGCTCGAACGCGGCGGGCTCTTTCTGATCGATCACGAGGCCCGGCGGATTAGGCTCCAGGCACGATTCAACATCCCGGAGACCATCGCCGAGGAGGCCGACGAGATCGTCTTCAACGACACGATGCTGATGAAGCACCTCCTCGAAGAGACCTCTGGTTTGCCGCCGGAAGCTTCATTTCCCGTGTTTCATATCCGCTACCGGTCGACCGGGAACCAGACGAATCTCTGGCTGACCTGTTTTCTGATCACCTTCAAAGGCAAGGCCATCGGGTTTTTCGGACTGAGCATTCCCAAAGAACGCGTGTTAAGCCATCATGAAATTCACCTGATGGGTTCCCTCGGCAATTTCATCGGGGGCGCCATCGAAAACACCCAGATGATGGCCACGATCCGTCGTCACCGGCAGGAGCTGCGGCGCTTGACCGAAAAACTTTTTCAGAGCCAGGAGGAAGAACGGCGCCGCATCGCCCGCGAATTGCACGATGAAGCCGGACAATCGCTGACGGCGGTGAAACTGGGTCTGGACCGCCTGGAGGAAAAACATGCCGCCACACACAGCCTCGCCGGTGAAATCGGAGAAATACGCCAGATGATCCAGCGCACCGCCTCCGAGATCAGGCGCATGTCCTATCATCTGCATCCCACGCTGCTCAGCGATCTGGGCCTGGAACCGGCTTTGAACCTGTACCTCGATGAAATCCAGAAGCATTCGGGCCTCGATATCGATTTTCAGATCATCGGGTTCGACCGCCGCATCAATGCCGACATGGAAACGGTGTTGTATCGCTTCAGCCAGGAAGCACTGACCAACACCTTGAAGCATTCGGGGGCCGAGAGTTTCACTCTGGCCATCATCAAAAGCTACCCCCGCATCATATTCCTGGCCGAAGACGACGGCACCGGTTTCGATGCCGAAATCATCGGCAAGGACAAGCGCAGTTTAGGGCTTCTCGGAATGCGGGAACGGGCCTCCCTGCTCAACGGCACTTTTCTCCTGCGGAGCACTCCGGGCAGCGGCACCCGCATTCGGATCGAAATCCCCTTGGACGAGGAGTCACGGCATGAGTGAGTCCGTTCGAATACTGCTGGCCGACGATCACACGATCGTGCGCCAGGGATTGGCCCGCCTGCTGGAGGAGCAAGCGGACCTCAAGGTCGTGGGCGAGGCCACCAACGGCCAGGCGGCCGTCGACCAGGCCCTGTCCCTCAAGCCCGACATCGTCATCCTGGACATCGCTATGCCGCGCATGAACGGCATCGAGGCCGCCAAAAGAATCCGCAAGCAGCTGCCCAAGACCAAGATTCTGATCCTTTCGATGTACTCCCACGAGCACTACATCCACGAACTTCTGGAAACCGGTGTGTCCGGTTACCTGCTGAAGGATTCCAGCGGCCGGGATATCATCAAGGCCATTCGTTCCGCCATGAAAAATGAAACCTTCCTGAGCCCGACGATTTCAAAGGTCCTGATGGACACGTACCGGTCGCCCAAACGCAAGTGCTCGTCCATCGCCGAGCGCTACAACCTGCTTTCCAACCGCGAACGCGAGGTTTTCCAGCTCATCGGCGAGGGCCACGCCACCAGAGAGATCGCCGACATGCTGTGCGTCAGCATCAGCACCATCAAATCCCACCGCGCGAACATCATGGAGAAGCTGAACATCGACTCCCCCGTCAAACTGATCCATTTCGCCATCCAGCTGGGACTGGTCGATCCGGCCTTGTAAGCGCCAATCATCTGGATTCATTTCAAAAGAGCACAGTTTTTCCAAATCTTTCTTAAAATCATCTGCATTGTCCTGAAAAATCAACTTTTGGACGATAGGCATGGGGTATGTAATCGATATAGAAGGTCACACCGATACAGCCGGCCGCAGGCATTCAATCCATGGTCACTAGCGTTAAAAATTTTAAAAAAGGAGGTTGTGATGTTTCAAATCAACACCGAGCAAAAGGTGTGCGAGGTTGGAGGGGTAAAATTCGGCGGGCAGCCCGGCCAATATCCCTGCGTGTGTGTCAGCTCCATTTTTCAGAAGGGCGACAAGGTGTTCAAGGGCAAACGCAAAGAAGGCTTCGATGAAAAAAAGGCCGAAGAACTGCTGAAGACCCAGGAACGGCTGACCGCCGAGACGGGTGTTCCCGGCATGGCCGATGTCGTCGCCAACACGGGTGAGGAATTCAAGTTGTTCATCGATTTCGTCAGCTCGGTCAGCAGCATGCCCTTTTGCGTTGACGCCTGGGTCATGAAGCCCAAACTCGAAGGCGCGGCGTATTGTGCCGAAAAAGGCCTCCTGGACCGCATGTTCTACAACAGCCTGACAATATGGGAAAAAGATCTGGAAACCGAGATTCGTGAAATCGCCCAGATCGGCGTCAAACACGTTCTTTTGGTGGCCTTCGACCAGGAGGATCAGATGCCCAGTGGACGCATCACCGGGACCCAGAAACTGCTGGATGCCATCGACAAGGTGGGCGCCAAGTTCGAAAGCATCTTCGTGGACACCTCGGTGATGAACGGACCGGCCACGGCCTTGTGCGGTGTCGCCAACCGGATGATCAAGGAAAAATGGGGTTTTCCCACCGCCAGTGCACCGAGCAACGGCTCCTACATGGATTTGAAACGCTTCAAAGACATGTGGCAGTTCAAGGGCTGGTCATCCACCGATGCGGCCCTGGAGGGATTGTCGGCCTTCTTTTATCACGACATGATCTTTTCCGGTCCCATGGCGGGCGCCACCCGCATCCTGCCGGCGGTGGCGGAAGCATCAGCCTTTCTGGCCACGGCGGCCTTCACCGAAACCAAACAGCTGCCGAAGGACCCGAATCATCCGCTTTACAAGTTGTTCCCGGATTTCGTGGAGCAGCTCAAATCCTTAGCCTGATCATCGGCATATCGCCCTTTGATCATCAATTGAACTTTAGAAAGGAGCTTCGATTATGGCGGAACTGACACCCAAGGAACGCGTATTGCGACTGCTGCGCAAGGAACCAATCGACACCATGCCCTTTTTCAGCGGAATGGGAATGGTGGTGATGCCTGGCATCGAGAAGGCCAAGTTGAAATTCGCCACGGTCCATACCGACGCCGAGCGCTTGGCCCAGTCGGCGATCTGGTCGGCCAGAATGATGAACTTCGACTGCGTGGTCATTCCCTACGACATGACCATGGAGTCCGAGGCCGTCGGCAACAAGATCAGCCTGTATGCCGATTCCGAGGACATTCTCTACCCCACGATTCCCACCAAAATGTGGTCGAGCCTCGATGAATTGAAAATTCCGGACAACATCACCGAACTGGGGCGCCTGCCGTTGCTGCCCAAGGCGATCGAGATCATCAAGAAGGAAGCCCCGGAGTTGCCGATCGGCTGCTGGCAGCTGGGTCCTTTCACCCAGGCCGGGCAAATGCTCGAACTGGACCTGATGCTCAAGGGCGTTTTCAAGCAGAAGGAAAAGGTCGCCGAGGTGCTCGACCAGCTGACCGACATGATCATCAAGATCGGCCTGTTTCTGCAGGACGCCGGCTGCGATTACATCACCCTGCGCGAGCCGGGTGTGGCGGCCGATCTTTTGAGCCCGCGCACCTTCAAGGAGTTCATCCAGCCACGGCTGACCAGGATCCTGGCGGCATGGAAGTCTCCCAAACTGCTGCACATCTGCGGTCAGACCGAACCGCTGCTGGCCATGATGAACCAGTGCGGCGCCGACGGGCTGACCGTGGACATCAAGTGCAACGTCCGCAAGGGACGCGAGATTCTGGGCCCGGATGTTCTATTCATGGGCAACCTGGACACCTATAAAATGACCTGCGATGAAAAGACTCCCAAGCAGGTCGTCATCGACCATGTCAAAGACATGATCGACGGCGGCATGGACGCGATCATGCCCGGCTGCGACCTGTGGCCGGCCGTTATCAAGGAAAACATGCAGGCCGTGGTCGACACCACGCACGAATACGGCAAAAAGCCGAGCCCGGCTGTGGGCCGTTTATAGTCAACGGCAGGTTATAAGTATAATACCGCTCGATATGAGCTTTTTATCAACAAACATTAAAAAGGAAAGGCAAGTAATATGGCAGCCAAAGAAGAATTGTTGGAAAAATTGAAGACGGGCGTCATCGAGTACCAGGAAGACATGGTCAAGGAAGCCGCACAGCAGTCGCTGGATGATGGCTATGTTCCGCTCGAGATGATCATGGACGGCCTTGCGGCCGGCATGGAGGTCGTCGGTGATCTGTACGACCGTAACGAGTACTTCGTGCCGGAAGTCCTGATGTGCGCCGATGCGCTGTATGCCGGGCTGGACATCCTGCGCCCGCACGTGCCCAAAGACTCGGGCGGCCTCAACGCCCAGGTGGTTATCGGCAGCATCCAGGGCGACGTGCACGACATCGGCAAGAACCTGGTGAAAATGATGTTCGATGTCGCCGGATGGGGTGTTCATGACCTGGGCCGTGACGTGCCCCTCGAGAAGTTCGTCGAAGAACAGATGCGCACGGATTCCGAGGTCGTGGCCATGTCGGCCATGATGACCACCACCATGCTGGGCATGAAAAAGGTCATCAAGATGATCAAGGAAAAGAATCCCAACGTGGCCATCATGCTGGGCGGCGCCCCGGTGACCAAGGATGTGGCCAACCTGTTCGGTGCCGATGGGTATGCCGAGTCCGCTGGAAATGCCGTTTCCGAGGGTATCAAAATGATCGGCCGGCTGCGGGAAATGCAGAAGAAGAGTTCTTAGCGGCCGTTTAAGTGCGCTCAACCGGGCTGGAAAAGGATCTCACTTCTTCCAGCCCGGACGGTTTCTTCAAATCGAGTCGGCAGCATAGTGGATCCCACCAATATTCTTTTTAACGCAGAAGATACGGGAGCAATCCCCTGCGGACTATACTTCGGATAAGGAGCAGTGCGAATGGATTCTGACAAGGCGATGGTAATATTTCAGCCTTCCGGGCGCAGGGGTGAAGTGCCCAAAGGCATCAACCTCATAGAAGCCTCGCGGCTGTTGGGAGTCGATATCGAGGCCCTGTGCGGCGAAAAAAAGGTTTGCGGCAAGTGTGTCGTAAGAATCGAGGAAGGCAATTTTGAAAAGTTCGGTGTCGTTTCGGGCATGAACAACGTCAGCGCCTGGCAGGAAGAAGAAGAAAAGTTCATCAACGACGAGCGGCGCGAAAAAGGGTTTCGCCTCGGCTGCGTGGCCCAGGTGAAAGGCGATCTTTTGGTGTTCGTGCCCGAAGAATCCCGTGCCGGCAAACAGGTGGTTTCCAAGGCCGCCCGCGATATTCATATCGAGCACGATCCGGCGGTAAGGCTCTACTATGTGGAGGTCGATCCCCCCACCTTCGATGAGCCCCTCGGGGATTTCGAACGCATCTGCCGGGCCCTGGAGCGTGATTACGGCCTGAGCAGCCTGACCATCGATATTTTTGCGCTGCGCACGCTGCCCAACGCCCTGCGCGATGGCAACTGGAAGGTGACGGTCAGCGTCTGGAACGAAAAGGAAGTGATCCGCGTGCGGCCGGGCAAGGCCGAACGTGCCTATGGCCTGGCCATCGACGTCGGCACCACGACCGTCGCAGCGTATTTCTGCGACCTGACCACCATGGAGGTCGTCGATACGGTGTCCATGATGAACCCGCAGTGTAAATACGGCGAGGATGTCATGGCCCGCATTACCTTTCACATGACCTCCGAGGACGGTCTCAAACGCATGAGCGATGACATCATCGAAGGCCTGAATGAACTCGTCGATCAGGCGATCGCCAACACCTATCCCCCAAAAAAGAAAAAGAAGAAAAAGAAAGGCGAGGAAGGACCCGACGAATTCGTGGAAACCCCCGAGGAGGGCAAAACCTATCTGCGTCTGGCCCGCGAAGACGTCGAGGACATCACCATCGGTTTCAACACGGCCATGCACCACATTTTACTGGGATTGAATCCCGAGTATGTGGGAATGGCTCCTTTTCCGCCGGTCATCCATCACAGCATGGACATCAAGGCCCGTGACCTGTGCGTCAACATCAATCCGTCGGCGTACATGTTCGTTCTGCCCATCGAAGCCGGGTTCGTGGGCGCCGACAACGTGGGCGTCTTGATTGCCGAAGAGCCCTACAAGCACGAAGAAAACCAGTTGATCATCGATATCGGCACGAACGGTGAACTGGTCCTTGGCAACCGTCATAAGCTGATCTCGTCGTCCTGTGCCACGGGTCCGGCGCTCGAAGGCGCCCAGCTGTCATTCGGCATGCGCGCGGCGCCGGGGGCTATCGAACGCATCGATATCGATCCCGAGACCAAGGAAGTCAACTACAAGGTGATCGGTCGTGATGCCTGGCGCAAATACTCCAAGCCCAAGGAGATGAAAGCCAAGGGTATCTGCGGTTCGGGTATCCTGGATGTGCTGGCCGAGCTTTACAGCAGCGGCGTCATCACCAAGAGCGGGGTCTTCAACAAAAAAGAACTCGAAAACTGCAAGCGCTTCAGGATCAATCCCGACAACCGTCAGCCCGAGTTCGTTCTGGCCTGGGCCGAAGAGTCGAGCATCGACAAGGATATCGTCATCAGCCAGAAGGATATCCGTCAGATCCAGCTGGCCAAGGGCGCCCTGTACGCCGGCTGCAAGCTGATGGTCAAGCGCATGGGTCTGGAAAAGGTGGACAAGGTCAAGATTGCCGGGGCTTTCGGCACCCATGTGGACCGCACGAAGGCCCTGGTTATGGGGCTATTTCCTGATTGCGAGATCGACATGATCCAGGGTGTGGGCAATGCCGCCGGTGACGGCTGCCGGGCGGCCTTGTTGAACAGGAAGAAGCGCGTCGAGGCCAACTGGTGCTCGCGCAACGTGGAATACATCGAGTTGACGGTTGAACCGACCTTCCAGAAAGATTTCATGGAAGCCATGCAACTGCCGCACATGACCGATGCCTTCCCGCATCTGCGGGGCATCGTAGCGGACAAAATTCTCGACCAGTAAGACGGCCGGGACCCCGGAACCTTCACCGCAGCCGGGGTCCCGACTTCCCCATTTTGCAGCTGCATATTGATACAACGGGAGGCCTGGATTTAACGCAAACTTGCGGCCCGAACCGGAGAAAACTAAAAAATCGCCTTTTTTCCTGCCGGTTCAGGATCGACTGTAGTTATGAAATACGTTGCCCAGAGAGACCGTCGACATGAGCACCGACCCTTCTAATTACCATCCCATCGTCACGGTGGCGGCAGAACCCGGCATCTGCGGGTTTTCTTGCAAGATCAAAGCCCAAAAGTCGGATAATCGCACGGTGACAGTTGAGATTACCGGTTCCGAGTGCAAACAGATCCAGCGGCTGTCGAGCAGTTTAACCGAAATGTCACTGAAAGAGCTTTTCATGCCGCTGACCCGCAACCCGGTGTATGTCGCCGCCGAAAAATCCGGCTGCCACCCTTCCTGCACAATTCCTGCCGCCGTTCTCAAAGCGGTGGAGGTTGCTCTGGGGATGGCGCTGCCCATGGAAGCCCGCATCAGATTCGAGAATGAAACGAATGCTAAAGAAGATCGCACAACAAAGTGACGTCATGAAAACACCCAATGTCGTGCCGTTCAAGACCAATGAAGGCATCTCGCATGATTTGCTGAAACGCCTGCTCGACACCGGCATGAAATACGACATTACCGCTGTTTTTCCGTTCAGCGTCGAACGGATCATCGTGGCCGAATGGGTGAATTTGAAATGTCGCTACGGCTGCAACAAGTACGACACGAACTGGTGCTGTCCGCCCGCCACGCCGAATTCGGAAAGAGTCCGCAAGATCATCGACGAGTACACCACCGCCCTTCTTCTGGTCGGAACCAAAAACTGTTCGGATTTTTACCGCAACAACGGGCGCAAGCGCGACGGCCAGGTCAAATGCTGGAAGGGCACCATCAGCCTCGAGCGCATGTTATTTCTGGAAGGCTACTACAAGGCCTTCAGCCTGGTGGGCGAATGCTGCGCACTTTGCAAGGAATGTGCTTATCCCGCAGATTGCCGGTTCCCTCAAGAAAAGCGCCCCTCGGTTGAATCGTTTTCGATCGATGTCATCGGAACGCTGAAGAATCTGGGGACCACTTCGAAGGTCGCCACCGGTACGAGCGCGACCTACAATTATTACGGGATCATTTTGTTGGAGTAATGACCCGCGGGTTGGCTCGACTAAACGACAAACCCCATTTCATGGAAAGGAGGTGAAGGCGAGAATCACTTATTCACCACGCTGGAGAGCGTAACTGACAACAACTAGAAAGGAGATTCTTCATGTCCAAACAGATGCTGATTGATGCCTATCGGGGCAAAAAAACCGTAAAAGCCCCGTGGGTGCCCTACGCCGGCGTGCATTGCGCGTTTCTGATCAATGAACCGGCGGATAAGATGCTCAAGGATCCCGCCCTCCTGGCCAAAGGAGTTGTCAATGCCGCCAAACGGTACAAGGCCGACGGCATCCCTTTGGCTTTCGACTTGTCGGTCGAGGCCAATTCGGTCGGCTGCAATCTGAAATGGTGGGCCGATAACGTTCCGTCGGTCACAAACCATCCCTGCTCGGACAAGACGCCGGCTCAAGCCGGTCTTAAAATGCCCACCAAAGACTCCGGGCGTTGGCCGGTATTGTTCGAAGCCGCTAAAATCGCCAAACCTATGCTTGACGAACAAGACTGCGTCATGATGGGGCTTTTCTGCGGTCCCCTGACGTTGGCCTCCCATCTGGCCGGCGTGCGCATCTTCACCGATGTCTACAAGAATAAAGCATTCGCACACGAAGTCATCAAGTTTGCCGGCGAAGTCGGGGCCGTTGCCGCCAAGTTTTACGCCGACATGGGCTGCGACATCGTAGCGCTCGTCGACCCGGTGGCATCCCAGATCAAATCGGAGACATTTAAAGAATACGTCACGCCGAATTGTCAGGCCGCCATCAAGGCGATCCATGATGCCGGTAAAACGTCGTCTTTTTTCATCTGCGGTGACTGCACCAAGGTTATGGAAGACGTTTGTACGATCGGCACGCACGGGTTTGCCATCGATGAGCAGCTCAACCTTACCTTTGTCCGCGACCTGGCCCGTAAACACGGGGTGGGGTTCGGCGGCAACCTCAAGCTGACCCTGGCCCTGAGCCTCGGACTGCTTTCCTCACGCGAGGATGCCATCGTCAGCCTGGCTGCAGGAGGTCAGCATGGATATACCTTCGCGCCTGGGTGAGACATGCCCTACGATGTTCCGGTGGAACATATGGACCAAGCGATCGAAGCCAGGGATTGGTATGATCAATATTACGCCAAGTATCCGGAGTCCTGGTAAACCATAAAATAAAAGGAGGGTTCGGATCATGGCAGAAGAAATAATCCACATCGACGTCCTGACCCTGGACAGCGTGCAGTGCGCTGCTTGCGGCTACATGATGGAGTCGATTGCAGCTCTGCCCGGCGACGTGCAGAAAATGATCGTGTACAAGGAATGGTCGATCAAGAACAAAGACAGCGTCGGTAAATTCATTGAACTCAAAGGCAAGGTCCTGCCGACGATCTGCATCGAAGGTGATCTGGTTTTTGAGAGCATCATTCCTCAGTACGAAGAACTGATCGATGAAATGGCCAAACGAGCCCCGTCCGAAGCGATGAAACAGCGCATCATATCGCTGCGGGAAAAAGGGTTCGAGTTCGACAAGATCCAGGAGAACCTGGAAAGAGCGGGTTCGGGTCTTTCGACCCGCGTGGACTCGGAAAGAAAGTAATCGGCATTTGATATTCCGGACCCTTAACCGGGTCCGGAATCCTCGACAGGGAGAGTCCGAAGTCGTGGAAACCCATCAGATCGTAGAAGAGTTGAAAGCGCTGATCATCGAAAAGAGCCTGCCGCGCACCGCGGTCGCCATTTTCGGCATCAAATGCCCCTACTGCGGAAAATCAGACCGCATTCACCGCCTGGAGACGCCCGAAGACCTGCCCGCAGACATCGACCCGGAAGCGACAAGCCGCTATGCGGATCTTTGGCAGCGCCTGAACCCATCGATGGCACGACTCGGCGTCTGCAAGTTTTGCCTCAATCCCCTGGAATTGATTTTGCGCAAAGGATACGCCAAGGGATTGGACCATCAGTAAAATCTGAAATTTAAATACCGCCAACTTTTCGCCTGAATCGCTTTCGGATACTTTTTAAGGAGGCGCCACCTTGAAAATCGAGATATTGGGACCGGGCTGCAAGAGATGCAACCAGCTCTATGACAATACGGTCGCCGCGGTCGGGCAATTTGCCGCCGATACCGGCATCGAAGTCGTCAAGATAACCGACATCAAATACTTTGCCCAAAAAGGCATCTTCGTCACGCCCGGAATGATCATTGACGGCGAGGTCATATCGACCGGCAAAGTGCTTCCCGCCGAGGAAATCCAAAAAAAGATAGAGGAGAAACTGTAGCCCATGGTGGACATCACGCAGGTCTACCTGATCACCGGGTTTCTCGGTGCCGGTAAAACGACCTTTCTCAACCGGATCATCGACCGCTTTCCCCGCGACAAGAAGTTGACCCTGCTGGTCAATGAGTTCGGCGAGGTCGGTGTCGACGGAACGCTGGTGGAGGGCGAAGACATCGATATGATGGAGATCAGCAAGGGCTCGATATTTTGCGTCTGCGTCAAGACAGATTTCATCAAGGGCCTCTACGAACTGGCCACCACCGTCAAGCCCGACGTGCTGCTGATCGAGTCGACCGGCGTCGCCAATCCCTCGGACCTGAAGAAAGACCTCAAGCTGCCCATTTTCAATGACCGCTTCTGCTTCATGGAACAGTTTTGCATCATCGACGCCCCTCATTTTCTCGGTGCCTATGAGGTGTATGCCTCCCTGGAAAAACAAATCGCGTCCTCCAGTGTCTTTATCATCAACAAGACCGACACAGCCTCGTCCGAAACGATTGCCGCGACCAAGGATGTGATCCGGAAATTTCATCCGAATCCGCTATTTTTCGAGACGACTTATTCCGACATACCATTGGAGCAATTTTTCGATTTCGCCGCGGAGACCAAGAGCAGCCCGGCCGGCCCATCGGCCAACCGTCCCCCGGCCGTCATGTCGGCCGAGGAGTTGGACAAGTTTCTGGATGACCTGTTGGACAGCCCGGACCTGGAAATTACGCCGCCGGACCTGCTCATGTCGGTGGCCTACCGATGGACCGGTCAGAATCTCGACCAGGTGAAGGCCATGGCCGGCGCACTTCCCGCCGGCGTGGTGCGGGCCAAGGGGTTTATTCAAGAAAGGGGAAAAATGCTGATTTTCAATTTTGTAATGGGCGACTGGACCATCGAAGATCCGCATATTCCCGATGAGCGCGTGCAGCATAAAAACGTCATCGTCTTTATCGGACCGCCGGAATCCATGGACGGTATCGAGGCCGCCACAAAATCCGGCAACTGGGTCAACCTGGGGGTTTACCAGCCCTATTCTCAGTAAAGGCTTTTAATTCTCTGGGTTCTCCGGGCAACGACCTTTTTCCGGACAATGCAACGCTGGCGATTTCAATATGGGAGAAAGACATGACCGATACGACCTGTGACCTTTTGATTGCCGGGACCGGTCCGGCCGGGATGACAGCCGCCCTCTACGGCCAGCGGCTGGGCCTCAAAACGGTCGTCTACGGTGATATTCCGGGCGGAAACCTGTACATGGTCGAGAAACTCTCCAATTACCCGGGGTTTACCGACGGCATCGCCGGCATGGAACTCGGCGTCAAGATGTTCCAGCAGGCCCAGGCCGAAGGCGCCCAATTCACCATGTCACGCCTCAAAAAGCTGCAACATGGCGAAGGCCTGTTTCAGGCGATAGATGTCAACGGCCAGGCGGCCAGTGCCGCGACGGCCATCATCGCCACCGGTCGGGTTCCCGTAAGGCTGGCGACAAAGAAGCCCAATTTAAAAGGCGTTAATTTTTGCTCGGTCTGCGACGGTCCCCTGTATCGCAACCAGCATGCAACCCTGGCCGTCGTCGGCAGTGACAACACCGCGGCCCAGCATGCGATAACCCTGGCACGGATTGCCGACAAGGTCACGTTGATTTATCGCAGCGCCGAAAATAAAATGGATGCCGCCCATGCGGCCCTTGTGGCCGGTCAGAAAAATATCGAAATTCTGGGCCAAACTGAAGTCGTCGGCTACAAGGGGCTCGATTTGATAGAGGCCGTTGAGGTTAGATCCGGCTCGGGCGAGACGCGTGAGATACCGATAGACGGTGTGTTTCTGGCCATCGGGTGGCGTCCGAATACCGAGATTATTGATTTTACGCTCGAAAAAACCTCGGATGGATACCTCAAGACCGATTCCCGGCTGATGACCTCGACCGCAGGTTTCTTTGCCGCCGGCGACGTCCGCGACACGGACCTGTGGCAGGTGCTCACCGCCTGTGCCGACGGTGCGCGCGCCGCAAAGTCTGCGGCCGAGTACATGGCCAAGATCACGGCCGCCTGAGATGGTATGTCCCCTCCAGCAGCCGGGCCCACGGGTTTCCGGTAACACGCGCGGTAACCCAAATTATTTCGCAGCACTCCTGCCTACTGTCACTATTCTTTCCGGATTTCGCGTAGTCTCTTCGCCCGAACGGTCGTCTTCATGCCATCTTTCAGGGCCGCTGCCGTAATAATACGCGCTCTCCACCCTCATCCGCTGTTCCCCGATTTTTCATCTATTGGACGATTGACAGTCGCCCGACCCCGTTAATATACATTGTATAATATCAGATAAAAGGCGGCGATTGCTATGGATTTAAAAAATATCGAGTGTCCCTGTAACGGCAAGGGCATGAGCATTTTGGCGGGGCCCTGGATACTCCTGACTCTTTACCGCGAGGGTGACTCGCACGGCTATGAAATAAAAACTAAAATCGCGCAACACCTCGCGCAACACGGGATCGGCATGAATGTCACCGGTATTTACCGTCACCTGAAACAGCTGGAACAGCGCGGCATGGTGTCCTCGAAATGGGTGACATCCGGCAAGGGCGCGGCCAGATGTCGATACCAGCTGACCGCCGGCGGCCGGCAATGCCTGGAACACTGGTTGCAGACCCTGACGGTTCAAATGCTGCTGATCGGAAGCTTCTTCGAACAGGCGCGCCAGGTATTTCCGGATGTGCCGCTGCCAGTCGTGCAAGAACTGTCAACCGTCTATAGGCTTTAAGATAAAGGTTTTGGCTGTGTTATCGGTCGTTGGCGTATCACAATACAGCCGCCTCCCTCTGGCCTTGCCAAAACCTTTATCTTAAAGCCTATAAAAGATGGAGGTGTTGGCTGTGTTATTGGTCGTTGGCGTATTACAATACAGCCGCCTCCCTCTGGCCTTGCCAAAACCTTTATCTTAAAGCCTATAAAAGATGGAGGTGTTGGCTATGTTATCGGTCGTTGGCGTATGACTATACAGCCGCCTCCCTCTGGCGTCGGCGGTTCATTGGAGGTACCCCATGAAAAAACCGCGAAAGTTGACTGTCCACCAGCCGGTAAGATTGATATTTACAGGCGGTTTCCTTGGCTCCGGCAAGACAACCGCGCTGGGTGCCCTGGTTAAACGCATCATGGCCAAAGGCCTGAGGCTGGGAATCATCACCAACGATCAGAGCGGTAATCTGGCCGACACGCTCATTGTGCGCCAAATGCTGGAAGAATTGAACGTGCCGGTCGAAGAAGTCGTGGCGGGCTGTTTTTGCTGCAAGTTTGACGAACTCGTGGATCAAATGGACAAAATCCTGGCCCATAATCCCGACATCCTCATGGGTGAGCCGGTCGGCAGCTGCACGGATTTTGTGGCGGCGGTGGCGCATCCCATAAAGATTCACTACCGCGACAACTTCATTTTTGCGCCGCTGTCCACCATGGTGGATCCCGTCCGCATGCGGGAGCTGCTGTTGCAGGAAACCGAAACCACTTTCCCGAGCGAAGTCGCTTATCTGTTTCGTAAGCAGCTCGAAGAAGCCGATCTGATTGTTTTGAACAAAATCGACCTGGTCGAGAAAGATGAATTATATCGTCTTAAGGCGGAACTGACCAAAGAGTTTCCCGGAAAGCAGATCATCGCCGTTTCGGCCAGGTACGAAACAAACATCGATGAGTGGATCGAAATTTTGCTTTCCGATCGGCCCGGTGCCCAAAGTGTCCTTCGCCAAATCGACTATGATCGGTATGCCAATGCGGAAGCGATTCTGGGCTGGCTCAACGCCGCCATAAAAATTTCCTCTCCAAAGCCAATCGAATCCGAAAACCTGCTCACCGGCTTGGCCACACTCCTGCGGGATAAATTCAGGGAAAATAAGGCCGGCATCGGCCATTTAAAATGTGCCTTGACCGGGGCCGGCAAGTCGATGTGGGTCAATCTCACCGATTTAATGGCGGAACCGCTCCTCAGCGCTGAAAGGATCGGCAGGCCGACGAGCGCGACGCTGCTCGTCAACGCGCGGGTGAAAATGGACCCCGAAGACCTGGAAACCTTGGTCAGATGGTCGTTGCGCCGGCTGTCGGAAGCCTTAGAGATTTCTGTAGACATACTGGAGCTTCAGTGTTTCAGCCCGGCCTACCCGATGCCGCCTTATTTAACCCGCGATCCGGCGACTTCCGCAACCGAGCAAGGAGATAATTGATCATGATCGTCATCGAAGTGATCGGATTGGACCCGCCGTGCGACAAGTGCACCGAACTGCTGAACAATGCGGAACAAGCTGTCAAACTGGCCGGCATCGAGGCTCGGGTGGAAAAGAAATGGACGCTGTCTCCTGAAATCCGGGAGCGATATGGCCTGCTTCTCAGTCCGGCGCTGGCCCTGGACGGTATCGTCATCGCTCAGGGCAAGGTGTATAAAACCGAGCGGATTGCGAGCTTGCTCAACGGGTGATGACCCTTTACCGCAAACACAGAGTTTCCGGATGAAACTGTCTACACTTTTTTCCATTCAGGATATTGCCCGAAGCCTGATTCCGCTGGCTATCTTCATCTCAATTTGGCAGGTTACCGCCTATTTGGTCACGACGATTCGTGACGTACCGTTTCCGGATCCACTGTCCACGTTCGATCAGTTTGCCGCATTGCTCGGTGGTCGGCCTATTTCGGCTCACAGCCTTTACCGGCACATTTTTGACAGCCTTACCCGCTGGATGATCGGTTTCGGCATCGCATCCGCTGTCGGTGTCGGCTATGGCTTGGCCGCCGGGTGGTATCGCCCATTGCATGACTCCACGACACCTCTCGTGTACTTGCTTCAGCTGATACCCGGCTTGGCATGGATCCCGGTTGCCATCCTGATCTTCGGCATCGGGGAAGCAGCCACGGTTTTCATGATCGGCATGACAGCCTTTCCCCCCATCGCCATCAATGTCCTCAACGGGGTCAAGCGGCTGGACACGACCTATTTTCGCGCGGCTCAGATGATGGGTGCCGATCGAAAAACCCTGTTTCTGCGGGTATTGCTTCCCGGAGCGCTGCCGTCGATTATCAGCGGCCTGCGCATCGGTCTCGGAAACGGATGGCGCGTTCTGGTCGCGGCGGAGATGATTGTCGGCACGGGCACGGGTTTAGGGTATTCGATCATCCAGTCGCGCTGGACCCTCGATTACCCATCTGCATTTGCCTGCGTGGGCGTGATCTGTCTGATCGGCCTGCTGTTCGAGAAGCTGGTCTTCGAACCCCTGGAAAAGCATACCGTCGAGCGCTGGGCGCTGGATCGCAAAGAATGACGCTGCACTTTGAAGATGTCTCGAAGTGGTACCGGAACCGCGGACAGCGCTCAAAGCCGGTACTGGCGGATGTCACCCTCACCATCTCGAAAGGCCAGTTCGTCTGCATTTTGGGGCCGAGCGGTTGTGGAA
>JBAPSB010000123.1:0-1507 GCA_049281435.1 Desulfobacterales bacterium
TGGGCAAGGCCGCACAAGGATTTACGGCGAGGCGTACTTTATGTACGCCGCAGCCGAAAATCCTTGGAGAACGCCGCTCAGCGGAAAAAAGACCATTTATGAATGGACAATAGGGAGAATACCGGCAGCACCGAATCAAGGTAGTTAAAGCCGTTTCAGACTGAAAAAACCCCCGCGCAGAACGCACGGGGGTTTTTCTTTGGCCGGTGCGCATTTCTTGACTTTTTGAGCTAAATCTTTTAAAATTATATGAAATTCATGAGGGATTGCAATTCTATCGAACCATAATTGGAGCTTCGAATGAAAATTAACTGGAAGCATGTTTTCGGCATGGGAGTAACGACGGTTTTTCTGGCGGCCGGTTTCGGCGGCCCGGCGGTGTGCGCCCTGGCAGCCGATTCACAGCCCGCCGCCCGGTCCTCGAACACGACCGGAATCGCCGGTGAGATCGTCGAGACGGAAAGCGGCATCTATTACACCGTGAAGGAGGGCGACACCCTCTGGGGCCTTTCCCGCAAATTCGCCGATTCGCCCTACCTGTGGCCCGACCTGTGGAGTGGCAACGACCAGATCGCCAACCCCCACCGCATCTATCCCGGCCAGCGCATCCAGCTTTACCGACGCGCGGATGTCGCCCGGACCCGCCGGCCGGTCGATTCCAGTCAGCCGACACCCGCGCCCGTCGTCGTGGAATCGCCGCAACTCGGCCAATTCGCCTTTTCGCGCATGGACCGCGTCGGCTTCATTCGGGACCCGGCAGTCACCCCCAGCGGCCGGATCTTTAAAGTCCTCGGAATACATAAAATGATTACCGCCGATGACACGGTTTACATCAGCCGTGAAAACGATCAGGTTCTCAGCCCCGGGCAGCAGTACACCATTTATCGCCCGCTGGGCGAGGTGCGCAACCTGGTCACGGATCAGTACCTCGGCGTTCAGCATTACATCCTGGGCATAGTCGAAATCACTCAACTCGAACCCGAATATGCCGTGGGCCGGGTCATCAAGGCCTTCGGGCGCATCCAGAAAGACGATCTCCTGATGCCCTACGAACGCCGGCCCGATAAAATAGCCAAGATCCTTCCGCCGCCCGGCATCGATGGCGAGGTCATAATGGCCGAAGAGCACAACCAGCTCCTCGGTGACAACGTTATCGCCTTCATCAACCGCGGCGCAAACGACGGCGTCAAACCGGGCCAGATTTTCGATATCTACTTCCAGGAGGACGCGGCCATCCATCCGCGGCCGGCCGAGAAAACACTCCTCAAACCCGTCGTCTTCGGCCAACTGGTGGTCCTGCGCGCCGAAGACACCACCGCCACGGTGTACATCACCCAAGCCAAACAGGCGATCAACCCCGGCGCCAAGTTTTCTTCCCCGGCGCTATAATTTCGTTCTTTTCAACTGGATGCTTTTTAAAAGGCCATAAATCTACTCGAAACAAAAAAGCCCCTTGAACAACCGTTTGGACGGAAGTTCAAGGGGCTTTTTTGTATATGCCTATTTC
>JBAPSB010000124.1:0-30190 GCA_049281435.1 Desulfobacterales bacterium
TCGGTTCCATTTGGTATTGCGGATTGTAGATATTTTGCTGTTTTGGGCAGTCTTGCATAAACTCTTTGACCGAGACCTTTCGCCACCAAATGCTGAAATTCCCTGTCGTTCATGAATTTGGCAAAAAGTTCCTCGTTCATTTCCATGCGGTCGATAAACAACGATTCCAGAACCTGTTTGAAAACGAGCTGGAACTTATCAATAGGGTTAACCTGCGCCGCTTGTTGCAGAGAATCATCCATAACGGCTTCTTCAACTATCTGATCAAAAAAGAGCTGGTCCGCTTCATTAAAATCTGTGCCGAATCTCTCGTTGATTACATCAATGAGGCGCGAGAAGGGCAGGACTTCTTCGCGAACCATGCCACTACCGACCTCTTTGGGGCCATCAAGCGGATAGGCTTTTCCTTCCTTCAGGCTGATGGACCCTTCGCTGATTTTTTGCAGCCGGTAATATTCCAGGCGCACATCGTCATCGAAGTGATAGCCAGGTCCGGTTGACCGTTTCGGCAGCTTCGACGCAAAATGCCGCAGGTATGTGTAGAGCCGCTCTAAATCACTGTCCTGATAAGGAATGATCTGTGAGAGGAACGCATACAGGTTTCTAAACGCATATAGTTTTCCGCGCCAAATTTCGGCTGCATCCGCATCATTGGTTTGCAGATCACTAAACCGGTTCACCGCAAGGTCCAGGGCCGCATTCATTGCCCTATGGTCTGCTGCACTTTGCTGTTCTTTCGGCTTAAAATAAACATCGCAAAAATGCACCACCTCTTCCGAAAGATAAATCCCCGATGCATCCAATTCCGCCTTGATCTCGTAAAGCCGCTCCGGTGCGGCCTCCTCCCCCATGATTGCGCCCTCATAAAACTGCTTGAATGCCTCTTGGATTTCCTGGCGGTCATTGACGAAATCAAGAATAAACGTGTCCTCCTTGAGCGGGTGGGTGCGATTCAGACGCGATATTGCCTGAACCGCTTGAATGCCTGCCAGCCGCTTGTCGACATACATGGTATGCAGTAGCGGTTGATCAAAACCGGTCTGGTACTTTTCTGCCACCAGTAGTACCTGATATTCGGCGGTGGCGAACATTTCAGGTAATTGCTTTTCTCGAATCCCTCCGTTCATCCCCTCCTCTGTGTAAGTCTTTCCGAGCACCTTGTCGTCGATTACGGTTCCGGAAAAAGCCACCAGAGTCTTGATGGCCGCCCTTTTTCCGGCGCATCTCCAGCCCATCTCTCTTTCCGCTCGACAAGATCCGATTCTATATCGTCAAGCAGCTTTCTCAAATCTTCATCTTTATATTGCATCGGCCTGGCGCCATTCTCCTCACTTCGAAGGGTATTCCGCCAAATCCAACATTCCGTCTTCAATCATCCGGCCACAGAATGCATCCAACTGCGCCCGGGCCAGCTTGGACGGCTTGGCTTGGCCGTTTTCCCAACGATTGACGGTGGCGTAGCTCACGCCCAGCTCACGGGCCAGATCCTCCTGGCTCAAGGCAAGTTGCCGTCGGACCTCTTTAACGAGCGAGGGGTAATCCGGATGGATGGGTTTCATCGGACTTTGGACCTTCCGCTATATAGATAGCCATTAATTGCAATAAACTTTATTACGGATGTTATATCAACTGAAAATTATTAATCAAGCATATAGCGAACGAACTGTGGAAGGCCGCCAGGAAATGCCGGGCGGAGTATGTGATGCACCCTTACCTGGAGGCGGTTATTCACAGATTAGTTTCCCTACATCCGCAATTCCCAATCCTCAATCAACCAGATCCTCCCGATCTTCGACTCGTCGTTGCTTTGACATATTGGTGAGCAAATAGCAAAAAATTTAGCTCTATCTCGTTTATTCATCAAAACACCATAGATTTAAATTGACACAAAGACGAGATAGTGCTAAATATATTGCTACTATATAGAAGGAATGTCAAAAGGATCGGTCGATGAAGTTGAATGAATTCCTATCGCGGCACGCCGTGTTCACGGTGGAAGAACTGGACCGCTTCCTATCCGCCAGAGGGTCCGGCAAACCGAATACCCGCAAGTCGCTCCTGACCTATTACCGCAACCAGGGGCGGATAATACTCGTGCGTCGCGGACTATATGCGACTGTTCCTTTAGGCGTCGATCCGGTGTCAAACCCAGTCGATCCTTATCTCGTGGCGGCCAAAATGACCGTGGACGCGGTTCTTGCATATCACACGGCCTTGGAATTTCACGGAAGAGCCTACTCGGTCTACACAAGGCTTCATTACATATCCGCAAGCAAATCGCTTCCGTTAAAGTTTCAATCTCATGAATTCACGTGCGCTCCCGTACCGCATCCCCTCCGAGCAAAGGGTAAGGAGATGTTTGGAGTCACCCGCCACAAACGTCTCGGCGTGGAAGTCCGGGTGACCAACCTCGAAAGAACCTTAGTCGACGTGCTGGACCGGCCGGACCTGACCGGAAGTTGGGAAGAGATATGGCGGTCCCTGGAATCGGTCGAGTTCTTCGACCTGGATCAGGTCGTCGAGTACGCTCTCTTGTTAGAGAATGCGACCACCACCGCAAAGGTGGGCTTCTTTCTGGAACAGCACAAGGAAACCTTGATGGTGGACGATGCCCACTTGAATCCACTGCGAAAGCTGCGCCCCCGGCAGCCTCACTATTTGATACGTGGTAAGCGTAAAGGCTGCCAGTGGGTCAAGGAATGGAACCTGATGATCCCGGTCGAAATCCTGAACAAATCCTGGGGGGTAGTGCTGTGAAGTTCTCGTCGTCGGAAATCCTGCCGGCCGCTGAATCCACCGGCTTTAGGGCGGAGATGGTCGAGAAGGTCCTCCACCTGCTGAATCTTCTGAACGCCCTGAACTCGCACCCATTTCTCAAGAGGAAATGGGCCTTGAAGGGTGGCACCGCCTTGAACATGTTTGTGCTTGACCTTCCCAGGTTGTCCGTGGATATCGACCTCAATTACATTGGGGCGCTGGGTCGCGAGGAAATGCTGACAGAACGACCCAAGATCGAACAGGCAGCCCAAGCGGTATTTTCCCGCGAAGGGTTCATCATTAAGAGAGTGCCGGACGAACACGCAGGCGGGAAGTGGCGGTTGCGCTACCAGGGTTTCACCGGGCAATCAGGTAACCTCGAGGTCGATCTGAATTTCATGTTCAGACAGCCACTATGGGATATTCACCCAGCAGATTCTCATCCGCTCGGGAATTTCCAAGCCAAGAGCATTCCCGTTCTCGATCTGCACGAACTGGCCTCCGGCAAGCTCGCGGCGCTCTTGGCACGCGGGCAAGCGAGGGACCTGTTTGACTGTCACCGGATTCTCAATATGGACGATCTCGAACGCGACCGGCTCCGCATAGCCTTCGTCGTTTACGGCGGGATGAACCGCAAGGACTGGAGGACCGTCTCAATCGAAGACCTATATTTCGATGCAGCGGAATTGACGAGGCAACTAATTCCCACTCTTCACGTCCGCGCAGTACAGGAGCAAGGCTCACCAGCGGAATACGGAGCACAACTTGTGACTGAGTGCAAGAAGGCCCTGTCCGTAGTGCTACCCTTGACGGACTCCGAACGGGAATTTCTGGACCTGCTGCTCGACAAAGGGGAAATCGACTCGACGATTCTGACCGCCGATACAGCCCTGCAGGAACGTATCCAGGGCCAGCCGCTTCTCGAATGGAAGGCCCTCAATGTTCGGCGTCACAAGGGACTGACTTGACAAGAGCCGCACGTATCCTACCAGCGAGCTTCTTTTTCACTTACCCTTGAACTGCGGGTTGCGTTTTTCCTTGAAGGCGGCAAAGGCTTCCCGTAAATCCTCGGACAACAGCATGGCGGCATTCTTCTGCGCGACATAGTGCAGCCCGGCCGCGACGCCGTTATCGCGGCTGTAGTTGAGCACGTCCTTGACGCCCATCACCGTCAGGGGCGGGTTGTCGGCGATCTGGCGGGCCAGGGTTTCAGCGGTGTCATACAGGTTTTGACGCCCCTCGCAGACCCGCGTGACAAGCCCCATCGCACCGGCTTCCGCGGCGCTGAAATCGCGGCCGCTGAAGGCCAGTTCCCGGGTGTGGCCTTCTCCGATGATCCGCGGCAGGCGCTGAAGGGTGCCCAGATCGGCGATGATGCCCATCCGGCTTTCCCGGATGCTGAAAAGCGTGGCGCTTTCGGCCATGCGGATGTCGCAGGCACAAATCAGGTCCACCGCGCCGCCGATGCAGTGTCCATGAATGGCTGCGATCACGGGTTTGCAACACTTTTCGACCGCACCGACCGCCTCCTGAAGGGCCAGGATTCTGCGGTGCAGATGGTAACGCTCGTCCGCCCCGCCGCCACCCACCAATTTTGCGGCGCAAGCCAGGTCGGTGCCGGCTGAAAAACTTTTACCCGCCGCCTTTATTACCACTACCCTGACCTCACCGTCCTCGGCCAGCTGCTGGAAGTGTTGCGAGAGGCCCGCAAAAAACTCATCATCCATGGCATTGTGCGTTTCGGGCCGGTTGAGCGTCAGCCAGGCGATGCCGGCTTTCTTTTCCAGGATAAAATATCCGGGCTGTGGCATGGTCTATTTCTCCATCGGGGTTGGACAATCGGCGCGAGTATAGGCAGGCCGCCGGCCGGTGTCAAATTGGCCGGTATTTTTTGACATCCGGGTAACGTTCGACTATGGTGCAGCTCTCGACGGTCATGTCGACAGCCCTTGCCGGACAGGAACGCGCGGGTTCACCTTACAGGCCTTGTCATGTCGCAGTCACAAAATCGGGAGCACAGCGCGGAGGGAAAAACAGCCGGCGACCGCCGGCCACCGCCGGAATCAGTGACCGGCGCGGCCTGCGCCGTGGCGGCTTTTCTCATCTGGGGATTGACGCCGATCTATTTCAAGACCCTGCGCTTCGTTCCCGCCCTCGAAATTCTGATGCACCGCATGGTCTGGTCGTTTCTGTTTCTGCTGCCGTTTGTCGTCTTCACGCAGCGCCGGCATGAATTTGTGAGCGTCATTTCAAGCGGCCGCACCCTGATGATCCTGCTGGTGACCACGATCCTGGTCTCGAGCAACTGGTTCGTCTTCATCTGGGCCATCAACAGCGATCACATTCTGCAAACCAGCCTGGGCTACTACATCAATCCGCTGATCAACGTGCTGCTGGGGGTGGTGTTCTTAAAGGAACACCTGCGTCCGACCCAGCTGGCAGCCGTGCTCCTGGCGGCGGTCGGCGTGGTCTACCTGACGATCGAAATCGGCCGGCCACCCTGGATCGCCCTGTTTTTGGCGTTCACCTTCGGTTTTTACGGCTTGATCCGCAAAATTGCATCGGTCAACGCCCTGGTCGGGTTGACCATCGAAACACTATTGCTCTCGGTTCCGGCCGTGATCTACCTCGGTATCCTCTACGCCCACGGCCGGGGGGCCTTTCTGAGGGTGGACGGCCGGACCGATGTTCTTTTGATGTGTGCCGCTCTGGCCACGGCCCTGCCCCTCCTGCTGTTCACGACCGGCGCGCGCCGGATTCATTTTTCAACGATCGGAATCCTGCAGTACATCGCTCCGAGCTGCACTTTTCTGCTGGCGGTTTTCGTCTACCGCGAGCCCTTCCTCCCGGCCCAATTGTGGACCTTCATGCTGATCTGGGCGGCCCTGCTCATCTATTCGATTGACTCGGTGGTCTATTTCCGGCGCTACCATGCGCGACGTCGATAAAACCAACCGGCTGCGATGAGGTGGTTAGAGGCGGTAGACATCCGGCCTTCGGTGGGGCAGGAAATAGCGCATCCGGTGGCCGCGCACGCGACTCAACCGGTCCGCTCTTAGATCCGTCACCAGCAGCACCTCTTTATCGCCGGTGAACTGCCGCAAAACCTTCCCCGAGGGTTTGATCACCACCGCAACTCCCGGAAAACCAAGCCCGGCACGATTATCGCCGAACTGGTTGCAGGCCGCGATAAAAACGGCGTTGTCGAAGGCCCTGGCCGTCAGATGGCGCATCCACGAGGCCAGTTTATCATCAGGGGTCCCTCGCGGCGACGCATGCGGCATGAATATCAGGTCGCAGCCTTCGAGGGCCATGGCGGTGGAAAGTTCCGGAAAGTGGCTGTCGTAGCAGAGCTGGATACCGAAAATGAGTCCCTCCGCAGAAAAAAGGGGTATGCTCTGGCCGGGTGAAAAGACCGGGCGTTCAGGCGGTGCAAGGTGAACCTTGCGATAGGAACCCGAAAGGCCCTGAGGGGTCACCACCAGGTGGGTGGCGAAAATTCGCCCCTCCCGATCCTTTTCCGCCAGCCCGGCCAGAATCGTCAACGATGTCGCGTGCGCGATGCGGACCAACTCGGCAGTCACTGGACCCGGCACCGGCAGCGCGGTCTTGGCCACGTCGGCCGAAACGCTGTAGCCGGTGAGGTTCAGCTCGGGAAAGCATACGATTTTCGCTCCCGCACGCGCCGCCTCCGTCGCCCATCGGGCCACGTCCGCCAGATTGTCGTCGACGGCCCCGACCGGGCAATTGGCCACCACAAGCGCGATGCGGGTGTCGTGCATGGGGATCCTTTAAAAGGGGGTGCGGGTTACGAGTTTCGGGTTGCGAGTTCCGGGTTACGGGTTGCGGGTTACAGGTTGCGGGTAGTTTCTTGTCTTCATTTATTTTACCCGCTGCAAGCAGCGGGTAAAATAAATTTAGAGATCGAACTTGGCGCGGATCTTGAATACGCGGGTCGCAGGCATGTTCAGAATCCGGGCGATGCCGGTTTGCCGTTCGATCTGTTTGAGATTTTCCTCGATTTCGGCCATCGACGGAGCGATGAAGGTGAACCAGATGTTGTAGGGGTTGTCGCGTTGGTAATTGTGGGTGACGCCCGGATACCGGTTGACGACCTCCGCAAATTGCTCGATCGCGGTCTCGGGAACCCTGGCGGCACAGAGCGTGCTGACAAAGCCGACTTTTTCCGGAACGAAATTTCCGCCGATCCTGCGGATGATGTCCTTGGACTTCAGCCGCCCGATACGCTCGATCACTTCGGTTTCGGTCAGGCCGAGGTCTGCGGCGATCACCGCGTACGGGCGCGGCGCAATCGGAAAACGGGTTTGTATCCGGTTGAGGATGCGACGGTCGGTTTCATCTAACGTCATAGTGGTCAACCCTTTAGCAGCGATCGCAGCCGGGCCGCGGATTCAGGCCGGAATCACCGTCACCTGCAGCCGCCGGGTGCGCGGGCCGTCGAATTCACAGAAAAAAATCCCCTGCCACCGGCCCAGAACCAGGCGCCCTTTTTCGACCGCCACCAGTTCCGAAGCCCCGACCAGGGTGGACTTGATATGGGCCGGAGAGTTTCCTTCCCCGTGACGGTATTTTGCCTGCCAGGGAACCATTTCGTTGAGGACCATGAGGATATCCGATTTGACGCTGGGGTCGGCGTTCTCATTGATGGTAACCGCCGCCGTGGTGTGCGGCACGAAGAGCATGCAGAGGCCTTCGGTCAGCCCGGCGGAGTCGATCGCCGCCTGAACCTTGGCGGTGATATCGACAAACTCGGTCTTCGACGATGTTTTAATGTCCAGAACGATCATGGCGCCCCCTGATACACCCGCGGACAGGCATTATCGTGCTTCAAGACAAAGGTTTTGGTAGCGTCAAAGACCGGAGGCTGTTTTGTGTGATACGCCGACGCCCGATAACGCCGTCCAAAATCTTTACCTTAAAGGCCCGTATACAGGAAAGGCCCTGCGAATTGCGCAGGGCCTTTCTCCATAAAAATCGTGGTGTCGTTGCGGTAAAACGGGTTAGACACAACCGGTCGGTTTCGGAAGACCGGCCATCTTGCAGGCTCCTTTACCCGGTCCGGAGGGAAACAACTCGTAAATGTGCTTCAGTTTAAAACCGGTCACCTTGGAAAGAACCCGAACCATCGGGGCGATTCCGTTTTTCTCGTAGTATTCGCGCAGGACCTTGATGACTTTCTGATGCTCTTCGTTCAGCTCGTCGATGCCCTCTTCCTTCTTGACCCACTGCACCCACTCCTGGCTCCAGTTCTCGTAGGAATCGATAAACCCGTCTTCGTCCACGCTGAATGACTTTCCCATGAAATCAATTGTCGGCATACAATACCCTCCTTTAAAAATTAAATTATTCCAATGGCTTACGCCTTTCCGCCTGTCGGGATGGTTAAAATTGGTTTATTAACGTATAGGATTCGGGATGTCAACATTAAAAAACAGTCCCATCAATACTCTTTCGGCAGCCGATTCAACTGCGCCAGCGTGAACACCGGTCCGTCCTTGCACACGAATTCCTTGCCGATGTTGCAGTGTCCGCAGATGCCGATACCGCACTTCATCCGATTTTCCAGGGACATGATGATGTGGTCGTTTGAATACCCCAGGTTTTCGAGGACCGGCTGGGTAAATTTGATCATGATCGGCGGGCCGCAGACGATGGCATAGGTTTCCCCGTCCGCGGGAGGGGCCTTCTGGTCGGTGATCGTCGGCACGAAACCCACGTTGTACTTCCAGCCGGCATCGTCGGTGGCGTCCACGGTGATGTGCATGTGGATGTCGTCGCGTTTCTCCCAGGCCGCCAGTTCGTCGCGGTAGAGCAGCATTCCCGGAGTCCGCGCCCCGTATATGACGTGTATGTCCTTGAATTTTTTGCGGTTTGCCGGATCGAGCATGGAAACGATGGAAGAGCGCAGGGTCGTGAACGCAAAGCCGCCCCCGATGATGACCACGCTTTTGCCCTCGAATGTCTCCCAGGGATAGCAGTTGCCCAGGGGACCGCGAACGCCCATGATGTCACCGACGCGCATGTTGTGCAGGGCGGTCGAGACCAGGCCGACCCGGTTGACGGTGAAAAGCAGAAAACCTTTCTCTGTGGGCGATGAGGCGATTCCGATCGGTATCTCGCCTTTGCCGGTGATCGAGAGTTCGGCAAACTGGCCGGCCTTGTAGGCGAATTTGTCCTCATCGGCCGGATTCGCGAAAACCAACTTGAAGGTCTTCAGGTTCCGGTCTTCAGTTTCGGTGGTGATCCGGTCGATCCGGACCGGATAGGGTAAATAGGGATTCTGCACGAAAGATTCCTCCTCTGTCTTCACTTCACATCGCAGGCGACCGCGGCCGCGCCGTGGCTGTTCATCAGGTCGCAGACCCGGCGGATGTCGATATTGACCGGGCACTGGCGCACGCAGCGGCCGCAGCCCACGCACTGAATGCCGTCGCCGTACTTGTCAACATAGTATTTGAGCTTGTGCATGAATCGCTGGCGGACCCGTTGGAGCTTGATGCCGCGGGGATTGTGCCCCGAGCCGTGCTGGGTGAAGAGCGGAAACATGCAACTGTCCCAGTTGCGCATCCGCTTACCGGATTTACCGCGGGTTTCGTCCTGAATATCGTAGCACCAGCAGGTGGGGCAAACAAAGGTGCACGTCCCGCAGTTGATGCAGGAAAAGGAGACGTCCTCCCAGAACGGGGCCTCATACAGCGCCAGGGTGTCCTGACTGCCAAGACGGTCGGTGGTGACAAAGGAGGTGATTTTCGCCTCTGCCGCCTGTTTCATCGCATCGATCCGGGCGGTCGCCTCACCCGCCTCTGCGGTCCATCCGGCCGCCGTTGCCAGCCGCTCCCCTTTTTCGGTGAGAATCTTGGCCAGAAACTTTTTGCCCTTGTCCACCAGCAGAATGTCCAATCCCTGCTCGTCGAACGGCCCGCTGCCGGCGCTGGTGCAAAAGCAGGAATTGCAGGGGGCATTGCAGGCGTAGCCGACAAAGGTCGTGGCTTCGAAAGCTTTCAGCCAGTAAGGATCCTTATACTCCGGCGTGTCGAAATTCTTGCGCACCAGCAAAAATGCCTTGACGTCGCAAGGCCGGATGCCGATAACGGCCCGCTGCGTGTCGTCTTTGGGGGCTTCATGCATGACGTGGTGGTCTTCACGAGCCTCGTCCAGGCTGTAGTCGAACATCACCTCCGACTGGGGATAAACCAGGGCTTTCGGCGACAGGCGGGTGTTGGGAAAATCGAAATCCGGGACCTGACCCTGCGTCAGTTCGCGAAAGTTGCTGAATTTTTCTTCCTTGACCGGTCCGAAAATCCGATAGGTCCCGCGCAGCCGGTCCAGTTCGCCAGCCAACTTTTTCTTGTCGATTTCAACAATCTTCATTAATGAAAACCCTAGTAATTGGTGTTTTTGTTTGGTGGTTAGTATTTGGTGTTTTGTATTTGGTGTTTGGTGTGTGATGCTCAATCTTGCTTTCCCAAACACTAAACACCGAACACTAAACACCATTTTTATTATTTTATAAAGTCATCCGGATCGTTGGCTTTGTAAAAATCGAGCACCGGCCGCTTTTCCAGCGTCATGCCGGCCTGCCAGTCGAAGAGTTCGCGGGCGTCTTTTTCGAGCTTCTTGGTGAACTGACGTACCGGGATCCCCACCGGGCAGGCGCGCTCACAGGCGCCGCAATCCGTGCACCGGCCAGCGCAGTGATAGGCGCGCAGGAAGTGAAAGGTGCGCACGTCCACCGGATCCTGGCTCTTGCCGACCCACTGCGGGCGGTTTTCGTCTACGAAGCATACCGGGCAGTAGCACAGCGGGCAGGCATTGCGGCAGGCATAGCAGCGGATGCAGGGCGACAGCATATCTTCGAAGAATTTCCACTTGTCTTCCGGCGCCATGGATTCTATGCGGCGCACGTCGGCGTAACGGTCCACGTCCGTCTGTTCGGGCACCGGTTCGGCGATAAGCTCGTCGTAGATGACCGGGTTGCGCTGGATGCAGATCGCACAGTTTTCCTGCATGACCTCCCCCCGCTCGAAGGCTTTTTCGGAGCCGCCACCCACCACCACCACGCGGCCGTTTTCTTCCCTGACCTCGTCGATTTCCCCGCCGAAAGCGGCCGCGACCTTGCGCCGGTCGATCATCCCCAGACAGGGCACGCCGATGATCACGAGTTGCTCGCGCTTGATTTTGTTCTCCAGGATGTGGGTGACGATATTGCGGGAATCACAGCCCTTGGCGACGATGCCGATCTTCTCCTTGCGGTCGCTCAAATAGTTGGCCAGGTTGATGCCGCAGTTGCCGTCCCACACGAACGAGTCGGCCTCGGCGGGAGTTTTCGCAAAGCACGGCTCGTTCATCATGGGAACCGTACCACGGCGGAACCCGATCACCATCTCGACGGTGCAGTCTTCCAGGAGCCGTTTGGATATTTCTTTTATCTTATTCGTGTATTCAGAAAACATGTTAAGCGACCTTGGCTTCGGTTTTGACATAGTTGCAGTTTGGACCCAGTTTTTTGACCGCGGCGGTGACCTCGTTGACCACATCGACAAATTTGGTCGATTCGGCGGAAGAAACCCAGGAAAACTGAATTCTTCCGGGCTCGACCCCCATGTGCTCCATCAGGTTCTGGAACAGGGCGAACTTTCGGCGGGCGTAGTAATTACCTTCCAGGTAATGGCATTCGCCGGGATGTCACCCGGACACCCACACACCGTCGGCGCCCTCGCGCAGCGCCGAAAGAAAAAACTTGGGGCTCATCCGCCCGGTGCAGGGAATGCGGATCACGCGGATATTGGGTGGATACTCCATGCGGCTGACGCCGGCCAGATCCGCGGCCCCATAACTGCACCAGTTGCACAAAAAAGCGACGATCTTAGGTTCCCACTCGGACATGATCACTCCATATGGTTAAGAATTGTCGGTAACGGATGATAGTTTCGTAGTCGACATCGAATTGAGACCATAAAACGCTATTGTTTTGTAGTTCGAATCCATCCAAAATCGTCTAAAAACGCTGCTAAGAGTCCGATTCAAAAATGAGGATTTTTTTTGCTGGGCAAGGCCGCACAAGGGTTTGCGGCGAGGCGTACTGTACGTACGCCGCAGCCGGAAACCCGCGGAGAACGCAGCCCAGCGGAAAAAAGACCATTTTGGGATGGACACTATCCCACCTCTTCACTCAGCGAGAAGAGCTGCGCAAAAATCTGGTTGTTGTCGAAGCCCTTCAGATGGATGGCCCCGGAGCGACAGGAGGCGACACACAGGCCGCAACCCTTGCACAGGACCGGGTTGATCTCGGCCTTGCCGGCGTTCGGGCCGGTTTCGGTAAAAAAAGGCGCCGAATACGGGCAGATGGCGACGCACACGCCGCAACGGCTGCACATGAACGGATCGGTCCTGGCCACGGTACCGCTGGTGTGGATCTTCTTCTGGGCCAGCAGCGTCAGGGCGCGCGAGGCCGCCGCCCGGCCTTGGGCCACGGACTCGTCGATCGGCTTCGGGTAGTGGGCCATGCCGCACAGGAACACGCCGTCGGTGGCGAATTCCGAGGGGCCCAGCTTGGCGTGTTTCTCAACGAAAAAGCCGTCATCGTTTATCGGCACTTTGAAGAACTGGGCCAGTTTTTCATCGCCGGCCGGAATGACGGCCGATGCCAACACGACCAGGTCGGTCGCGATATCGACCGGCTGCCCAAGGACATGGTCGATCACCTCGACGTGAATTTTTTCGTCGGTCAGGCTGACTTTCGGCTTACGATCGAGGGTGTAGCGGATGAAGATGATGCCGGCTTCACGGGCCTTTTTATAAAGGTACTCGCGCTCACCATAGGTGCGCAGGTCGCGGTAGAGAATAAAGACCCGCATCTCCGGGTTGCGCTTCTTGAACTCCAGGGCATTTTCGACCGAGTGGGTGCAGCAGACCCGGGAGCAGTAAGGCCGCTGGGGCTCCCGTGAACCGACGCACTGGATGAAGACCGCCGTTTCGAGTTTTCCGATAGCCGGATCGTTTTCGATGAACCGGCGATCCAGATCGAGACTCGTCAGGATGCGCGGATCATCGCCATACCCGTACTCATCGGGCTTCAGGGGGCTGGCGCCGGTGGCCAGAACGGCCACACCGTAGGTCAGGCTGTCTTCACGGCCGTCGGTCGTCAGCAAGGACTTGAAGTTGCCGACAAACCCCTCGACGGTTTTCAGCGTTGAATTCAAGTGCACCTGCAGGTTTTCCTGGTTCTGAACGTCCCCGATGAGGCTCGCGAGTTTTTCCTGAACCGCTTCACCCTGCGCGGTGTGGAATAGGTTGAGGGCCTGCCCTCCGAGCCGGTCGCTTTTTTCGATCAAATGCGTCTCGTAGCCCTGGCGGGCCAGGCTGCGCGCCACCGTCATGCCCGCCACCCCGCCGCCCAGCACCATGGCGGCCGGTGCGATGTCGAGTTCGGCCTCTTTGAGCGGTTCCATCAACGCCACCTTGGCCACTGCCATGCGCACCAGGTCCTTGGCCTTGCGCGTGGCCAGTTCCGGGTTGTTCTTGTGAACCCAGGAATCATGATTGCGGATGTTGGACATCTCGAACAGATACTTGTTGAGGCCGGCGTTGATCAGGGTCTCCTGGAACAGCGGTTCGTGGGTTTTGGGCGTGCAGGCCGCCACCACCACCCGGTTGAGATTTTCGCGTTTGATGATCGAGGCCATCGTTTCCTGGGTATCCTGCGAGCAGGAATATAAATTGTCGGCCACGAACTCGACGTAGGGTAGCGTTTTGGCATAGTCCCTTACGGCCGGCACGTCGACCACCCCGGCGATATTGATGCCGCAGCGGCACACGAAAACCCCGATGCGGGGGCGCTCGCCCGTGACGTTGGTCTCGGGTATTTCTTCCTTGATCTTGGTGGCGCTGAAGCGCGCCGATGCCAGGATCTCGCCGGCCGCACCGGCCGCCGCGCTGGCGTCCACGACCGATTGCGGAATGTCCTTCGGTCCCTGGAAGGCGCCGCATACATAGATCCCCGGCTTCGAGGTGGTCACCGGTTCGAAGGTTTGGGTCTTGGCGAAGTGCCCTTCGGTCAGCTCGATCCCCAGGTTCCGGGCCATGGCCACCGCCTCGGGTGCGACCTCCATGCCGATCGACAGCACCACCATGTCGAAAGTCTCGGTCACCATCTCGCCGCTTTCGGTCACGTAGCGCAGTTCGAGGTCGCCGCTGCCGGACACCGGATCGATGGTGTGAACGCGGCTGCGGATGAAGCGCACGCCGTGTTTGTCGCGGGCGCCGTCGTAAAAACGCTCGAAATCCTTGCCCGGGGTCCGCATGTCCATGAAAAAGATGGCGCAGTCCAGATCGCTGCCGCCGTGTTCCTTGGCGATGACGGCTTCCTTGATGGCGTACATGCAGCACACCGATGAACAGTAGGAGTTGTCGCAGCGGTTCAGGTCGCGCGACCCGACACACTGGAACCAGGCGATTTTCTTGGGCTCCTTGTGGTCGGAAGGCCGCACGAGGTGGCCGGCCGTCGGACCGGAGGCCGACAGGTAGCGCTCCATTTCCATCGAGGTGATCACGTTGGGGTGCCGGGCGTAATTGTAGGCATCAAATTTGGACGGGTCGAAGGGCTTGAAGCCCGGCGCCAGGACGATCGCACCGACATCGAGTTCGAGGATCTCATCCTGCATGCTGTGATCGATGGCGTTGACGCCGCAGAATTCGGCACAGATTTTACACCCGCCGGTCTTGAAATGGACGCACACGCTGTCATCGATGGCCGGCGTATTGGGCACCGCCTGGGCATAGGGAACATAAACCGGTTTGCGGCCCTTGAGCCCCATTTCGTATTCGGAGGCAATGGGACGGGTCGGTTTTTGGGTGTGGTGCCGGTTGACCCTGTCCAGGTTGATGTGGCCGGTGGGGCAAACAAAGGCGCAGGCCCCGCAGGCGATACAGGCATCCGTGTTGTCGGCGTACGGCGTACCGACCTCCATCTCGACCCCGCGACCGGTCAGGCTGATGGCGTTGGCGCCGATACGCTCGCAGGTGCGGGTACACAAACCGCACAGGATGCAGGTGTCATCCTCGTTTTTGAAACGGGACTTGTCGATGCCGTATTTCTTGGCCAGCTTCTGCAGCAAGGGCACTTCGGGACAGCGGGCCAGCAGCAGCTCGACGATCAGCTTGCGGCCCTGATGGACGCCGTCGCTGTTGGTGCGAACCTCCATGCCCTCCCAGATCGGGTAGTTGCAGGCGGTGACATAGCGGCTCCGGCGACCGTCGAACAATTCGACCGTGCACAGGCGGCACATGCCGGCGGGTTCCAGCGCCTTGTGGTAGCACAGCGTCGGTATGTCGACCCCGTACTTTTCGGCCACCTGAAGAATGTATTGGCCTTCTTCGCCTTGAACTGTCTGACCGTTCAACTTGAATGTAATCATTGTCGGTATTTCCTTGTATTAACGGATCTTGACCGCATCAAACTTGCAGGCGTCGTAACAAATGCCGCATTTGATGCATTTTTCCTGGTCGAGGGTGTGGGGCTTTTTCTTCTCACCGGAAATCGCGTCCTGGGGGCATTTCCGGAAACAAACCTGGCAGCCGGTGCAGGCATCATCGTCGATCTCGTAATGGTACAACGCTTTGCAGACACCGGCCGGACATTTTTTTTCGCGGATGTGCTTCTCGTATTCGTCCCGGAAGTAGAGCAGGGTCGTCAGGACCGGGTTGGCGGCCGAGGTCCCCAACCCGCACAAAGAAAACCGCTGCATCATTACCCCTAATTCCTCCAGCAGGGGAATGTCCGCCTCGATACCGCCGCCATTGCAGATGCGGGTCAGGATTTCCAGCATCTGCTTGAGCCCCTCACGGCAGGGATTGCACTGGCCGCAGGATTCCTCTTTGAGAAAATCGACGAAATAGCGGGCCACATCCACCATGCAGGTGTCCTGGTCCATCACGATCATGCCGCCGGAACCCATGATGGATCCCACTTCGGTGAGTTTCTGGTAGTCGACCGGCAAATCGAGAAAGCGTTCCGGGATGCAGCCGCCGGAGGGCCCGCCGGTCTGCACGGCCTTGAACTTTTTCTTCTTGGGCACACCGCCGCCGATTTTAAAGACGATATCGCGCAGGGAAATTCCCATGGGGACTTCGACCAGGCCGGTGTTTTTAATTTTCCCGACCAGACTGAACACCTTGGTGCCCTTGCTGTGCTCGGTGCCCATTTGGCCGTACCACTTGGCCCCTTTAAGGAGAATGGCCGGCACATTCGCATAGGTTTCCACATTGTTCAGATTCGAGGGCTGGTCGCGAAAACCTTTTTCGACGGTGTGGACGTATTTGGCCCGCGGGCGTCCCACATTGCCTTCGAGCGAGGCCATCAGGGCCGTGGACTCCCCACAGACGAAGGCCCCGGCTCCGGTTGAGATTTTGACATCAAAGGAGAAATCGGTCCCGGCGATATTTTTGCCCAGCAAACCGCAGTCCTTGGCCTGTTTGATGGCCGTGACCAGGCGTTTGACCGCCAGCGGATACTCGTTTCGAACATAGATGAAGCCCTGATGCGACCCGATGGCCACCGCCGCGATCAGCATGCCTTCGAGCACACTGTGGGGATCGCCTTCCAGAATGCTGCGGTCCATGTAAGCGCCGGGATCGCCTTCGTCGGCGTTGCAGATGATCATCCGATCACCCTGGTGCTTGGCGCAGGTGGCCCACTTGATGCCGGTCGGAAACCCGCCGCCGCCCCGGCCCCGTAAGCCCGAAGCCTTGATGACGTCGATGATGTTGGACGGCTGCATGTCCTTGAGGGCATTGAGAAAAGCGACATAGCCTTTGCGGGCGATATATTCTTCGATGGCGTCCGGATCGATGTACCCGCAGTTTCGCATCGCCACCTTGACCTGGTCGCCGTAAAAAGAAATTCCTTCCAGGACGGGGATGCCATCGATCGGCTCGACGCCATCGAGCGGATTGGCCGTTTCGTTTTCCAGAACACTGCGCGGGTCCTTCATTTGACCCAGAATCATCTTCAGGTCGAAATCATTGGCCTTGTATCCTTCGATGACCTTTTTTATCTTGTCCGCCGTGATCTTCTTATAAATGATGCGGGGCTTGCCGGCGGCCAGCACTTCCACGAGCGGCTCGACTTCACAAAAGCCGATGCACCCGGTTTTGCAGATGTCAACACCGTTTTTGCCGGAATATTCCTCGACGGCCGTTTCATAGGCCGCCTGCGCCCCGGCGGCGATACCGCAGGATGCCATCCCGATATTGACCTTCAGGTCATCGGGCGCATAAATCCTCTGGCCGTATTCCCGGCCGATCCGTTCTAAGTCAGCGATCGACTGTATTTTCATCGTCTGTGCCCCATATCCGCTCTATTTGTATTGCTCCAGAATTTTTCCGATCTTGTCCGATTCGATCCGGGCATGCATGTCCTCATTGATCTTGACGACCGGTCCCAGGCTGCAGCAACCGATACAGCGCACCGATTCCAGAGTAAAGCGCATATCCGGGGTCGTTTCGCCGTCACAAATCGCCAGGGAGTCGTGGATTCTTTCGCGCACTCGTTCGGCGCCCCGCACGTGACACGCGGTTCCCAGACAGATTGAAATGATATTTCTGCCGCGCGGTTCGAGGCTGAAGGTGCTGTAAAAAGTGGCCACGCCGTATATTTTACTCAGCGGCATCCCTATTTTGGTTGCCAGATACTTGAGTGCCGGTCGGGGCAGATAATTGAACTGTTTCTGGATGGCCTGAAGGATCATGATCAGGTTTTCTTTGTCGTTGCCGAAATCCTCCTCGATGATCCGATCCAGTTCAATGAAGTCAATATCATCGACGGGTTGTTTTTCTAATGCCTGGGCGACACTCATTCACCAAACTCCTGCTGTAATGTCGGTTGGTTGAAAATGTGGTCCGCTCGTCTTACAAAGATACCGGATCGGACACCGGGACCTGCTCCTGAACCACCGGACAGTTTTCGACGCAGGCGCCGCAACCGGTGCACAGGTCCTCCCGGATGTACCGGGCTCTTTTTCTGACTTTGACCTTGAAATTGCCGGGCGTTCCCGCAACCGATTCAAGATCCGCGTACGTGATAAGCTCGATGTTCATGTGCCGGCCGACCTCGACCAGTTTGGGCGAGATGATTCACATGGCACAGTCGTTGGTGGGAAAGGTCTTGTCCAGCTGGGACATGACCCCGCCGATGGACGGAGATTTTTCGAGCAGATAAACGTAATACCCTGAATTGGCGAGATCGAGCGCTGATTGCATCCCGGCGATACCGCCGCCGACGACCAGCACCGACCCCTTGACATCGTTTGCCATGATAGCTGTCTCCTGATGATGGCGCCTCGCAAGGCGCCGCGACCCGATCGATTTATCGATTGGCGTTAAAGCCAAAAAACAGAAGAGTTCTTGTATAGAGCGAACCGGATCTTGTCAACGAATTTCGGTCTTCCAAAGTTTCGTCGCCGAAATGTTTTGGGAATATACTCATAATCAAACGCCGATGCAACCCAAAAATGAGTCGGATCAGTTAAGTCAGTTAAGTCGGCTGAGTCAGCTGGGTCGATGGGGTCGGTTGATGAGGTTGTATCGGTTGGATTGGGTCGGTTTGTTGGATTTCCTGGGTTCGCTGTGTAGGGGCAGGCCTATGTGCCTGCCCTTTTTAGCAATTCGCAACCATTTGTCCGAGTACTTATTCTCGTGTTAACGAAAGAACCCGTTGGTGTGCTGAGAGCCGACGTTTACATTCGAGAATTTTTTCGAATCAATGTCGGTGCGAAAGGGCAGTATCGAAGGAGTCGAAAGATGTCACCCGGCCCACAGGGCGGACCGGGTGACATTCAGCGGGCGGGATTTACGGGAGCGGCCCCATCAGGCGGCCAGGCGCAAGGCGTTATCGGTTGCGCTGCGGATTTCGTCCGGCGTGAACGGTTTGGGAACGTAGTCCACCGCGCCCATGCGGGCGGTGTCGACGGCGGTTTCGATGCTCGCGTAGCCGGTAATGATGACCACCCGGGCCTGGGGCTGAACGTTGCGGATCGCCTCCAGGAGTTCGAGGCCTTTGACGCCCGGCATTTTAAGATCCAGCAGCACCAGACGGTAATTTCGCCGTTCGATCTTTTCGAGAGCTTCCGCCTTGCTGGTGGCCTGTTCGACCCGGTACCCTTTTTTGTTCAGGATCTTGCGGATGTTGTTGTTGACCGCCACCTCGTCGTCGATCACCAGCACGTGCAGGTCCTCGGCCTTGGCCGCAGCCTTCTTTTGTTCGGCCGCACGGCCGGCCATTTCCGCATCGAGCCGGGCCACGTTGGCTTTGACCTCCTCATAGGGCACCATGACGGTTTCGTCATGAACCAGGTGACCGGCGAACTCGGTCCCGGTCACGGCCACGACGTCCTCGTAATCGAAAGGCTGATCGATGCTGATGAGCCGTGTCAGGTCCCGGGCCGGGGTGAGGACGGCGCCGCGGGCTTTTTTGGCCTTTTTCTGCGGACAGGCGCCGCTCTTGGTGCCGGCCTTGCAGGTGGCCCCCAGCTTTTTGAAGATGTCGCACACCATGCTGCCGACCTCGCAGAAGTTTTCCAGGGGCTGATCGGCGGTTATCTCCACCACCGGCACATCGGATCTGGTCAACTGCTCAGTATACTTATCGCCGGTGTAGGCCGCCACTTCATCGCGATCAAAGGGCATATCGACATCGATTCGCCCTTTTTGCATCATGCGGGCCACATTCTGTTTCAGTTCCTCGTAAGGGACAAAGGCGACCCCTTCGCCGTCAAGGGCCCTCAGGTACTCCGGGCCGGTGACGGCCGACACCTCTTCATAGTCGAAAGGCATATCGATCCCGATCAGTTTTTTCGGGTCGCCTTTCGAGCGGGCCGCTTGTTTTTCTGTCTTTTTGGCCTTTTTCTGGGGACAGGCGCCGGACTTGGTGCCGGCCTTGCAGGTGGCTCCCAGCTTTTTGAAGATGTCGCACACCATGCTGCCGACCTCGCAGAAGTTTTCCAGAGGTTTGGATATCTTGACCTCGACGATCGGCATATCCGAGCGGCTGAGCATGTTCATGTACTCTTCGCCGACCTGCTCGGCAACTTCCCGGGCCTCGAACGGCAAATCGATGTCGATGACGTCGATCGATTCGCGTTCCTCCGGTGCAACGGCCGTTTCGGCCAATTCACCGCTGAGCGCCTTTTCGACCGTCTTGCGCATCTCATCGGGGGTAAACGGCTTGGGAATGTAGTCGAGCGCCCCGAGGCGGATCGCCTTCATGGCCGTATCCGTGGAGGCATAAGCGGTCATCATGACGGCCTTGGTCAGGGGCCACTCCTTTTTGACCAGCTTGAGCAGCTCCAGTCCGTTCTGGCCGGGCATGACGATATCGGAAATCAAGAGCGCATAGGATTCTTGCGCCATTTTCTCCAGCGCCTCCTGGGCGCTGACGGCCTGGGTAACCTCGTAATTGCCTTTTTTCAGGATCTTTTCGACGTTCTGGCCAATGCTCTTTTCATCATCGACCACGAGGATTTTTGTCGTTGAGTCCATTTTTTTCCTCCCGTTACAGTCTTTAAACTCGATCTTGGGTTTTTCCTTTTGGTATCGGAAATGAGTGCAGGGATTATGCCAGGAATTTAATATAATTAACTTACTTAAATTAAACGGTTTTTTACAAAAACCCCGTTACGCCGGGTGTAAAACGTATTCTTTTTTCATACATGGTACACCATCACGCCCACCATGCCCGCGGCCGCCTTTTTCTATCAATGCCGCACAGGGTCGGTGTTCAGCAGGCCACGGCAGCATGAATCAGCCAGCCGGGGCGCTTAAAAAACCGGTTTATAAAAAAAATATACAGTGTATGATTCAAGAACGGGACGATTCCCGACCGGGTCAGCGGGATTTTTTACGGGAGGGTCTTTTGATGCCGTGCTTTTTCATCATGCCTTGAAAATTGGTTCGCTGCAGGCCGGTTTCCCGCGCGGCGCGCGTGACGTTCCCGTCGCATCTTTCAAGCGCGCCGCGCACGAAATCGGCTTCGATCCGGTCGGTCGCTTTTTTGCGGATCTCCTTCTTGACTCGCTTCAATTCCTCGTTGGTGCCGGGAACGGCGTCGATCAGTTGATCGAAGCACTGACTGTCACTCAAACTGGGCAGCTCTTTGAGGGTAATTTGATCGGATTCACATAAAATGACGGCGCGCTCGATGACGTTGCGCAGCTGTCGCACGTTGCCGGGCCAGTCGAAGAAGGTCAGCCGTCGAACAGTCTCTTCATCGAAACTGATGATATTTTTACCGAGGTGTCGGCTAAACTGATGCAGAAAATGGTAGGAGATGGGCAGAATATCGGTTTTTCTTTCCCGCAGGGGTGGCAGGAAAATGGGGTAGACGTAAATTCGATAGTAGAAATCCTCCCGAAACTCGCGGCTGTCGACCAGGTCCTTGAGATGGCGGTTGGTCGCGAAAACAAGCCGGATATCGACCTTTTCAACGGTGGTTCCCCCGAGCGGAATGAACTCGCGGTTCTCGAGAAAACGAAGCAGTTTTGCCTGGACCTCCAGGCTGATGTTGCCGATCTCGTCCAAGAATACCGTTCCGCCGTCCGCCCGCTTGAACAGGCCTTCCTTTTCCTGGTGGGCGCCGGTGTAAGCCCCTTTCACGTGTCCGAAGAGTTCACTTTCAAGAAGCTCCCCGGACAGCGTGCCGCAATCGACCGCGAAAAACACGCGCTCCTTTCTCAGGCTGTTGGCGTGCACGGCCCGGGCCACCAGCTCCTTGCCGGTTCCGCTTTCGCCGTAAATCAGAACCGTCGCATCGGTGGCCGCCACCTTTTCCACCATCTGGACCACTTTTTTGATTTTGGCGCTGCTGCCCACGAGCTGGTGCGTAATGGTTCGACGGCTCTTGGGCCGCCCGATCAATTCCGCATTCTGACGGCGCAGGTCTCTTTCGGCCAGCGCCTGCATGACCACCGCCCTGAGTTCCTGGGGGGTAAAGGGCTTGGGCAGGTAGTCGAAAGCGCCCGACTTCATGACCTCGACCGCCGATGAGACCGTTGAATAGCCGGTGATGACCACCACAACCGTTTCAGGGAAACCCGCCTTGACGCGGCGCAAGACCTCCATGCCGCCCAGGCTGCTCATTTTCAGGTCGGTGATGACCAGATCGTAGGCCTTGTTTTCCAGCCGTTTGAGGGCGTCGTAGCCGTTGAGGGCATACTCGGCCGCGCAATCCATCCGCGACAGGATCTTGACGCAGTTCAGGCAGATCTTTTCCTCGTCATCGACAATCAGCACGCGGGCCGGCGCCGACCGACGGTCGAGGTCAGCGCCCATCTTGCCCACCGTGGTCCACCGGAAACCGCAGGAAAAAACAGGCGCCTTTGCCGGGTTCGGTCATCACGTCCAGGGTGCCCCCGTGCTGTTCGAGGATGCCGTGGGTGATGGACAACCCCAGCCCACTGCCGGCTTCCTTGGTGGTGAAAAACGGATCGATAATCTTATCAAGCACTTCGGGCTCGATACCAGCACCGGTGTCGCTCACCGCGATTTCCACCAGGCGGCCCTTGGGGATATAACGGGAAGAAAAGGCCACCCGGCCGCCGGGCCCGGTTGCTTCGATGGCATTGATGGCCAGATTGATCAGGGCCTGCTGCACCTGGTCCCGGTCCACCTGGATTCTGGGGATGCCCTCTTCCAGGTATTTTTCGAGGCGGATGTCCTTGAAGGCGGCCTGCTTGTTGATCAGCATCACGGTTTCTTCGATGATCTTGTTCAGGTCCTGCAACTCCTTCCTGGGCGTTTTCTGCCGCGCAAAATCGAGCAGGCTGGCCACGATTTTCCGGCAGCGCAAGGCCTCGCTCGATATGGTTTCCAGTTCCTGCTGCATCGGGTCCTGCGGGGCGATGTCCTCGAGCAGCAGCATGGCGGTGGTCAAAATCGTTGTCAGGGGGTTGTTGATCTCATGGGCGACCCCGGCCGAAAGCCGTCCGATGGAGGCCAGCTTCTCCTGCTGCATCATGACCTTCTGAACGTTCATGTCCCTGGTGATGTCGCGCGAGATTTCAATTGCCCCGGTGACCTTACCGCCTTCGACCAGCGGATAGGTCGATATCGAATAGAAAATTTCACGGCTGTCCCTGTCCTGGTGGACATGAGTGGTTTGCGACGGTTTTTCGGTTTTCAGGGTCTCGATGAGCGGGCATGGGTGCTGGTCCCCCGAACAGGGTTGATGGCGGCGGTGGGTGATTTCGTAGCAATAGCGGCCGATCACCTCGTGCCGCTTGAGGCCCAGCTTGGCCAGGAGGCTGTCATTGACATCAAGGATGCGGTAGTCGGCCCCGATCACCAGGATGTCTTCCTGAATAAGCTCGTTGATGACCGTGCGATACATGGCCCGCGTTTCCTCGAGTTTTTCGCTGCACCGTTGCTGCAGGCTCAAAACGCGGGCGATCTCCCAGAAGAGGTGGGCCGTCCGGGAAGCGATGGCTTGCACGTCGAAGGCCTTTTTCCGCAGGATGTCATTGTAGATGTCCATGCTGCCGGTCATTTCGATGATCAGATCGACGTCGCCCAGCTTGAAAAAATCGTTGTAGTCGGTCGTGACGAAAAGGTCCTGGCGTTGAGCCTTGAGATACCCGGGGGCGTTCGGGTTGAGATCGGCCACCGCGATCACCTGCGGGTGTACCTCCTCGAAACTGTGGCTCTCGAAAAGCTCCATCAACCGTTTGCAGCGTTCGCCGCCCCCCACCACCGCAATCTTCATGTCCACCTCTCCTTTATGGTATAGGCTTTTCGATAAAGGTTTTGGCTGCTGGTATCGGTCGTTGGCGTATCGACCATACAGCCGCCTCCCGCTGGCCTTGCCAAAATCTTTATCTTAAAGCCTTGTAGATTCCGGCCCCGACCAGGTCCGCCGCGCGCGTAAAACCGCTCTGCGGCAATTACAGGCGTAGCATGTCTGCCGCGATGATTGCAAGAAGTGAGGCCCTCGGGCCGGCGACCCGTGGCGATGCTGGTGCCGGGGGTCCTGGTCACCTGCACGTGGTCGTCATTTCGAACCGGAAACCCTTGCCGAACGGCACCGGCCCGGTCGGCTTGCCGGACGCGACTCGCACGCAAACTGCCGATGGATTTCCTGGCAGCCGATGCATTTAATTGCATTTTAGAAAATAATTTTATATAGGGGATAACGCACAAAAAAGGGCCACCGCAAAAAGGGAATTTTGAGGCAAAGGAGGGCAAATGGCCACAGAAAAAGGCTGGGACTGGGAGACCGGTGAGAAACGGATTCCTTTCGACGTTTGGAAGGAGAATTTTCGCTGGGTCGAGGAGCCTTATGTGAGCCCCGACGGCGAAAAAATCGCCGCCATCGTCAATATCGATGAGGGGCAGTTCAGCGTGTGCGTCAACGGCGAAGCCTGGGAAGCCGTCTTCGACAAGATCTGGCACCTGCGCTTTACTCCCTCCGGCCGCCCGACCGCCATCGTCTCGGAAATGGGCGAGTGGACAATGGCCGATGACGGCACGCCGTGGGAGAACAAATTCGGCTACGTCTGGAATCCGCTCTACGGCGCGGACGGCCGCCACATCGCCGTCGGATTTCAGCAGGATATGCAGTACGGCATGGCCTTGAACGACACGCCTTGGGAAGAAACCTACAGCAATATCACCTATTTTGCGCTGAGCCCGGACGGCGAAAAAACCGCGGCGGCCGTCCAGGTGAGCCCGGCGGATTCCGGAGAAGTGCACAAGTTCCAGGAAGGCACCTTCTCGGCCGCATTGGACGGCAAGGCCTGGACCACCCGGTTCGTCAACGTCTGGAATCTGGCCATCAGTCCGGACGGAAAGCATTTGGCGGCCGAAGTGCGGCTCAACCTCTATGATTACACCATCGCGGTCGACGGCAAGCCGTGGGACACGACCTTCGGCAGTGTCTGGGAACCTGTCTTCCACCCGCAAAGGCAATCGGTGATCGCACCGGTCAGGGTCGGGGGCAAGTGGACCCTGGCCGAAGACGGTCAATTGCTGTGGGACCGCCGGTTTGCCCAGCTCTGGCATCAGCTGTTCAGCCCCGACGGCAGCCGGCTGGCGGCCATCGTCGCCGTCAAATACGGTAAGTGGACGGTGGCCGTGGACGCCATTCCCTGGTCGATTGTCTTCAACGAAATGGTCACCGACCTTACCTTCAGCCCCGATGGCGGCCGCATCGCGGCGGTCGCCAAACAGGACGGGAAATACCGCATCGTCGCCGACGGCAGCGCCTGGAAAGACACCTTCGATATGGCCTGGAAGCCGGTATTCAGCCCGGACGCGGGTCACATGGCGGCCAAAGTGCAACAAAACGGCACGTATACCATCGCCGTCGACAACCGGCTGTGGTCACATCGCTGCGAGGCCGTCTGGGACCCGGTGTTCAGTCCTGACGGCCAGAAGATCCTCTTGAAGTCCCTCGAGGACGGCTCCTATTATCGGCGCATCATCCCCGTAACCGATCTTGCAAGCTAGGAGGGAGCAATAATGCGTGAGATCTACACCTTCGTCAGCGGTCCCCTGGCATGGCTGGCATTCATTCTGTTTTTCGGCGGCTGCCTCTTCCGCTTGATCCGGTTGCTCATGCTCGTCAAAGAGAAAGAGCCCTTCATCTTCACTTATATGAGCTGGAAATACAGCCTGCGCTCCATATTTCACTGGCTCATCCCCTTTGGAACGGTCAACTGGCGCCGGCACCCGGTTCTGACCGTGGTCACGTTTGCATTCCACTTCGGCCTGCTGCTGGTGCCGATATTCCTGCTGGCGCACGTGATCCTATGGGACCTGGCCTGGAACTTCAGTTGGTGGACGCTGCCGGATGGGTGGGCGGATGCCCTGACCGCGGTGGTGATCATCGGATGCGTCTTTTTTCTGATTCGACGCCTGACCCGGCCAGAAGTCAAGTACGTTACCTCGGCCTCCGATTTCGTGATTCTGGCCATCGTGGCGGCGCCGTTTTTGACCGGCTTCATCGCGTACCACCAGTGGTTCGATTACCCGGTGATGATGGTCCTGCACGTGGTGGCCGGAGAAGTGATGCTGGTTGCGATCCCCTTTACCCGGCTGAGCCACATGATCTTCTCGCCTTTCACCCGCGCATACATGGGCTCCGAGTTCGGCAAGGTCAGGCATGCCCGCGACTGGTAAAAACACCGGCCGCCCTCATCGGAACGCACTGCTGAAACCTTTTTGAGGGGCAAAAAGATCGACAACCGCGTATGCCGCATCTTTCCATTGGTTACCGGACAAAAAAATGACTGTCGGGCATTGAAACGTTACCATCGAATCGTGAGTGGGAGAGGCTCTCACTCGTTAAAGGGAGAAATAAAATGGCTGGACCTGCGGAAGACAAGTCAACATCCGGGGATCAGAACAAAAAAATCGTCGATGCCGGAATCGAGGTCGGCGCTTCGCGTCTGACCCCCGATCGCATCGAGAAAGTGATCAACAGCGTCATCGAGAACGAAACCGGCGCCCGCCTGAAGACATACGTCGAAACCTGCATCCACTGCGGGCTGTGCTCGGAAGCCTGCCACTACTATTTGTCCCACGACAATGATCCCCGTTTTTCGCCGGTGGGCAAGGTCAAGCAGACGATGTGGGAAATGCTGAAGAAAAAGGGCAAGGTCGACGTCGAATTCATCAAGCGGGCCGCCGAAATCGCCCACACCGAATGCAACCTCTGCAAGCGCTGCGCCCAGTACTGCCCCTTCGGCATCGACATCGCCTACATCATGAGCGTGGTGCGGCGCATCATCCACCGCCTGGGCGTTACCCCTTTATACATCCAGGACACCGCGCACAGCCACTCGGTCACCATGAACCAGATGTGGGTCAAGGGCGACGAGTGGCCGGATACTCTCCAGTGGCAGGAAGAAGAGGCCCAGGCCGAAATTCCCACCCTGCGGATTCCTCTGGAAAAAGAGGGGGCCGATATCATGTACTCGGTCATCGCCCCCGAACCCAAGTTTCAGGCCCAGCTGATCTACCAGGCGGCGGTCATCATGGATGTCGCCGGTGTCGACTGGACCATGCCGGCCACCATGGGCTGGGACAACAGCGACATGGCGATGTTCACCGGCGACAACGAACTGATGGGGCGCATCAAGCGCACCCATTTCGAAACCGCCGCACGCCTCAAGGTCAAACGTATCGTCATGGGGGAGTGCGGCCATGCATTCCGCTCGGTCTACGACATGGGCAACCGTTGGCTGGGCTGGGGCATGCCCCCGATTCCGATCGTGCACGCCATCGAATTCTACTACGACCTCCTCAAGTCAGGCCGGATCAAAATCGTTCGCAAATACGACAAGCCGATCACGCTGCATGACCCCTGCAACGTCGTCCGCGGCGGCGGCCTGCATGAAATGGCGCGCTACGTAGCGCATGCCCTGTGCGACAACGTGGTCGAGATGATCCCCAACCGGGAGCACAACTACTGCTGCTGCGCCGGCGGCGGGGTGATCAACTGCGGCCCGCCGTTCAAGATGAAGCGCATCGAGGGCAACCGGGTAAAGGCCGAACAACTCTTCGATGCCAAGGCCCGCGGCGCCGCCACCATGGTCGCCCCTTGCCACAACTGCCACAGCGGGCTGCACGATATCGTTCACCACTACGAGATCGGACTGGATATCAAATTTTTCGGCGACCTGATCTACGAACTCATGGAAAAACCGGAAGCGGTCGAGGCCTGAGGGCTCACTCAAGCCCCGCAAGGAGAAGCCTATGAAAACACGCCCCTCGATGATGATCTTCGCAGTGTTGGCGGTCTTCCTGGTGGTGGTTGTCACTTCTTACTCACAGGAGGACATGACCCATATCGACAACAGCGATTTCAGCAGGCCGCGGCGCGCGCCGGCAGTCTTTCCTCACGACCAGCACAACGAGGCCGCCGGGATCGAGCAGTGCAACGAATGCCACCACGTCTACGAAGACGGCAAGAAGCTGGAAGACGAATCTTCCGAAGGCGAGCGCTGTTCGGACTGCCACACACTAGAGGCGCAGGGCCGTCAGCCGGGTTTGATGCGGGCGTTTCATCTGAACTGCATGGGGTGCCACCAGAACCAAAACAAGGGTCCGGTCATGTGCGGCGAATGCCATGTGAAGAGTTGAGCCCTTAGGTCAACCATCGAGACAACCGGGAAAGGGGATCTGTCATGCCTAAAAAAATACTGATTATCGACGATGATCCCATTATCGTAAAGTACCTGGCGACGCTGTTCCAGAATAACGGCTACGACACCTGCGCAGCGTCCAGCAGTTCGGAAGGACTGGCGGTGGTGCGTAAAGAAAAGCCGGATTTGATCACCCTCGATCTGCAGATGCCTGGCGAGTGGGGCCCGCGCTTTTACCGCAAGCTGCGACAGGACGAGGAACTGCGCAAAACACCGGTGATCGTGATCAGCGGCATCGATGGTGACCACGCCATCAAGGATGCCGTGGCGTTCATGGCCAAACCCTTCGATGCCGACAAGCTGCTGGGAATCGTCAAGAAGACCATCGGGTAGATGGGCGAAACTGGAAACTGGAAACTGGATAGTGAATAAAAGTCGTTGTGCATAACGCCGTCAAGTTTCGAGTTTCAAACATCAAAACTATCTCAGGTTGAAACTCTCCAAAATCGGCTTTGTAACAAGCCTCCAGTTTTAAATTCGATTCTTTAACTATCAGATCCAGTGGCTGTCGACCCAACAAACGCAATAGACCCCAATAAACCTCCTGTCCTCATCATCTGCGGACCCACCGGCATCGGCAAGACGGCGGCGGCGATTGCGGCCGCCGAGGCCTTCGGCGGCGAAATCATCAGTGCCGATTCCATGCAGGTGTACCGCTTCATGGACATCGGCACCGCCAAGCCGACCGCACAGGAGCGCGACCGCGCCCCGCACCACCTGATCGATGTCGTCGACCCGGATGAAGATTTCGATGCGGCCCGTTTCTCGCGGGCGGCCCGCGACATCGCCGCCGACATCGGCCGGCGCGGCGCCGTTCCCATCGTCGCCGGCGGCACCGGGCTTTACATCAAGGCCCTGCTCCACGGCCTTTTTCGCGCCGCGCGACCCGACCCGCTGACCCGGCGCCTGCTTCGGGAGGAAGCGGCCGAAGTCGGGTCCGAAGCACTCCACCAGCGGCTGGCGGCCATCGACGCCGCGGCGGCCGCTCGAATCCATCCCAATGACACGTTCCGCATCATCCGGGCGCTGGAAACCGCCGCCGTCACGGGCGAAGCGATAACGGACCATCACCGCCGGCACGGGTTCCGCGAGTCTGCCTTCAGGACACTGAAAATCGGTTTGGACATAGACCGGCAGGGCCTCTACGAGCGCATCGATCGCCGGGTGGATGCCATGATAGCGACCGGCCTCCTCAATGAAGTCAAGGGCCTGCTGTCAAGAGGCTACACTGAAGATCTCAAGTCGATGCAGTCTCTGGGCTACCGCCACATGGTCGACTTTGCGGCCGGGCGCTTGAGCTGGGAGGAGGCCGTTCGCACCATGAAGCGCGACACCCGCCGCTTTGCCAAGCGCCAGCTGACCTGGTTTCGGGCCGACCAGGAAATCGTGTGGAGGGCGCCTGAAGGCATCGACGCGTTATTTCCGCAGATAGATCTCTTTTTGCGAGGTATCGTCAGATAAAAGCCGTGGACAAGGAAAGGATCATTGCTCAGGCGGCTGCCAAAAAGACCCCAGTCCTTTTACCGCTTCGACTAGCTCCGACAGGTACTCCGGCAAGTGTGAAAGGTAGTCGGTGTCTAACCGCTTGCTAAAAAAGTTGATCGAAAACAATCCCGCCAAATTAGATAACGGATTGATTCCTTCTTCGGTGTCGGCTTTGAAACCACTCCAATTACGAACATGTTCTTCCGACCGGAAGAGGTTCATGGTACTTCAGGCATAGGATAGATCGTTGAACCAGTCCCTAAAGGGAACGGACACATACCCTACTATACCATCCGGTTCGGCACTCTGAACAACCCCATCTTTCATTTCCACTCTGATCGGCGCCCCGCAATCCAAACACGGTGCATCGATCTGTACGGTTTTGCCTGGGTAAAGCCAGCTGACCGCCAGCGATTCAAACCCTCATTGGCCGAACCACTTTTGCTGGCCATCAATAGTGATCCGGTTTTGGGTGGGAAGGTTGCTGAACGGCGGAAACGAGCCGATGTAATCCGTGTTGGGAAACAACCAGCCCGGAAAACCTGGTGAATAGAGTTCATGCAAGGCCTTACGCCCTTCCTCTACCGGCACATCGATCTCAGAAGCAATTTCTGTGTAGTGCGGTGCCTGGCCGGTTTCCATCATGCGTTTCATGATAACCTGAAATATTCTGTCCAGTTGATAAGATTCACTCATACTTCCCCCTTTCAATGCTCCAATCGTTGGTTATTATG
>JBAPSB010000125.1:0-14447 GCA_049281435.1 Desulfobacterales bacterium
GGCCGCGGGCGAGATCCCGGGTCAGGGCGGAGGCCGCATCGGTCGGCAGGGCGATGGCCGCCAGGACGATGCCGGTCCGGCGCCGGTCGCACCTGACAGGCGCCGGATCCGACAGCGCCGTTTTGCCGACGGTCAGGACCAGGCGCAACATCGGGTCGAGGTTTTGCAGGAGATCCGGCGCCAGATCGAATCCGGCCGGGTCGAAGTCCAGGGGATCCAGGAAGCAGCCGCGCCGGTGAAAGGCCTTGTCCGGCGCCGGGGTGCGGCTGACCATCCGGCCGGCGTCGGCGATCCACCGGTCCGCCGGGACCTCGCTGCTGGCATCGAATCCGGCGACGATGTTGCGCCAGAAGGTTGACAGATCGGCAGCGCCCGGAAAAATTCCGGCCATTCCTACCACGGCGATCGGGGATCGTTTCGTCATGTGGCAATTACAGCGACGGCCGGTCGTTGATTGAGTAACCGGGAAATTGGGAAAACGGGCGGAGATTGGCGCCGGAAAAGAAGCCCGCCATCGAAGAGTCGGCGTAACAAGCGCCTGACTCCCGTTGGTTTGGCAGGTGCGAAAGTCGACGGGCGACCGGCCGACGGGTGGCGGTATTTAACAGCGGCTCTTTCATAAGAGGCTTAATTAACCACAAAAACTTCTGCCGGTCAACCGTCAAAAGGAGAAGCGCCGGGCGGCTCGCAGCCCGCCGGGTTTACCGGCAGCGGAGCGTCGCGGGTGGCGGTCGCCGGGGCTGAAAAAAGGGAAAAAGGCCCCCCATGCCGGATGCGACTTGCCTAAAACAGCCGCGAATGATAAATTAAATCATTTACCGATACGCAACCCCCTCGGCGCCGGGCGCCGTTTTGATCTGTCATGGTTAAAAGAAAATGGTTTCTGTATAGCCTCTACGCCGTTGTCCTGGCAGTTTTTTTTGTCTATTATCTCTTTCCGGCCGAGCGGCTGAAGACCTTCGTTATTCTGCAGGCCAACCAGATTTACCCGGCCGGCAGGCTCAGCATTGACAAAGCCGGCCTGGCCTTTCCGCCGGGCGTGCACCTCCTGAACGTCCGCCTGGATCATGCGGACGGGCCGGTGCTGTTCGCTGACGATGTGGCGATCTATCCCCACATCAAGAGCCTCTGGGGCGACCGGAAGTTTTTTTCTTTCAAGATAACGGCCCACGAGGGTCTTGTCACCGGAACGGCTGAGCTGCAGGGCCATCAGGTGGTGAGCGTCGATGCCGTGGTCGCGGGGATGAACCTGAGCCTCATTCCGGTTTTGCAGCAGCTGGCCGCCGGGCGCGTCGAGGGAATCCTGAATGCAACCGTCGCCTATGGTGCCGGCGGTGACAAACCCGAGACGGCGGATGCCACCGTTGACATCCAGCAGATGGCCGTCGCGCTGACGCCGCCTTTTTTGACTATAGACCGGGTCCGTTTCGAAAAAGTTCATGCCGATGCTCTCCTGCGCAATCAACGCCTCGAAATTTCGCAGGTGGACATGACCGGCGACCAGATCGAGGGCACCCTCGCGGGCACGGCCTCTCTTAACCCGAATCTCATGCAGAGCGTCGTCAACTTGAGTGGCACCGTCATGCCGCAGAAACAATTTCTCGACAAGTCCGCGCTCCGGATTCCCGGGCCCTATCTGGCGGGCCTGAAGGCCAAGGGCGGGCTTCCGGTTCGCATCAGCGGCCCGCTGGGCGCGCTGCAGCTGACCACCAATTAACCCTTTCAACTGGTCGATGACATGTACAAACACATTTTTATCCTGCTGAATCTGCTGCTTATCGGGGCGATCGTCTATTTTGGCGTGAGCACCTTTTTTACGATGACATCCGCGCGTCTGGCGCAGGTGCCGCAAACCGTTGAAACCGGAACGGCGCCCGTGCCAACCGAGCGGGGGAGCCAGCGCCCGCTGTCCGACTTCAACCCGGTCGTCGAGCGCAACCTCTTCGACACCAAGGCGACCGCCGAATCGACATCCAAGAACGTCGATGTCGATGAACTCGAACAAACGAGCCTCAAACTCAAATTGTGGGGCACGGTGACCGGCCCGCCCGAGGAAGCCTATGCCGTTATCGAGGAAGCCGGAAAAAAAGAGCAGAACCTCTTTCGGGTCGGAGATGCGATCCAGGAGGCAACGGTCAAGATGATCCTGAGGGAAAAAATCATCCTGTCCGTTCAAGGAAAAGATGAGGTTCTGGAGATCGAGAAGGCCGCCGGACCCGGTGGGACGGGGGGCAGGGCCGTTGCCGGGCGTCCCGTGGCGGCCCAGGGTGCGGATCAGGCGCCGGTGCGCACGCAGAAAATAACCCTGCGGCGCAACCAGATCGAGAGTGCGGTTCAGGATGTCGCCCAACTGATGGACCAGGTCAACATCCGGCCCCATTTCTCCCAGGGCCAACCGGACGGCATGATGTTCTCCCGCATTCGGCCCAACTCCATCTTCATGCGCATGGGGCTCCGCAACGGTGATATCATCACCGGCGTCAACGGTCGTTCAATCGCCACGGTCGATGATGCCCTGAGTTTCTACGACGGGTTGAAATCGGCCGAAAACGTCACCGTGGATATCAAACGCGGCGGCCGGCCGCGCACCATAGAGTACAACATCAAATAACCGACGCTTATCGTCTCAAATTATGAAATGGACACTTCTTTTTTTGTTGCTGGGCCTGCTGTTGTTGGCCGCCCCGGCGCCTCCCACCGTCGTGGCCGCGAATGCCGAGGAGAGCGGGGAAACCGCCGCCGAACGGCTGGTCACGCTTGATTTGAATAACGTCGATATTACCGTTTTTATCAATCTTGTCGGTGAATTGACCGGCAAGAATTTTATCGTCGACCCGCGGGTGCGCGGCAATGTCACGGTCATCGCCCCCACCCGGATTCCGGTCGCGGACCTGTACCGGATCTTTGAATCCGTTCTCCAGGTTAACGGCTTCAGTGCGGTGGCGACCGGTCCGGTGGTCAAGATTGTGCCGGCGGCCGAGGCCCGGACCATGAACATCGATACCGGACCGGCGGAGCGGCCAACGCCTGCAGGCGATGAACCGGTCACCCGGGTCATCCGGTTGGCCCACGCCGATGCCGATGAAGTCAAACGCCTCCTGACGCCGCTGGTGTCACGCACTGCCGTCATCGGTGCTTTGGCGGCCGCCAACGAACTGGTCATCACCGATACGGCCGCCAGCGTCCGGCGCCTGATGAAAATAATTCACGAAATCGATGTGGCCGGCAACCGGCGTGACCTGGCGGTTATGCCGTTGCAATACGCCAACGCCGCCAAGCTGGCCGAGTTGCTGCCCAGCCTGTTTGCATCGCGCTCCACGCCGGTCAGAGGCCGGCTGACCGGCACGGCCACCTTTGTGGCCGACGAGCGGACCAACCGGCTGGTGGTCATCGCCCCGGAGGCCGATCTTCCAGGAATCAAAGAATTAATCTCCCTGCTGGACCAGAAAACCCAGCGTGAAAAGGGACAAATCCGGGTGCACTACCTCAAGAACGCCAGGGCGGAAGATCTGGTCAAGGTCTTGCAGGATCTGCCCGGTAAGGATAGCAGCGCCCCGCCGGCCAAGGGCGCCTTGCCGGTTTTGTCGCAGGCAGTCGGCATTTTCGCCGATGCCGCGACCAACAGCCTGATACTGTCGGCCGGAAGCGGCGTGGAACTTCAAACACTGGAAGAGGTCATTGCCCGGCTCGATCGTTCGAGATCAATGGTGCTGGTCGAGATATTGATCATGGAAGTCGACGCCCAAAACGATCTTCGTATCGGCGTCGAATGGACGGCCGTCGGGGAAACCCGGATCGACGGCAAAGATGCCGCGGTCGGCGGCGGGTTTATTCGAGGCCCTCAGGAATCAGCCCTGCCGGGATTGGTGGCCGGTGCTTTTCCGACCGGCTTCTCCCTCGGGGTCTTCACCGAAGCCATCGACATTGCCGGCGTCAAATTCAACAACCTGACGGCGCTGGTCCAGGCCTTCCAGCAGCAAAAAGACGTCAGCATCCTCTCCACCCCGCAGATCCTGACCATCGATATGGAGGAAGCCAAGATCAATGTCGGCAAGAACATTCCCTTTCAAACCAGCACATCGACCACATTCAACGAGTCCTTCAATTCGTTCGAATACCGCGACGTCGGCACGATTCTGAAGGTAACGCCCCAAATCGGCGATGCCGAAACGGTGCGCCTGCTCATCGGCCTGGAGGTCTCGGCGCTCGAGTCGACCACCGACTTCAGGCCGACCACGCTCAAACGGACGATCGATACGAGCGTACTGGTCAAGGACAGCCAAACGGTGGTTATCGGTGGACTGATCGAAGACAGCCCCTCGCGATCGGAAACCAAGGTGCCGCTGCTGGGGGATATTCCGCTGCTGGGCCGGCTCTTTACCTACGAGACGCAGTCGCACCAGAAAACCAACCTGCTGGTTTTCCTGACGCCGCGGGTGCTCAGAAACCGGGCGGACGCGCGCCGGATCGCGGAAGAAAAAGAGGCCCGGCTCCAAACGCTGCAAAAAGATCAAAAACGGACGCAAGGCCTGCCGGCGGTGCAATGAATTCCTACAACCGGGAACAATACGACGCGCTGGAAGTGGTGCGGCAACACCTGGCCCGCTGCGGCGCCGCCGAAAAGTCCGCGCTGGCGGCCAGTTTGGATGACTACCTGCGGTTCCGGTCGTCACTCGAGGACTTCCTGCAGACGCACTTCGCATCGACCTGCAGCCAGGCCTGTTACCAGAACCGGCTGAGCGCCTGTTGCAACCGTGAAGGAATCGTCACGTTTTTCGCCGATGTGGTGATCAACGTCATGATGTCCACGCCGCTGGAAATTGACCGCCTGGCGCAAGCGCTGGCGCGCGGCGAGAACACAATGAAGTGCGTCTATCTTAGTCCGGCCGGCTGCCTGTGGCGCGTGAAGCCGATCGTCTGTGCCATGTTCCTGTGCGACCGCGCCGAGCAGGCGGTGTTCGGGGACCGGCCCGACCTGCGACACCGGTGGGAGGAATTTTGCGAGCAAAGAAAACTATTTACCTGGCCCGACCGCCCGGTTCTCTTCGATGACCTGGAGGCGATTTTCATCGCCGCCGGCCACACCTCCCCGCTGATGTACCTGCACAATTCACCCGGTTTGATCAGGGTGAAACAACGAGCATTGTGAATTACGGGATCAGTTGGAAGCCTGCAAGTCTGAAATGGCCGTCAAAAGTAAAGACGCGGTTTACCTTTTCGCGCCGCATCAAGGCAAAAGTGATGCAATCGGTAAAACTGACATGCTGATCCGCATATTTGCTAAAAAATTGTAGCGCTCTGATTTCATCTTCCCTAACCGGCCTGCATATCGTGAGGCCCTGCGATGCGTAGATATTTTTTGCTCTCTGAACGGCAAAGCCGTATCCTGCGCGCCGGCCCAACAACGTGAATGTTTCGTCGAGAACAAAATTGCTTGTGATACAGTTTTCACGGTTTGAACCCAGTTTCTCCCAAGTCTCCACAGCGCTGTGATGATGGTGATCATTTGTGAGGTATCGCGCCAGGAACGCTCCGGTGTCGATGAATATCACTTTTCATCACCATACAGGTATCTGTCATGATCGGATGCCAAATCTTCGGGAGTCGGGTCCTTGAAAACAGCATGATCCATAAAAAGTGGATCGTCGTCCACCTCAGAGCGGTTTTCCATTTCCAGCGATTTTTTCAGGGCTTCCCTGATGTACTGGCCCAGGGAAACCCGCTTCTTTTTGGCTTGGTCGGACGCTCTGATTTTTAGTTCCGGCGGCAACATGATCGTCGTTCGGTCCACAATTATCCTCCGATGAGTATGATTATGCATGCATAATAGAGCCGCCATAATATTTTGTCAAATATGATGGAATAAAGCAGCTTGAAGGGCTCGGCCCCGCGGGCTGCATGTGGCGCCTGAAGCCGATCGTGTGCGCCATTTTCCTGTGCGACCGCGCCGAAGCAGGCGGTGTTCGGCAGCCGGTCCGGCCTGTGGCGCCAATGGGATGAGTTTTGCGAACGAAAAAAACGGTTCACCCGGCCCGACCGCCCGGTTTGATCAGGGTAAAGCAACTCGGATAAAAAAATGTGCGTTGTAGGGGCGGGTTTCAAACCCTCCCCCAATTCAACCCCGCCCCTAATTATTTTGCCAACCAGAAGGCCATGAACAAGAGCAGACGCCGTAGCATTCGATTGAGGGGCTATGATTATTCCCGGGCCGGCGCCTATTTTGTGACCATCTGCACGCGCAACCAGGAATGTTTGTTTGGAGATATTGCGGATGAAAAAATGCAGTTGAACGGCGCAGGGCATGCGGCGGCACAATGTTGGCACGTCATACCCGACCATTTCCCATATGCGGAACTGGACGCATTCGTGGTGATGCCTAGCCATATCCATGGCATTGTGGTGATTGCAAATGGTAGGGGCACGGCATGCCGTGCCCCTACGATGGAACAATTTGGACGGCCTGTTTCCGGTTCGATACCGACCGTCATTCGATCGTTCAAATCCGCCGCGACCAAACGCCTCGAGATTGACCAACATTCGGTTTATATATCAATAAGCCCAGTCCTCATGGCTCACCGGCAACCGGTTTAATTGGTCAAGATAGAATGTCCACTTTGGCATAAAACGATCCATCAGGGCCCTGAAGCGGGCGTTATGGGTTGGTTCCAGCACGTGCGCCATTTCGTGCACGACGATGTATTCCAGGCACTCCAGGGGCTTTTTGGCGAGTTCGGTGTTGAGGCGGATGTTGCCCGCGCCGGGGGTGCAGCTTCCCCACTTGGTTTTCATTCGCTGCACAAAGAACCGCTTTACCTTTACCTCCAGCAGAGGCCCCCACCTGGCGATCAAGGGCGGCACAGCGTTTTTGAGCTGCTCTCGATGCCATCCTTCCACCAATTCCTGCCGCCGCTTTTCATCTGTGCCGGGACGGACCTGCAACAGCATTCGGCGGTGCTTCAATTCGACGGATGGAGCCTGGTCGCTCTCGATGACGGTGAGCAGGTAGCGCTGGCCCCAGACATAGTGGCTCTCGCGGTCCTGGTACTCGCGCGGGGTTTCACGGTCCTGCTCCTGCAGCTTCTTTTGCTGCCGCTTGATCCATCCCAGCTTTGAAATCGCGAACACGCGGACGGTGTCGAGACTCATCGCAGCTGGACCAGAGCGATGAGTACAGCTCGGATTTCTTCAAGGCCATGAATACTCACTTTTCGCGCAGAATCGTTTTTTTTGTAGATGGGTTAAACGGTAGGGTTGGAACCGTCCTCGTCGACAATCTCAGGGCCGAGTGACCCGTAGAAGGCTTGGCGGTCCGCGGCAATCATGGCCACCGTGATGACGAATTCCGACGGAACGAAACAATACCATGGATTTATTTAGGGTGTCCATGGGTTGTCTTACTTCGTTCAACACTGAACCGCTCTGGGCAACATCAAGAAATTTCAGCAGATGATCGGCAACAGGATCGACAAAGTGGACATTCCGGAAGTGCACAATGTGAGCGGAACCGCGGCGGCCGCGATCCTGAAAAAAGCACCCCACGGCCGGGCGGCCAAAGATTTCATCAATTTTTTAATCAGCGAAGAGGCCGCCGCCATTTACAAGAAGTATGGCTTCGAGCCGCTGAGGCACGATTAGCATTCAGCAGAATCTGCATCAAGCCGCCGCCGGTCTGAAAACCTTTTGCAGCGCGGGGTCCATGATGGCTTCGCAGCCGGTCATCTGGGCCACCACCATGCCGTCGCGATCGAGAAACGTGACGTTGCCCTGCATCTTGTGAGTTCCGGCCGCCGTGACTTCGAGGACCGCCGTGACGCCTTCGGCCGGAAACCGGCTGCGGTACTGGCGGTAGGCGGCACAGTAGCTCGGCAGCGCGGCGGCGCCTTTTTCCTCGAAGCACCAGATCGTTGCCATCTGAAAAGCCGCATCCAGAGCCAGCGGATCCAGCAGCCATCTGTTGCGCAGCGGTTCCTTCACCCAGGCGGAGGGCGCCGGGGCCGCCGCGACATCGGCCACCATGCCCGCGGCGGACAGGTGGCTGATCCCGCGCAGGCCGCGCATATCCGGTCCGTGAAACAGAATTTGGTCGTAGACTTCCGCGATCGACCGGTTGTAAGGTCGCCGGGCCAACCGGGCCGGGATGCGATAGGGCGGCGCCGGCGCCAGTTCATCGGCCAGAATGGCCCGGGCCCTCGAATGGATCACCTCCACGCTGCCGTTGACGCCGTCGCGCAGTTCCAAGGGCACTTCGAACGCGCCCCGGCTGGGTCGGGCTTTTCCGGCCATCAGCCGGATGTGTTTGGTTTCACGGTCGAGTTTGATGCCCTTTAAAACACGCAGGTCATCCAGGCCCTGGAGCCGGAGGCCCGGATTGCCGTGCAGGGCGCCGTGGGCGAACCATTCGGTCATCAGTGCCAGGGGCACGACGGCCGTCCCGTCGATGACATGCGAGCGCAGAACGGGATGGTTGCCGAGGTCCAGATCGCGATGGAAGGTGAGGGACAGTTCGGGTTCGGCCTTCGCATCGCCGGTTGCAGCGATGGGAGGGTCGACTGTCAGCGCCGGACGGGCGGCGGTGCGGGGGATCGGGGCGCCGACCACCACTTCGATATCCGGGTCTTCGGCCCGGCCCATCTCCTCGACCAGATGCCGGGCACCGCCGGCAATGGGGATCAGATCGACGCCGCGCCGGCGAAATTCGTGGCCGAGGCCGGCCGACACCATGCCGCCTTCCCAGGGTCCCCAGTTGATGGCCTTGACGCGGCACTGCGGGCAATCGAGGGCAAACCGGCGCGCGATTTTGTTCAGGGCCTCGTTGGCCATGGCGTAGGCGGCCTGACCGCGATTGCCCAAACGGGCCGTGACGGAAGAAAACAGCACCAGGTGGCGCAGCGCGGCCTCGTCGGCTGCGGCCAGCAGGTTTTCGAGCCCTTTGACTTTGGTGTCGAAGACGCGCGCGAAGTTTTCCGGCTTCTGGTCCACGATCAAACGGTCTTCGATGACGCCGGCGCCGTGGATGATCGCCCTGACCGGCCCATGCTCGGCCGCGACCGCGGCCATGATGTCATGTACGTCATCAACCTCGCGCACATCGAGCCGGTAATAGTGAGCTTCGGCACCGGTTTCACGTATCGCCGCCAGGCTGGCCGCGATCTCGCGGTTGGCCATGTGCCGGTGGAAGGCGGATTCCAGCTTGGCCGGTGTGGCGCCGCCGCCGAACTCATGCTTCAGGATCGCCTTTTTGATGGCGGCTTCCCCGGTCACTGTCTTCAGCCAGAAAGGCTCCGGTTGCGGGGCGGGTGAGCGGCCCAGCAGGATCAATTTCGGCTGCAGGCGCGCCGCCAGCGCGATGGCGGCGGCGGCCGTCACCCCGCGGGCGCCGCCGGAAACCACAACGACATCACCGGCTTCCAAAATGCGGTCCGTGACGGCATCCGCCGGCAGGGGCGCCTCTTCCAGTGCGAGCGACCAGCGGCCATTTTGCGCCAGGCCGATTTCGACCGGGTCTTCCGGTCCGCGATGGAGCAGGGCGTCGGCCACAGCGGCGGCCGCTGCGGACAGATCCGACCAGTCCGGTGCCAGGTCGATGGCCCGGCAGTGAACCCCTTCCCATTCGAGATCCGCGGTTTTGGTCAGGCCGGCCAGTGCGCCCTGCAGAGGGTGCGCGATTTTCCGGCCGTGAAAGCCGAAGGCGCCGTCCATTCTCGTCACCGAGGCAAACACGGCCCCCTCGCTGGCGGCCGTCTGCATCAGACCGGGGCCGAAGCGGCTGGCCAGCCCGAACAGAGCCTGCAAGTCGTCGGCGGTGGTCGGGGTCTTGGCCGAGGAGATCAGAATAAGGCCGCCGGCCGGCGAAACGCCCACCAAGTTTTCAATGCCAGCCGGGGGGATCAGGTCCGTTTCAATGTGCCGCCGAGCCAGTTCCCCGGCCAGTGCGGCTGCCAGTCCGCTGTCGTCCTCGGTGATAAACACCTTGCGCCCGGCAGCGATCGTTATCTCTTTTCGGTCCTGTGACGGGGTGGCGACAATTTTGACGACCTGACGGCGCAGGGATGCATCGGCCTCCATAGGGGGCGTCACGGCGGCAGCCGCTGCGGTCGCAGGGGATGCGCCCTGCGTCAATGTCTCCGGCGGCGGCGCATCCGGCAGGGACTCATGGCCGGGCGCACCGAGATAATCGGCGATTTGAGCCAGGGTTTTGAGGCGGCCCATGTCGGCCGGCGACACGCTGTGGAGCCCGGGCAGTTTTTCCTCCATTGCCGACAGGATTTCCACCCGTTTGATCGAATCGATGCCCAAATCGGCCTCGATGTCCATGCCCGCATCGATCATTTCGATCGGATAGCCGGTCAGTTCACCCACCACCTCGATCAGGGCGTTCATCAAGGCCTTGCGGTCCGTCTCCACGGGCTGCGCCGCGGCAGCGGCGGTGGGCGCTGCCTGGTCGTGCGCGGGTTCCGTCTCTGGCGACCGGCCCTGGGGCACAAGCAGGAGGTCGGCGACCTGCCCCAGGGTTTTCATTTTTCCAATGACGGCCGGGGCGACGGCGGGCAGGCCGGGAACGCGTTCCTCGATGGTCGAGAGAATCTCGACGCGCTTGATGGAGTCGATGCCCAGATCGGCCTCGATGTCCATATCCGGCTTGATCATCTCGACCGGATAGCCCGTCAGATCGGAGACGACCTCCATCAGAATCCGCTGCAGTTCTATCGCTGCCGGCAACCCCGGTGAGGGAGCGCCGGACGGCGTCGCGTCGGGTGTGCCGGGCCGGGCGTCAGTCTCCGCCACGGCGGCCGAAGGCGGTTTTTCAGCGGCGCCGCCAAAAAACGGCGCCGGGTCAAGTGTTTCTTTCAGACCGGGCGTCGACCGGCTGCTGAATTCAGAAGCGGGGGCGGTGATGGGGTGCGCTGGTTCTTTAATCGCCACGGCAGCGGGCATTTCGACCGGGCCTGTCGCAGCCGCCGCCAGGTGCCGGGTGTGTTCCATCATGGTTTGCAGCGTGCGGCCGGCCTGGATCTGGGCCTCCAAAAATTTCTGATGCGTTTCGGCGGTCTGTTGTTGCAGCGCCTGCATCGAGGACAGGCCCTGCTGCAGTGTCGCAAGGGCCTGATGGATCCAGGTGGCGTCGGTCGTCACGGGGGGGACCGTCCGCTGGCTGGGGGGATCGATCGGTTGGGGGGAAACGGGTTTTTTCATCATATTCGTGCTTTCAATATCAAGAGGCGCGCGACCGTTCGGTGTCTTGTCCGCAAACGGGACAGGATCGATTGACGCCGCGCGGGCGTGGTGTTCATCCGTGCGGGCCGGCGGTGTGGAGTCAGACGGCTGACCTCGTTTTTGCCGGCGAGGGGAGCGGTAGTTTGTTCCGGTCAGTGGAATCTGCATCAGCGGTTTGCGGGTGCCGGGCCGCGGCGGCGCGTCTTCCCAGCGGCCAAGGTCGACCGGATGCCCGATGGCCGCCAGGCGGCACAGGGTGCGGGCCAGGTCGCTGAGACCGGAACGTTTGCCGGCCGAAGCATCGACCGCCAGGGCCTCGAAGGGTTCGCCGGATAGAATGTCGGCCACCAGCCCTGAGAGAATACTGCGGGGACCGATTTCCAGAAATGTCCGTATTCCGGCGGCGTGAAGATGCTTGATTTCGTCGGTAAAAGCGACCGGCTGCCGCAGGTGGTCGCCCATCAAGGCCGCCGCGCGTTCGGCGTCGGCTGGATAGGGTCCGCCGGTCGTGTTGGAAAAAACAGGGATCGCCGTCGGCGCAAGGCTGATCGATCGGAGGGCTTTTTGGAAAGGCTGGAGGGCTTTTTCCATGTATTTGCTGTGAAATCCCGCGGCCACCGAAAGGCTCACGCAGCCGTAGCCTTTTGCGCGGCAGATCGATTGGGCGGCCGCCAGCGCAGCGTTAGATCCGGCCAGCACGCCTTGCCGCGGCGCATTGCGATTGGCCAGGACCAGATCGAGCCTATTGGATTTTATGAGTGCCTCGATTTTCGCCAGCGGCGCTTGGACGGCCAGCATCCCGCTGCCGTCGGCACCTGCACTCGAACCGGCGGAGGCCATCAACCGGCCGCGGGCGCTGGCCAGTGAAATAAAAGCCTGGCGGTCGATCCATCCGGCGGCATGCAGGGCGGTCAGTTCGCCGAAACTGTGACCCGCGGTGGCATCCGGCCGAACGCCGAAGCCGGCCAGCACCGCCAGCAGGGCGAGGCTGACCGCGCCGATGGCCGGTTGGGCCATATCGGTGCGGCGCAGGGCGGCGGCCTGCACCGCGGCCTGTTGCGGTGAAGATGCCGGAAGCGGGTAAACAGCGCGGCTCAAGCTCCGCTCGCCATCAAGCCCGCCATCGGCGGCGGCAAAGGCTTCGAAAGCATTCGGGAACCGGCAGACCAGATCGCGGCCCATCCCCGGATACTGACTGCCCTGACCCGGAAACAAAAATGCCAGTTTTCCGCCCGGACGTCCTTCACCGTAAAACAGGTCCGGCCGGTTTGCAGGGGTTCCGACCCCGTGGTCATCGAGAAGCGCCAGCGCCTCCTGAAAAAAATCGGTTGGCAATGAATCCGGCAGGGGATCGGCGGCTGCAGCCGGCTCGACAACCCACAGCAGGCGACAGGCATCGTCGACGCGAAACGCCCGTCGTGTCTGAAAAGACGCTTCGGCCGGCGGGAGCCCGCCCTCGATCTCGCTTTTCAGGCGCAGGATTTTTTGGCGCAATTCGGCTTTTGAAGCGGCGGATACCGCCACGATATCAACCGATCCATCCCAGGCGGCGGCTGTTTTTTCGGGCCCGTATTCTTCGAGGACCACATGAAAGTTGCTGCCGCCGAATCCAAAGGCGCTCACGCCGCAGCGGCGCGGGTGATCCGGCCGCGGCAGCCACGGTCGGCTGACGGTGTTGAGGTAAAACCGGCTGGAATCGATGCCCAGCTCCGGGTCCGGCTGTTCGGCTTTCAATGTCGGCGGCAGAATTTTGTGATGCAGGGCCAGAACGCTTTTGATCAACCCCGCCGCGCCGGCGGCGGCCTTGGTGTGGCCGATCATCGACTTGACCGAGCCGATGGCGCAGTCCGGTTCGGCGGTGTTGCGGTCACCGAACACACGGGACAGGGCCTGAAATTCGACCTTGTCACCAACCCGGGTGCCCGTACCGTGCGCCTCGATCAGTTCAACGGTGTGCGGATCGATGCCGGCGTTCGCGTAGGCACTTTGCAAGGCCTGGACCTGGCCTTCGGGCCGGGGGGCGTATATGCTCTGGGATTTGCCGTCGCTGGCACTGCCGATGCCGCGGATGACGGCATAAATCCGGTCGCCGTCCTTTTCGGCGTCGGCCAGCCGTTTGATCACCAGAAGGCCGACCCCTTCGCCGAGGACGGTTCCGTCGGCATCCTTCGAAAAAGGTCGCGCGTCGCCGGTGGGGGAGAGGATGCGCGTTTTGGCAAAACACATGTGCATGAAAATATCGTTGAGCGTATCGATCCCGCCGGTGACCACCATGTCGCTGCGACCGGCGGCGAGTTCCAGAATGGCCATGTGCATCGCGCTCATCGAACTGGCGCAGGCCGCATCGACCACGCAGTTGGTGCCCCCGAGATCGAGACGATTGCAGATCCGGCCGGCGACCACATTTCCGAGCAGGCCGGGAAAAGAGCCTTCCTGCCAGGGGACGTAGGCATCGGATATGCGGGAAAGGACATCTGCCACCGTTGCGGGCGCCACGCCCGCGTGCTCGAGCGCGCGGCGCCAGTGGGGGAATCCCAGCCTGGCCCCCAGCGGAATGACCAGCTCCTGGGTCCCGGTGACCCCCAGGATGACGCTGGTTTTCGCACGGTTAAACGTTTTGCCATCGCCGTAGCCGGCGTCCGCGAGGGCCATCTTGGCCGCCATGAGCCCCAGCAGCTGCGAGGTGTCGGTCGCTTCGAGCAGGGCCGGCGGAATGCCGAACTCGGTCGGGTCGAACATCACGGGCGGCAGAAAACCGCCGCGTTTGCAATAGGTGTGATCAGGGGCAGCGGGGTCGGCATCGAAATAATCCTCAGCCGTCCAGTGGGTCGCGGGAACCTCGCCAATCGCGTTTTCACCAGTGACGATCAGACGCCAGAACTCTTTTAAACCCGGAGATTTCGGGAAAAAACACCCGATCCCGATAATGGCGACCGGTGTTGCCGGCGGGGTCAATTTATTTTCCTCTGTCAATTTTCAACTCTTTTATGTGTCAACGAGATTCTGCCGGAGTTCGAATAATAAGACATGCAGAACTCAACTGCTGGAAATGGCGGAGTGAAACAATCCGCACAGAATCAATTATCGAATAAATTTTATTTAGCGTCCATCCGGGATTTCATTTTTTGAGCCTGCTCAGTTTCCGATTCAGAAATGTGCAATTTTCCGCAAGTTCAAGGAAATCAGCGGCATTGCGCGGAGGCATACTGTTGTATGCCGCACAAGGGATTCCG
>JBAPSB010000126.1:0-2199 GCA_049281435.1 Desulfobacterales bacterium
ACCGTTCTATGTTATCATCCACTGCAACATAAACCAGTCAATCCTTCTCTTGTCTCCTTGACAGTACCGCATAGTGACGTACTTTACCTCAGGTACCCTCAAATAACAACATTCAGGGCTCACTCAAAAATACCTCACATTTTGGACGCCGATGCATCCGTCCGGCTGGCTTTCGAAAACTCGGCATATATAGATACTCCTGCGTTTTCGCGCCTTGTCGGCCGCGTACCTCAACGCTCAAAATTGCCAACTTATTTTTTCGTAATCCCTCAGCTGGAGACCTTTCCAACCCAATATATACCCACGGTTAAGGAGAATAACAAATGTCAACAGAAACCGAAATTCGCAAAGCATCAGAAAAGTTCTACCAAGCGTTGAATCTCATGCTCAATGGGGACGATAGCCAACTGGCAGAGATCTGGTCGCATGGCGCGGAGGTAACGGCCATGCACCCCATCGGTGGTCGGGAAGTAGGGTGGGACCAAGTTAGAGGATATTAGGAGAAAGTAGCACAACTGTCCTCAGACGGGAAAGTTGGACTGAAAGATCAATTCATTCAGGTCGCTGGGGATGTGGCTTACGAAATTGGCATCGAGCATGGGCAGTTTAAGCATGCCGGGCAGAAAGTCACCATCAAGCAACGTGTTACGAACATCTATCGTCGTGAATCTGGAGTGTGGAAGATATTCCATCACCATACTGATGTTTCTCCGGCGATGTTGGATGTGATCGGTCATGCCCAAGCCGAAACGTAAGCAATCTTTCCTACTCTTCAGTTAATTAGGCAAATATGATTGGGCTGTCAAAATATTCACGAAAATTAGCAACTAATGAATTATAGATTTAGATACAGGAATCCACACGGTTAGTTAGTGTCCATCCACGGAAGTAACTACTTGGAATACATAAAAAAAGCGCATTTTGCAGTAGACTTTTCTTTCTTGATGTAGTATGTGGGAGTTGGACAACAGCCCATAATCACTACATATTCGAGAAAGGAGTCGACCACAAAATGCGCGAAAAGGTGCAAAAACAAATGCCGCTGATGGAGCCGGCAACCAATCACGACCAGGCAAAGGAATTGGAAGCCATTAATGCGATCCTGAATAAGAACCCTACTATCTGTGATCTGGTTTATCAAGACCTTTGTGCAAAACGATCCACCAATACCCGCCGTGGTGCGCGCGGCATGAGCGCCGAGCAGGTCCTGCGGGCCGCGATCCTCAAAGCATTGTTCGGTTTTACGTATAAGGAGCTGGCTTTTCATCTGATTGACTCGCGCACGCTGCGCTGGTTCTGCCTCATCGGAATTGCCGATAAGGGCTTTAAAAAGTCGGTTTTAAACAAAAACATCAAGGCTCTTTCGGCCGATACCTGGGAGCAGATCAACCAGCAGCTTCTGTGCCAGGCCGAGGAAGAAAAAACCGAAAAAGCGCGTGAGGTACGCATCGATTGCACTGTCGTTGAAACCAACATCCATGCGCCCACCGATTCGAGTCTGCTTTATGACACCGTGCGGGTGCTCACGCGCTTGTTGCATGCGGCCAAAGAGGCCTGCGGCTCATCAAAAGGCATCGTCTTTAAAGATCATTGCCGACGGGCAAAGCGCCGTATGATCGGCATTCAGTACGCCCGCAAAGAGCGGCAGCGCAACTCCTGTTACCGGGACCTTCTCAAGGTTGCCCGAGATACGCTTGGCTACAGTCTCCGGGCAATCAGCTGGATCGACGCGCACGGCACGGCACTCGAACTGCTTGCCATTGCCGGGCAGCTGCGGCACTACTGCGATTTGACCGAAAAGGTCATTTCGCAAACCGAGCGACGGGTGATCGCCGGGGAAAAGGTACCGGCTGCCGAAAAAATCTTTTCGATCTTCGAGCCGCACACCGACATCATCATCAAGGATCGTCGTGAAAAGTTTTACGGCCATAAAATCTGTGTGACCGGCGGCGGCTCGAATCTGGTTCTGGACTGCCTGATCACCGATGGCAATCCGGCCGACAGCACGCTGACGCAAATCATGATCGATCGTCAGCGGCAAATCTACGGCCGCTGCCCCCTTAAGGCTGCTCTAGACGGCGGTTTTGCCTCCAAAGACAATCTGCAGCAGGCCAAGGCAAGTGGCGTCAAGGACGTTTGCTTCGCCAAAAAACGAGGCCTTGAAGTAGAGGACATGTGCCGCAGTGACTACGTATACAA
>JBAPSB010000127.1:0-15372 GCA_049281435.1 Desulfobacterales bacterium
CCACTGAGCTACGGGGGCGCGGAGGGCATACCGAGGAAAATAACGGGAAACTATCCGGGTGCTGGTTAACACCGACGAATCAAAATTTTTAACTGATGAACGCTGAACATCGAACGGCCAACATCGACTGTTGAATAAGGAAAATTGTCGTTTTAATGGGTGAGCGAAGCGACCTCCTTATTCGACGTTCAGCGTTGAATGTTCGATGTTCGAAGTTCGAAATCTATTTTCGTGTAAATTTGTAAAACCAGATATACCAATCCCGCGGGTTTTGCAACTGTCTGTTGTCTGGTCCTTCACATCCAGTGCACCGGGAGTGCTTGGAAAAGATCAGGGATGGGCACTACCTATATGAGAGTTATCTCAAAGTTGATTGCAGAGAAAAAGGGATGGGCTGATGCAGAGAAAATCGTTATTAACCAGGCATTGATATCGAATTGATCCGCCGGGCGACGGAAATAGTCTTCACTCCGCCACCCGGCCCGACGGCGGGGGCTCCGGCAAAGATTGCAGACGTTTTTCAGGCGCTCAACTCCTGGAGGCGCTGTTTGGCCGTGTTGATGACCTCCGGGTCGCGGTCGTTTTCGATGACCCGCTGCAAGAGGGCCTTGTCCTTTTCACCCGCGATGGCTTTTTTACGGACTTCGGGATTCGAATGGGCGATTTTGGGAAGAAAAATGTCTCTGAATGCCATGGTAATCCTCCTTTCCTGGGTGAGTGTGCCATCACATCAACGCACTAAAGGAGGACGGGGAAAAAATCAGTCGCATTGGTGACAAATGGGCACAGCTTTTGCGATTCCATGCTGAATTTCGACAACTGCAGGGCAGCGGAGGCGCTGAAAACCGGATACGTCAAAGCTCGAAAGAGGGCGCGGTCGGGAAATCGATCTCAGCTGGCAGAAGCGGGGTCGCTGTCGTTGAGCCTTTTCGGTGAATAACAGGAGTTGAGTCTTTATGCCGTCGTTTTGTCTCCTCCTTTAGATTTATGTCTTATTAACATGATTATTTCGTTTTTTCAAGTCAATCCCTTTGCGTAAAAATCAGGCCATCGCTTTATTCCCACCGCTTCATCCGGTGCTGCCCAGCTCGATAACTTTACCGTTAATTTTTTTAAAAAGCACCACTTGGCCGGGTGAGGGACTACCGTCCTTGGGCGTCTGCCGGTTCTTCCGTGGGATTGGGTTTGATGGATCGCCCAAGAGAAGCAGCGGATTTAATTGAATCAACCCCCCGACTGTGGTATAAAATCTTTCTATTGTCGTGTCGTCTTCAACGTGTCGCGAATGGTGGCCTTGAGCGACGCACAGTGATCGCAGATGACGTTCCCGGTTCAACGTTCAACCCCGCCGCTGGGCGCGAAGCGCCCAGTTTGATCGTTAAAGAAACTTTTTACGTGAAGTTTCATACAAGGGTTTTGACGGATGAAATCGATTTGAGATTGCAGGTGTCAGCCATATCGGGCGGCGGGCAAAATTGTTTAAGACACGATATGCTTGACCGGACACCAGTTCCAGGGCCGGGATAACGGTGGTGTCTTCCCGTTGAACCCTTATTTTAATCAACCGACTGCCAGGAAAGAATCCGAACATGCATCTGCGAAAGCGCGTTCTTGTCACCGGCGGGGCCGGTTTTCTGGGCTCATTTCTTTGTGAGCGCCTGCTGCAGGAAAACTGCGACGTCATCTGTGTCGACAATTTTTACACCGGCACCAAGCACAACATCGTCCATCTGCTCGAAAACCCTTATTTCGAATTGATGCGCCACGACATCACTTTCCCCCTTTATCTCGAAGTGGACGAAATTTACAATCTGGCCTGCCCGGCATCCCCGGTTCATTATCAGAACGACCCGGTGCAAACGACCAAAGTCAACGTGCACGGGGCCATCAACATGCTCGGCCTGGCCAAACGGCTCAAAGCCAGGATCCTGCAGGCTTCGACCTCCGAGGTCTATGGCGACCCCACCGTTCATCCGCAGCGCGAGGACTACCGCGGCAACGTCAACTGCATCGGTCCGCGCTCGTGCTACGATGAGGGCAAGCGCTGCGCCGAGACCTTGTTTTTCGATTACCGCCGTCAGCATAAAACCAAAATAAAGGTGGCCCGGATCTTCAACACCTATGGTCCGCGCATGCACCCCAACGACGGACGGGTCGTGAGCAATTTTATCGTGCAGGCGTTATCGAACCGCGACATCACCATTTACGGTGACGGGCGCCAGACCAGGTCTTTCTGCTTCGTCGACGATCTGATCGAGGGTCTCTTGCGATTGATGAACAGTCCGGACGATTTCACAGGCCCGGTCAATCTTGGCAACCCGGGTGAATTCACGATTCTCGAGCTGGCCGAAAAAATCATCAAGCTTACCGCCGCCACTTCGTCCATTGTCTTCAAGCCCCTGCCGCAGGACGATCCGCTGCAGCGCAGACCCGACATCTCCCTGGCCCGCGAAAAACTGGGATGGGTGCCGACAATCGACCTGGAAAACGGCTTGCGGCGCACCGTCGACTATTTTAAAAGCCTGGGCCGGCACGCTGCGATTCGGCACCAGGGGACGGCCCCTGATTCCCGGTCGGCCACTGGTACCGAAACCACTGTCTGATGACGGCCAAAAGGAGTACAATGACGGCAAAAAGTGCTTTGATCACCGGCATTACCGGTCAGGATGGGGCTTATCTGGCCGAATTCCTGCTCAAAAAAGGCTACCGCGTCCACGGCATCAAGCGCCGGGCCTCGTCGTTCAACACGGCCCGCATCGACCACCTGTACCAGGACCCCCATGAAAAGAACCGGCGTTTTGCCCTGCATTACGGGGATCTGACCGATGCGACCAACCTGATCCGCATCATCCAGGAGGTGCAGCCGGACGAAATCTACAACCTGGCGGCCCAAAGCCACGTGATGGTGTCGTTTGAGACCCCCGAATACACCGCCAACGTGGACGGCCTGGGGACGCTGCGCCTGCTCGAAGCCATCCGGATCCTGAACCTGAGCGCCAAGACGCGCTTTTACCAGGCCTCGACCTCGGAAATATTCGGCAAGGTCCAGGAGAAGCCCCAGCGGGAAACCACGCCCTTTTACCCGCGCTCGCCTTACGGGGCCGCCAAGCTCTATGCGTACTGGATTACGGTCAATTACCGCGAAGCCTACGGGATCTATGCCTGCAACGGGATTCTCTTCAACCACGAATCGCCGATTCGCGGTGAGACCTTCGTCACCCGCAAAATCACGCGCGGTCTGGCGCGGATCAAAATGGGCCTGCAGGACTGTCTTTACATTGGCAACCTGGATGCCTTGCGCGACTGGGGCCACGCGCGCGACTATGTCGGGATGCAATGGCTGATGCTGCAGCAGGAAGCGCCGGAGGATTACGTCATCGCCACCGGGGAGCAGCACTCGGTGCGCGAATTCATCGTCGCGGCCGCCACCGAACTCGGCTTCAAGGTGCGCTGGGAAGGAAAGGGCGTCGAGGAAAAAGGTTTCGACGAGTCCACCGGCAAGGTCATCGTGGCGGTCGACCGGCGCTATTTCAGGCCCACGGAGGTCGACACCCTGTTAGGCGATGCGTCCAAGGCCCGCCGGAAGCTCGGCTGGCAATCCCGTACCGGTTTTGCGCAGCTGGTCGCGGAAATGGTGGCCGAAGACCTGAGGGAAGCCGAGCGGGATGCCCTCTGCCAGCAGGAAGGGTTTCGAACCTTCAACCATTTCGAATGAGCAGGAGAAGCGGCCGATGCCTGAAGGGCTGAACGCGGCGCCGTCGCCGGAGGTGCTGTCACAAAAAAGCCGGATCTTTGTCGCCGGCCATCGCGGCATGGTCGGCTCGGCCATCGTCCGCCGGTTGACCGACGCCGGCCACACCCGCCTGATCGTACGCCCGCATGCGGAACTCGATTTGCTGGACCAGCGCGCGGTGCGCGACTTCTTCACAGCCACCCCGATTGATTACGTCGTTCTGGCCGCGGCCAGGGTCGGCGGGATCCTTGCCAACAACAGCCTCCCGGCCGATTTCATCTACCAGAACCTGATGATCCAGGCCAACGTGATCGAGGCGGCGCTTAGAAACGGCGTCGAGCGCCTTTTGTTTCTCGGAAGTTCCTGCATCTATCCTAAGCACGCCCCGCAGCCGATGCGCGAGGAGGAGCTTCTCGCCGGCCGCCTGGAGCCCACCAACGAGCCTTACGCCATCGCCAAGATCGCGGGCATCAAGCTCTGCGAGAGCATCAACCGGCAGCATGGCACTCACTACCGCTCGGTCATGCCGACCAACCTCTACGGGCCGAACGACAGCTTCGATCTGGAAAACTCGCACGTCCTGCCGGCACTGATTCGCAAGTACCATCTTGCCAAGCTGGCCGCCGGAAACGATTGGCCGGGCATCGAACGGGATGCGGAGGTTTTCGGCCCGCTTCCGGACGACATTCGGGAAACTTTAAGGGGCCGGGAAGCCGGCGACGGACGTCCGGCCATGGCGGCGGGCGCCGCCGTGCGCCTGTGGGGCAGCGGGTCTCCGCACCGCGAGTTTCTGCATGTCGACGATCTAACCGCGGCGTGCCTCACGATCATGGGGCTACCGGACGAGAGCTATGAGCAGCTGTGCCGGTCGGCGCCCCCGGCCGGGAACCGCAAGGCCGAAGCCGGATATGGCCCCGAATCCGGCGCCGGTTCTGATAAGCCGGCGACGGTGTCGCACATCAACATCGGCGTCGGGGCAGACCTGACCATCGCCAAGCTGGCTGAAATCGTCAACGACGCGGTCGGCTACTCGGGTGGCACTATCTGGGATGCGTCCAAACCGGACGGCACGCCCCGCAAGCTTCTCGACATCTCGCGGCTCAGCCGCACCGGCTGGGCGCCCCGCATCGCCCTGGCCGACGGCATCCGTGCCACCTACCGCTGGTACCTCGAAAAAAGCGCCGCCGGCCACCTGCCTGCGTCAAGATAATTTGACGGAAGACGCGATCATTTGTATAGTCAGAACAATTCCTCGGGTTCCGCCGGAGCCATTGGGTCTCCTTCCTATTAAAGTTAAACTTTAAGAAAATCGCCCGCAAACCCGTAGGGAAAAGGCGGATGCCGTAAACGATCGGCAACGACGGAGGCGGCGCTCGCCGGCTGTAATGCGCCGGCCCGCTGGCGAAATAACCGCGCTGATATTGGCGGTCCACCGAGCACCTTCTTAAGAGCATTGTCGAAAGGTCGATCGAGTTGGCCTGCGAACTAAACGGCAGAAACATTATTTTGGGCGTCGGCGGCGGCATCGCCGCCTACAAGAGCGTCGAGCTGCTGCGCCTCATGACGCGCCGGGAGGCCGCCGTCAGGGTCGTGATGACCCGCAACGCGCAGCACTTCGTCGGCTGGATGACCTTCGAGGCCCTCTCGGGCCGACCGGTCTGCACCGATCTGTTCGAGAAGGCGGACGAAACCTCTTTCCGGCATATCGACTGGGCCACCGCGGCTGATGCGGTGGTCATCGCGCCGGCCACGGCCGACCTGATCGGAAAGCTGGCCAACGGCATCGCCGATGACGCCCTGACCACCATGATGATGGTGGTCAGGGCGCCGGTGCTCCTCTGTCCGTCCATGAATTCCAACATGTATGCCAGCCGAGCCGTGCAGCGGAACCTCGAGATCCTGCGCAGCGACGGTTACACTATCGTCGAACCGGCCGCCGGGGACTTGGCCTGCGGCACCGTCGGGCCGGGACGCCTGCCGGAGCCGCCTGAAATCCTGGACCGGCTTATTGCCCGCCTGACGCCCAAAGATCTGCAAAACCGCAAGGTGCTGGTGACGGCCGGACCGACGCGCGAGCCGATCGATCCGGTGCGCTTTGTCAGCAACCCGTCGACCGGCAAGATGGGGTTCGCCGTGGCGCGGGCAGCCGAAAACCGCGGCGCAACCGTTACGCTGGTCTCCGGTCCGACGCTGCTGGCCGATCCAGTCAATGTCGAGGTCATCCGCGTTCAAACCGCCGAAGAGATGGCCCGCGCGGTGCGGGATCGTTTCGCGGACTGCGATGTCCTTGTCAAGGCGGCCGCGGTGTCGGATTACCGGCCGAAACTCGCCGCGGGGCACAAAATCAAAAAGGACCGCGCCAGTCTGTCGCTCGAGTTCGAGCAGACCACGGACATTCTCAGGGAAGCGGGCCGGCTCAAAGCACACCAGTTCCTGGTGGGGTTTGCCGCCGAAACCGAGGACCTTCAGAAAAACGCGGCCCAGAAACTGGCCGCCAAGAACCTGGACATCATTGCCGGCAACCTGATCGGCTGCCCCGGCTCGGGCTTTGAATCCGACACCAACCAGGTCACGCTTTTCTATCGCGACGGGTCTCGGGAGGACGTGGCGGTCATGGACAAATTCGCCATCGCCCATATCTTGTGGGACAGGGTCGTCGAACGCGCAGGGTTTTCCCGCCCCGATCAACCCGATTGAGCGCGGCGCGACCGGCGGCGGCCGGGTTCCAACCGGAACCGGAGAGCCTTTTTCAATCGGCGGGCCTCCGGTCACGATCCCATCTTCGATGCGCAGGTTTTCAGGTTGCCATGACTCAACGGCCGGCGGTGCTGACCGCCATAGAAGATATCAAACGGGCCTTGCGGCAGGTAGAGCGCCTCGGATGGAAAGGCTTCGATGTGTCGGACGGTTCTCTGGCGTTGATGGATTCCTGGTCTGCGGCCCCGCGCGCGCCTGCTTCCGGAACCTCCGAATCCCTGGAGTCGATTCGCCGCGACCTCGGAGAGTGCCGCCGCTGCAAACTGGCGAGCGGTCGCAAGAACATCGTTTACGGCGCCGGCAGCGGCCAGTCGCGGCTGGTATTCGTGGGCGAGGGGCCGGGCCATGACGAGGATGTTCAGGGGCAGCCATTCGTGGGCGCGGCCGGCCGGCTGCTGACCAAGATCATCCAGGCCATCGGACTCGATCGGGAGTCGGTTTATATCTGCAACATCATCAAATGCCGGCCGCCCGGCAACCGTAATCCGCAGCCTGACGAGATCGATGCCTGCAGCCCGTTCCTGAAACGCCAGATAGCGGCCATCGCCCCTGAATTCATCTGCGCCCTGGGGTCTTTTGCCGCCCAGATGCTCCTGCAGGTCAACACCCCGATTTCGCGGCTGCGGGGGCGGTTTTACGAGTGCATGGGAGCCAAACTGCTGCCGACCTACCACCCGGCCTACCTGCTGCGCAACCCGGAGCAGAAGCGGGCGGTCTGGGACGACATGCAGCTGCTGATGCGGGCCATGGGGCTGCCGCTGCCCGAGCGCCAGGAAGAAAACTCCTGATGACACAGGGGCAGTTCACGGGTGGCGGACGGCCGGCAGCGCGGAGTCAACCCTTACTGTCAAAACATGTTTTGAAGGAGCGGTCTGTCTTGAAAACCGCGGCTCTTATCATTGGCCTTTTAGCGCTGTGTGTGCCGGGGTCTACTTTCGTCCTACCGGCTTGCGCCGCCCCCGGGGACATCTATATTTTAAAAGTCAATGCCGCCATCGGACCCGGCGTCGCCGATTACATCTCCAGCGGCATCGCCACGGCCAACGAGCAGGAGGCCGCCCTCCTGATCATCGAACTCGACACGCCCGGCGGGCTGGCCGAGTCGATGCGCACCATTGACAAGGCGCTATTGGCCAGCAGGGTCCCGATCGCCGTTTACGTGTCGCCCAGCGGCGCCCGCGCCGCTTCGGCCGGCGTGATGATCACCATGGCCGCCGACATCGCCGCGATGGCGCCGGGCACCAACATCGGTGCGGCCCACCCGGTGGGCGGCGGCGGTCAGGAGATCAACAAGACCATGTCGGAGAAGGTGGTCAACGACATGGTCGCCCAGGCCCGCAGCATCGCCGAAAAACGCGGGCGCAACGCGGCCTGGGTCGAAAAGGCCATCCGCGAGAGCGTGTCGATAACCGAAACCGAGGCCTTGAAGAAAAATGTGATCGATCTGATCGCCAAGGACACCGACGAGTTGATCGGTAAACTCGACGGACGGGAGATCAAGGACAAGGGGCGCCTCAACCTCTCGAATGCCGGAAAGATCGTCCTGACCGAAAACCTGCGCGACCGGATCCTTCGGACAATCAGCGATCCCAACATCGCTTACATCCTGCTGATGGTCGGTCTGGCGGGTCTTTATTTCGAGCTTTCCCATCCCGGTGCGGTTTTTCCGGGGGTGATCGGCGGCATCAGCATCATCCTGGCCTTTTTCGCGCTCCAGGCCCTGCCGATCAACACCGCCGGCATCCTTTTGATACTGCTGGCCATCGTTTTCTTCGTCCTCGAAATGAAAATCGCCAGTTACGGGCTCCTGAGCATCGCCGGCATTGTCACCATGGTGCTCGGCTCGCTGATGCTGTTCAAGTCGAGCAGTCCGGAAATGAGGATTTCTCTGACCGTGCTGGTGACCACGGTCCTTCTGGTGTCCGGGTTTTTTGCGGTCGTGGCCGGCCTCGTCTTCCGGGCCCAGGTGTCGCAGCCGCGCACCGGAGCCACTGGCATGATCGGTAAAATCGGGGTGGTCCGTTTGCCTCTCACCCCGGACGGCAAGGTTTTTGTCCACGGTGAATTGTGGCAGGCGACCGCCGGGGTGCCGGTTGCCAAGGGGGCCCAAGTCAGGGTGGTCGGCATCGAGAACCTCCTGCTCACGGTCGAGCCCGTGGAGCCGGCTGAAGATAACGGGTCCCCCTCCGCCTGACGAGGCCTGGCCCCGGATCGCCCGCACCCGCACATAAGATTTCAAACAAGGAGTGCCGCCATGCTGTATCCGCTGATTGCTATCGTCGTCCTGGTCGTTTTTTTCCTCAGCGCCGCCCTGCGCATTTTAAACGAGTACGAACGCGGGGTCGTCTTTCGTCTCGGGCGCGTGATCGGTGCCAAGGGGCCGGGTCTCATCATTTTGATTCCCATCGTCGACAAGATGGTCAAGGTCAGCCTCCGGCTGGTGGTGATCGACGTCGATCCGCAGGATGTGATCACCCGTGACAACGTTTCCGTGAAGGTCAACGCGGTCATTTATTTCCGGGTGATCGATCCGGTCAAGGCCATCGTGGAGGTGGAAAATTTCAGCTACGCCATGTCGCAGCTGGCCCAGACCACCATCCGAAGCGTCTGCGGGCAGGCCGAACTGGACGACCTGTTGTCGGAAAGAGAAAAAATCAACGCCGAACTGCAGGAAATACTCGACACCCACACCGATCCCTGGGGTATAAAGGTGGCCACGGTCGAACTGAAGCACATCGACCTGCCGCAGGAGATGCAGCGCGCCATGGCCCGCCAGGCCGAGGCCGAACGCGAGCGCCGCGCCAAGGTCATCAACGCCGAAGGCGAGTTTCAGGCCGCCGCCCGCCTGGCCGAGGCGTCGGTAATTATCGAGAAGCACCCGACCGCCCTGCAGTTGCGATACCTGCAGACCGTCAATGAAATGTCGGCCGAAACCAATACGACCACCATATTCCCGTTGCCGCTCGAATTGCTGACGCCCTTCATCAATTTGTATAAAAAGTCGCAGCCGGAGCAACAAGAGCCGCCGGCCGTCATCCCGGCTGGCACAGGATCGTCGCCAGAGAAGCCATAGCCTCGAATAGCTTAGGATTCGCTATTGACAGGCCGAAATAAAGTGGGCTATGTATCCAGATTTTAACGGATGACAAATCATGCCGCCGCCGTTGGGGGCATTCGGGGACAAGCCCCGGCCGTGAGGACAGGGGCTTACGACGGTTAATCAATTTCTTTAACCTTCGGCTATGCTGATGGTCCAAGCAGATGCTCAGGTGGGTCTCAGCGGAAAGCAAAAAATTAAAACAAGTCCTCAGCGTCTCTGCGGTGAAACGGGCGGGGCCTCACAGGTAGTGCCCACCCGCGATTTCATCAGGGGCATTGATAAGTTTCCGATCCAGAAATGTGCAATTTTTCGCAAGTTCAAGGAAATCGGTGGAATTGCGCGGAAGCATACTGCTGTATGCCGCACAAGCGATTCCGCTGATTGACGCCGAAATTGCGGAAAAGGGCCATTTATGGACGGAAACCAGGTAAATCGACGATCTTTGGCGGGCACTTTTTTTTAAAGCGGGTGCCGTATGGCGGTGGTCGTGAGCGTGACTGCACCGGACCGGCACTCTCTGGCGGAGGCTCTGCGGCTTCCGCTTTATTCGTTATAGTGCCCATCGATTAAAAGCATCTTTTAGCCCAGTTCCGCATCCGCGCTAATTTGAAATCCTCGATCACGCCACGGCGTGACGACGCCTCCGGCTTCAAATACGCTGCGGCCTTGGCTTGAACCGGGATCTACTATTTTTTGACGGACACTGGGTTGCAAGAGAAAGGAGCGACAGCAAAAAAATGGCAGCAAAGAAAAAGGCCGAAAAGGAAAAACCCCTCGACAAGATGACGGCCAAGGAAATGCGCGAGATCGCCAAAACGATTGCGGGCATCACCGGCGTTCATGGAATGAACAAGGAAGAACTGCTTTCGGCCATCAAACAGGAGCGCGGGATAGCCGATGACAAAACCGGCAAGAAGAAGAACGGGGAAGTCCGCCAGCTGAAACAGAAGATCAAAGCCCTGAAGGTTAAACGCCAGGCGGCCCTCGAAGCCAGCGACAAGAAGATGGCCACGATTTACCGGCGGCGCATATCGCGGCTGAAGAAAAAAACCCACGCCGCAGCCTGACACGCGCGAGGAGTTACCTTTGTGGATGGATACGCCCCATGATCGATCCGATGACGGTGGCATTCGATGTCGACGGCGTCATTGCCGACACCATGACCCTCTTTCTGGAGATGGCCCGCCGCGACTACGGTGTCGAAGGCCTTAAGTACGAGGACATCACCTCCTATTGTCTGGCGGATAGCCTGGCGATGGATCCCGAGTTGATCAGCATCATTCTCAACCGGATCATGGCGGGCGATTACACGGATGCGCTGCCGGCCATCAGCGGGGCCGGGTCGGTGCTCTCCCGTATCGCCGGCTACCGCAGTCCGCTGCTTTTCGTCACCGCACGGCCTTATCCGGGGCCCATTTCGGACTGGATGTGCGCCCTGGTGGGAATAGAACCGGCGGCCGTTCAGGTCGTGGCGACCGGAACCTACCAAGCCAAAACCAAGGTCCTGCTCGACAGCGGCATCCGCTGTTTTGTCGAAGACCGGTTGGAAACCTGCTACCGCCTGCAGGAGGAAGGAATCGAGCCGGTGCTCTACCGGCAGCCCTGGAACCGCGAAGTTCACCCGTTCACGGAAGTCGGCAACTGGCGGGAACTATCCGAGCTGATCGCGTTTTAGGGACAGGTCAAATGCCTATGGAAACCCGATCGGTCGCGGAGTTGATCCAAACCTTCATCGACCTTCTGCTGGCCGAAAAAGGGTATTCCGGCAACACGGCCCGGGCCTATCGCAATGATTTGCGAGAGTTCTTTGAATTTGTCATCACCGCGGACGAGACCGCAAGCCGGCCGCGGCCGATTCAGGATCTGGCTTTTCCTCTGCCTGAGGTGGATCCGCTGACGGTCCGCAAATACCTCGGACAGCTCCACCGTCGCAACAAGAAGACCACCATCGGCCGCAAGCTGTCGGCCGTGCGGTCTTTTTTTCGATACCTCCTGAAACAGGGCATCATCGAGAGCAACCCGACCGACATGATCCTGACGCCGAAACAGGACCACCCGATCCCGCGTTATCTCGGGGTCGATGAGGTTTTCCGGTTGCTCGATTCCATCCAGACCAACGACCTGGCGGGTTTGCGTAACCGCGCCATTTTCGAGACCTTCTACTCCTGCGGTCTGCGGGTCTCCGAAGTCGCGGGCCTGGATGTGACGGCCGTCGATCACGACACCGGCATGGTGCGGGTTTTCGGCAAAGGGTCCAAGGAAAGAATCGTTCCCATCGGCCATAAGGCCCTTACGGCAATCACCGCCTATCGCCGGCGGCTGGAGATCGAGGTTGGCGTGCCGGTCGATGCCGGCGGGCCGATGTTTTTGAATACGCGCCGCGGGCGGTTGAGCACACGCTCGATTGCCCGCATCCTGGACAAACTCGTCCGGGACTGCTGTCTGATGGTGCCGGTTACCCCGCACGTTCTGCGCCACAGCTTTGCGACGCACATGCTCGATTCGGGCGCCGACCTGCGCGCGATCCAGGAGCTGCTGGGTCACAAGAGCCTGTCGACCACCCAGAAGTACACCCATGTCAGCATCGACAGGCTGATGGCAACCTATGACAAGGCCCACCCCCGAAAATAGGCCGGCTGTCCAGAGACATTGCGGCCGCGGTTGTTTGTCCGTGCCGGGGGCCGGCGACTCCCGATGGGCCGCCAGGGAAGGTGAACCATGAAAACACGCGGGACCACGATACTGGCCATCCGCCGCAAGGGACACACGGTGGTGGCCGGCGACGGGCAGGTCACGCTGCAGGCTTCGGTCATCAAGCATTCCGCCCGCAAGGTCAGGCGCATTTACAACGACAAGATCATCGTCGGGTTCGCCGGTACGGCGGCCGATGCCCTGAACCTCTCCGAGCAGCTCGAAGCCAAGCTGGAACGTTACAACGGCAACCTGATGCGGGCCGCGGTGGAACTGGCCCGCGACTGGCGCACCGACAAATACCTCCGGCGCCTGGAGGCCGTGATGGTGGCCGTGGACGAGTCGCGGATGTTCCTCATTTCGGGCAACGGGGACGTGATCGAGCCCGACAACGGGTTGATCGGGATCGGTTCGGGCGGCGTCGCCGCCCAGGCGGCCGCCACCGCGCTGGCGACCAACACCGACCTGGAGGCCCGCCGGATCGCCGAAGAAGCGATGAAGATTGCCGCCTCCATCTGCATCTACACCAATGACCAGGTGACGATCGAGGAACTCTGACCCCGGACCCGCAAGAAACCTCTTTTTCAGGGTGACACCATGATTCATCTCAAACCAGCGGAGATCGTCGCCGAACTCGACAAATACATCATCGGCCAGCACAAGGCCAAACGCTCGATGGCCGTCGCCCTGCGCAACCGCTGGCGCCGCCAGCAGGTACCCGACCATCTGCGGGACGAAATCGCGCCGAAGAACATCATTCTGATCGGCCCGACCGGGGTCGGCAAGACCGAGATCTCCCGCCGCCTGTCCCGGTTCACCGATTCGCCGTTCACCAAGGTGGAGGCCTCCAAGTTCACCGAGGTCGGTTACGTCGGACGGGACGTCGAGTCGATGGTGCGCGACCTGGTGGAAGTGACCGTCACGATGGGAAAGTCCGAGGAAACCGAACGGGTGCAGGACAAGGCGCGGCAGAATGCCGAGGAGCGCATGCTCGATCTGCTGCTTCCGCACGGCGGACAGCCCGAGGCTAAACCCGGCGCCGTTGCCCCCGGGCCCCAGGAGATCACCGCCCTCACGACGGCCGACAAGACCTCGCCCACGCGCGAGAAGCTGCGCCGTATGCTGCGCGACGGCCGGCTCAACGACCGCTATGTCGATCTGGATGTGGCCGACCGCTCGCTGCCGATGGTCGAGATTTTTTCAAACGTCGGCATGGAAGAGATGGGCATCAATTTGAGGGACATGCTCGGCGGGCTGTTGCCCAAGGGAACCAAGCGGCGCAAGGCCAAGGTCGCCGAGGCCATGAAAATTCTGACCCAGGAGGAAGCCCAGAGCCTGATCGACATGGACAAGGTGGTGCGCACGGCCATCGAAAAAGTCGAGCAGTCCGGCATCATCTTTCTGGACGAGATCGACAAGATCGCCGGGCGCAGCAGCGCCCAGGGACCCGACGTCTCGCGCGAAGGCGTGCAGCGCGATCTGCTGCCGATCGTCGAGGGCAGCACCGTGACGACCAAGTACGGGCCCGTGAAAACCGACCACGTTCTTTTTATCGCCGCGGGTGCATTTCACGCGACCAAACCTTCGGACTTGATTCCCGAACTGCAGGGCCGTTTCCCGATCCGGGTCGAACTCGACTCCCTGGGCCGCGAGGAATTCTACAGAATTCTGACCGAACCGCAAAACGCGCTGCTGCTGCAGTACCGGGAATTGCTCAAGACCGAAGGGGTGGACATCTCTTTCGACGACGAAGCGGTCCGCGAGATCGCCAAGATTGCCGAGGAGGTCAACGCCAACACCGAAAATATCGGTGCGCGGCGCCTGCACACCATGCTCGAATACCTGCTGGAGGACATTTTGTTCGATGCGCCCGATCACACCGAAAAGCGCATCGTCATCACGCAGGAGTATGTCCTCGGACGGTTGTCGGCGGTCAAGGACGACGAGGATTTGAGCCGGTATATTTTGTAGGGGAAAGGCGAAAAAACGAAAGGCGGAAGGCTAAGGGCGAAAGGGGAAGGGCGAAAGGCGTAGGGCAAAGGGCTAAAGGGGAAAGGCTGAAGGCGTAGGGCTAAAGGTTTAAGGTTCAAGGTTTACGGTACAGGGAAAAGGGAAAGGCGCTGAACGCGCTGTTTTAATTTCGGGATGGTGCGCGATTTTCCGGCGGCCACCTGCAACGAGCAACTAACAACCCACAACAATCAACTAACGACTGACAACAATCAACTGACAACTCCCAACAAACACCCTTCAACGCGCAAATTTTTCGATCTATGAACGAACAAGTAGCCGGCATACTCATTGAATCCCTGCCGTACATCCGGCGTTTTTACGGGATGACCATCGTGATCAAGTACGGCGGTCATGCCATGGCCGACGACCAGCTCAAGGAGGATTTCGCGCGCGACGTCACCCTCCTGAAGTTCATCGGGCTCAACCCGGTCGTGGTGCACGGCGGAGGGCCGCAGATCAATTCCGTTCTTCAGCAAATGGGCATCCAGTCGCGGTTTGTAAAGGGGATGCGCCTGACCGATACACCGACCATGGATGTCGTCGAAATGGTGCTGGGGGGCAAAGTCAACAAGGCCATCGTGGCCCAGATAAACCGCCAGGGCGGCAAGGCGGTAGGGCTCTCCGGCAAGGACGGCGGCCTGATAAAGGCCAAAAAGCTCCACATTGTCTGCCAGAACGACGACAACACGCCGCCCGAGATCATCGATCCGGGCCATGTGGGCGAGGTCACCCGGATTGATCCCGACCTGATCCACACCCTGACCGAACGGGGTTTCATCCCGATCATCGCGCCCGTCGGGGTCGGCGAGAGTGGCGAGACCTACAACATCAACGCCGACATGGTGGCCTGCCGGGTGGCGGTGGCCCTGGCCGCCGGCCGGCTGATCTATCTCACCGATGTCGATGGCGTCCTCGATGCCGACGGCACCCTTATTTCCTCTATCGACACGGCCACCATCCGGCAGATGATTGCCGTGGGGACCATCTCTGGCGGCATGATCCCCAAAATCAATTACGCGCTGGAGGCGCTGCGCGAAGGGGTGGAAAAAGTTCCGATCATCAACGGCAAGAAACGCCA
>JBAPSB010000128.1:0-3709 GCA_049281435.1 Desulfobacterales bacterium
CCTCAAGCCTGATCATATCGACCGGGTGGCGGTGCCGGCCGCAATCGATCTCATCCTTACCGCCGATTGCGGCTCCAGCAGTCACACGGCCGTCAGGCGGGCCGCCGCCGCCGGGATCGACGTGATCGTCACCGACCATCACCGGGTGCCCGACCCGCTGCCGCCGGCGGTGGCGGTGGTCAATCCCAAGCGGCCGGACTGCGCGGCCGGTTTCGAGCACCTGGCCGGCGTCGGCGTTGCCATGGCCCTCGTGATCTGCCTGCGCAAGCATCTGCGCGAGAGCGGTGTCTGGCAAGACCGGGCCGAGCCGAATCTCAAGGACCTCTGCGACCTGGTCGCCCTTGGCACGGTCGCCGATGCCGTGCCGCTGGTGCTCGAAAACCGGATTCTGGTCGCAGCCGGCATCGAGCTGATTCGCTCGGGCAAGGCCTGCGCCGGCGTCATGGGCATCCTCGAGAACTGCCGCACATCCTGCCGGGACGTGACCGCCGAGGATCTCGCCTTCAAAATCGCTCCGCGCCTGAATGCCGCCGGCCGAATGGACCACGCCCTTATGGCCGCCCGGCTGCTGCTGACCAAAACCCCTGCGACCGCCCGGCAGATCGCGGCGTCTCTCGACGAGCTGAACAATCGACGCAAGAACACCGAACAGGCGATGCTGCGGGAAATCGGGCAATACCTGGCGGATCATCCCCGGGAACTCGACCTGCGGGCCCTGGTACTTGCGGCTGAAGGCTGGCACGAAGGCGTGCTCGGAATCGTGGCCGCGCGGCTGGTTGAACAGCACTGCCGCCCGGTTGTTCTGATCTCCACCCGCAACGGCATCGGCAAGGGCTCGGCCCGCAGTATCGCCGGCTTCAATCTGTATCGGGGCCTGGCGGCCTGCGCCGATCGGCTGGAAGACTTCGGCGGCCACGGCATGGCGGCCGGACTGGGAATCAGGACCGACAACATCGCCGCTTTCAAGGCCGACTTCCAGCAGGCGGCCGGCGGCGCCGAATGCCATCCGGAGCCGGAACTGCGCATCGACTGCGTCCTTGATTTCGAACAGATCACCGACAAATTGATCGACGACATCGATGCCCTACAGCCGTTTGGCAACGGCAACAGCCAGCCGCTGTTTGTGGCGGGCGATGTCCGGATCGACCAAAGCCGGCTCGTTGGCGGCCGGCACCGGCGGATGCGCCTGCGCCAAACGGCGACCGGCCGGTCTTTGCCCGCCATCCAGTTCAACATCGATCCCACCCGCGCCCTGCCGGATCGCCTGGGCCAAATCGCCTTCCACCTTCAGTGGAATCGATGGAACGGCAAAAAATCGGCCCAGATGGTCATCCAGGAAATCCTGACGACGCGTCCCTGAACCAGACGCCAATATGGTGCCGGCCCTTTTGGGGCGGAGTGCTGAAACCCGCTTGCTGCCTGCCATTGGCCTGCGAAACGATGGACATTCTTCGGCGCCGGCGTGCATATTTTACTTGCATTTCAACGCCGCTGTCATTAATATAACCGAAATTCAATCGGGCTCCCGCGCTGCAAAAGGAGCCGTCATTCATAAAAGGTGGCAACATGTCGAAAGTTTTCCGGCCGAGCACCAGGGAGTCGTCCATCATTTCAAAAATCGAATCCTCCAAGGAACACGTCCGTCGCTTGGCCCTGCAAGGGATAAAAGACTGCCAGGAACCCCTTTCCAACGCCATCGCCATGAAGCTGGTGGAGGAGAAACTGGTTGAAACCAAAAGTAAAAACTCGCTGGAAGAGCAGATCGCGCTGTGCCTCGACAAAGTGAGCCGGGCCGAAGATTTCGATATTGATTTTGCCACGGCACCGATTCGCAATATCGTGCCGAATCCCCACGTCGTCAGCCTTTACGTCACGGCTTTCGTTCTGGAAAACCTGATCAACCACAAGGATGTGATCGACATCTACGGCTCCGACGAAGAAATCTACCTGTGCATCCATCAGCAGGTCAAGAAATATCTTCCCTGAAATGCGTCCGACATTTTGGCCCCGGCTGGTCAACGGTCCTTTCGACGACCCGGGACTCTTCATTCCGTTTCAGTTTCAAAATCGTGCGCTTCTTTTCGATCTGGGTGACATCTCCGTGCTGTCGGCACGGGATATCCTGAAGATAAGCCACGTCTGTGTCTCCCACACCCACATGGATCACTTCGCCGGTTTCGACCGGTTGCTGCGGTTGTTGATGGGCCGCGACAAAACGCTGTCCCTCTTCGGGCCGCGCGGCTTCCTGAAAAACGTGGAAGGCAAGCTGGCCGGCTACACCTGGAACCTGGTCGAAAACTATACCGGCAGCCTCGTCCTGGAAGCAGCTGAAATCGATGACGGCGCGGTTGTCCGCCGCAGGTATCCCTGCCGGAACCGGTTTAAGCCCGATGGCGCGGTGGAAACCGCTGCATTCGACGGAACCCTGTGGCGGGAAACCGGTTTGACCATCGGCGCCGTTCAACTCGATCACGGAATCCCCTGTCTGGCTTTCACGCTCCAGGAAAACTTCCATGTCAATATCCGTCCGGACGCGCTGGCGGCCCTGGAGCTGCGCCCCGGCGCCTGGCTTCAGGACCTGAAAACGGCGCTTTACGGCAACCACCCCCCCGACACCGACATTGCGGCCGAAACCGCCGTCAAAGGGCGGCCGAAACATTTCCGGCTGGCGGACCTGACAGCCAAAATCGCCATCATCACCCCCGGCCAAAAGGTCAGTTATGTGGCGGATGCGGGCTATACCGCAAAAAACGCCGAACTCATTCTGGCCCATGCCCACCGGGCGGATCATCTGTTCATCGAAGCGGCATTCATGGACGAGCACCGTGACATCGCACGGTTGAAACACCATCTCACCGCACGCCAGGCCGGCACGCTGGCGGCCCTGGCAGAAGCAAAACACTTCACCCCTTTTCATTTTTCACCGCGCTACACCGATCAGGGTCATCTGCTGGAAGCCGAAGCCCGGGCGGCGTATGCGGCGGCGCTGCCGCCATCGACGCCGTGAAAAATGTCAGCGGCGAAAACAGGCAGAACTTGCCAAACCGGTTAAATGGGCATAAGGGTAAAACGAAACGGGAAACGCAGAATTGGAGGAAGATATGGTTAAACGCACCGTGGTTTTGATGGTTGGACTGGTGTTGCTGTTGGGATGTGCGGGTTCCGCCAAAAAGATGAACTATCTGCAGGTCGGCATGACGAAGGCGGACGTTATCGAGACCCTGGGCCCGCCCGACAGCACGAGCGCCAATTCGTATGTCGAATACCTGAAATACGGCTTCTGTTCCGAGGGGCTCTTTTCCTCGCCTTACTATGTCAAACTCCAGGACGGCATCGTGACCGCCTACGGCCGCTATGGCGATTTCGGGCTCGGGTACTGAGCAGGTGGCCGGTTGGTCGGTTAGCCAGTTTGCCGGTTGGCCCGTTTGCCGGTTGACCGGTTGCTGGTTTGCCGGTTGCGGCGTAGGACGCTTTTTCCTTCTGCTCGACATGTATCGGCTAAAAGCCCGATGATATTCGGGTCGATCGTCAACAAGCCGGCCGGTTCATTTACTTTCCGCCGGAATACAGGCTTTAAGATAGAGGTTTTGGCAAGGCCAGAGTTAGTCCGTTGAAAGTCAACAGATATTTTTTGGGGTACGTTATGCCCAAAAACAATCAGACCAAGCTCCCAGGGTAATTTTTCAAAATTCTTATCAGCACCTGTTCT
>JBAPSB010000129.1:0-1976 GCA_049281435.1 Desulfobacterales bacterium
CGGATCGATGAAACCGACTGACCTCATCAAACCCTATTTCCTTGAAAAACGCCGGTTGATTGCGGTCGGCATGGTCAGCCTGATCATTGTCGATGTGCTGCAGCTCTTCATTCCCCGCATCATCAAATGGGTGATCGACGATCTGACGATGCGGCAAATCGATCCACAGAGCCTGCTGCGCTATGCGCTTCAGATCGCCGGCATTGCCGTGCTGATCGGGATTTTCCGGTTTGTGTGGCGGCACTGCCTGCTGGGGACCTCGCGCCGGGTGGAGGAGGGCCTGCGCAACGAGCTTCTGGCGCACGTTCAGACTCTGTCACCCTCCTATTTCGACCGGGCCAAAACCGGCGACCTCATGGCCCACGCCACCAACGACATCCAGCAGGTGCGCATGGCGGCGGGCATGGGCCTGGTGGCCCTCAATGATGCCCTCGTCCTGGGGGCCGCCGCTATCGGTTTCATGGCCTACATCAATTTGCGCCTGACCCTGCTGGTCCTGATGCCCATGCCGCTGCTGGTTTTCGGCACACGATTCTTCAGTCGCCGGATGCACCGGCGCTACCAGCAGGTCCAGAGCGCCTTCGCCGATCTGACCGAGACGGTCCGCGAGTGCTTTGCCGGCATCCGGGTGATCAAATCCCACAGCTGGGAGGACCACGAAGCCGCGCGCGTGGCCGGGATCTCCAGTGCTTACGCCACGGAAAACATCGACCTGGTGAAAGTCACCGGAGCCTTCTTCCCGCTGATGGGATTTTTGACCAACGTGAGCATGGCCATCGTCCTTTTTGTCGGCGGCCGCCAGACCATCACCCGCACGATCACGCCCGGTGACCTGGTCGCCTTCATCAGCTATCTCGGCCTTCTGACCTGGCCGATGATGGCCCTCGGCTGGGTCACCAACCTGATTCAACGGGGCAAGGCCTCGCTCGACCGCTTGAACGTCATCCTGGCGACCGGCCCGGAAATCATCGACGCCCCGGGCGCCAAAGCGGTTGAACGCTCCCGCGGTGCCGTCACCGTTGATAACGTCAGTTTCGCCTATGCTTCCGGCCGGGCGAGCCCGGCCCAGCCGGTGCTGACCGGCATTGATCTCGACATTCGGGCCGGGAGCATTCTGGGCATCGTCGGTCCGCCCGGTAGCGGTAAAACCACTTTGCTCAACCTGATTCCGCGGTTGTACGACGTCTCGGGCGGCCGCATTCTTTTAGACGGTGAAGACATCCGGTCGCTCAAGCTGCGGGACTTGAGGGCCCAGATGACCTTTGTGCCGCAGGAACCCTTCCTGTTTGCCGGCAGCATCCGGGAGAACATCACCTTCGATGGCCCCGATCGCGATGACCGTGCGTTGATTTCAGCCGCCGAGCGGGCCGCCATCCACGACACGATCTGCGCCTTTCCCAAGGGGTATGACACCATCGTCGGCGAAAAGGGCGTCATCCTCTCGGGCGGCCAGAAACAGCGCATCGCCCTGGCCCGCGCCCTGCTGCATCCCGCGCCGGTCATTGTCCTGGACGATCCGATCAGCCAGGTCGACCTGGAGACCGGCAACCGGATCGTTGCCACTATCCGGCAGATGGCCGGAACCCGGACCGTTCTGATCGCCTCGCACCGGCTTTCCGCCATCCGCTTCGCCGACACCATCATCGCGCTGGAGGGCGGCCGCATCACGGAACGCGGCACGCACCCGGAGCTGATGGGAAACGATCGCTATTACGCCAGGACCTACCGCCTGCAGGAAATAGAAGAGGACCGGTATGCCAACTGACATCGGCTATTTCGAGGAGGGACAGCTCGACAAGCGCTACGATGCCAGGCTGCTGCGCCGCATGGCACCCTTCGTGCGGCCCTTCGCCAAGCCGATCTTCTGGTCCGTGCTGCTGGTGGTGGGCATCACGCTGCTCGAACTGGCGGTGCCCTATGTGACCAAGGTGGCCATCGACCGCTACATCGTCCCGCGGACCGCAACCGCCCCTGCC
>JBAPSB010000130.1:0-7904 GCA_049281435.1 Desulfobacterales bacterium
GTATGACGCCCTGAGTCACTCCCGACCAGTGGTTCTTCCCCGCAGACGATGGGGGGGTTCGGGAGATGTCACAAAATAACGAAGAAACGATTGTGACGTCTAAAAATGCGAAAAGGCCGTTCGGTGAAACCATGTGATGGAGGACTTCGACCAGTGGACGAAAAGACGGCACAAGATTCGGTGCAGTGGATGTGAAGGACCCAACAACAGACAGTTGCAAAACCCGCGTGATTGGTATATCTGGTTTTAAAAATTTACACGAAATTCGATGTTGGGCGTTCGATTTTTAGCGTTCATCAGTTAAAAATTCTGATTCATTGGTGTTAACCAGCACCCGGATAGTTTCCCGTTATTTTCCTCGGTATGCCCTCCGCGCCCCCGTAGCTCAGTGGATAGAGCAATGGATTCCTAATCCATGTGCCGCAGGTCCGATTCCTGCCGGGGGCACTCTATAATAAAGCATTTAAAAGCACGTGGCCTGAAGATCTTCTATTTTTTGCCTGTCTAAAGAGCCCATCTTTATAAATCCCCGGATGCCAAAGGTTCACACGGGTCTGGCATCATGAAACCTGTTTTAACCCAGGCTATTGGTCGTCAGAATTGGCTGATAAATGCCATCCCCCACTCGTGCACGGCCATCGATAGGATCAAGAAATTTGATAAGATGAAAGAGGCATTATCTATTGGCGGGTATTCGCAAAATTCCCTTGATTTTTAACGATATATCAGACATATTGTTTCCACTTATTAACAAATGGAAACTTTTTGTCTGTATCTAAAAATGAAAGAATCTCCCATAGCAATATTCCACAAGAACGGTGGGCAACTTCGGATGAGTGAGGCTATCACGCACGGTATTACCCGTTATATGCTGTATTCGCTCAGAGACAAGGGCATCATCGAGCAAGTAAGCAGAGGCGTTTATCGGCTGATGGAACTGCCTCCAATTTCCAACCCGGATCTGATTACGGTAAGCCTCCGGTTCCCTAATGCCGTCATCTGTCTCATATCTGCGCTGTCTTATCATAATATAACAACCCAGATTCCGCATGTTGTATCCGTGGCTGTACCAAGAGACTCAAGAATACCGTCACTCGATTATCCTCCTATTCAAGCCCATCGCTTCTCGGATGAAGCTTACAACGCCGGAATCGAAAATCATGTCATTGATGGTGCGCACGTAAAAATTTACAATCCGGAGAAAACCATAGCCGATTGCTTTAAGTTCAGAAATAAAATTGGGATGGAGGTCGTTCTTGAAGCACTTAAACTCTACAGGTCTAAGCAGAAATTCAACCTCGAAAGACTGCTTGTATTCGCTGAGGTATGTCGAGTTAAAAAAATTATGACGCCTTATCTGGAGGCAACGATTTGACCAAAACTCCGGTAAAAAATATAACGGCATCTGTAAGACAAAGGCTGCTAAACAAATCGAGAACTGATATCCGCCCTTTCCAAGAACTTGCTCAATATTATGACTTCCAAATGAAATAGTCGCTTTTTCTCACGAGTTCATCTCAACAAAACAAATCCAATGGAATGCTTTCAGAAAAAAACTCAAACAAGATCATGTTCCTGCGAAGTTTGAAGCTATTGTCATACAAGTGAAAAAATTTATCGGTCCAATAGCATCGGCTATGACTTTACAAAAATCTCCGCCTTCAAAATGGCATGCACCTGGTCCATGGGTATAACGATGGAATATCAGGAATTACTCGATAAATATAATCCAACAGCGGTTCACATATTTTGGTTCCACGTGCACAATGGATTTCTATTTTCCGCTTTTTGCCATTGAAAACCTCATTATGGCCCCACAATTGAGGGCACATTTGAACATAATAAGAGTGATTATAGTCTGTTATCAAGGCCCGACCCCGACTCCCGACTCCCCTTCACACGGGAGGGGCACCTTGATGGAAATGGTCGGCAGAGGCTCTACTGCAGGAAAACGAATACGGGGAAAGGCTACTACCCGGTAAGATCCCAGGCGAACTGTCCTCCATACCCTATCCGCCTCCAGAAACGAAAAAAGCGGCCGAAGCCGCTGATTTCGTTATGTTTGGTGCCGAAGGGGAGACTCGAACTCCCACGGACGTACATCCACTAGACCCTGAACCTAGCGCGTCTACCAGTTCCGCCACTTCGGCTTGAATCTCTAAAGGGATTGATTTATTTTCAAAGTTGGAATAGATATCCCTCTTTACCAAACCTGTCAAGCGGATTTCGCAAGCCGGAACGAAATTTTAAATGAGAATCATTCGAAGTCTGGACGATATCGGCGAACCCTTCAAACGGGCCGTGGTCACGATCGGTAATTTCGATGGGGTGCACCTGGGACACCAGGCCCTGTTTCACGAAGTCGTCGAAAAAGCGGAGGCCATCGACGGCACCTCGGTCGCGATGACATTCGAGCCGCATCCGATGCGGGTGTTAAACGGGGCCAATCATCCACCGCTGATCACGATCCTGGACCAAAAGATCGACCTGATCCAGCGGCTCGATATCGATGTGTTGATCGTGGTTCCCTTTACCCGGCAATTTGCCGCCCTGTCACCACGTGAATTCGTCGAGGATGTCCTGATCCGCAAAATCGGGATGACGGCGATCGTCGTCGGCAAGGACTACACCTACGGGCGCAATCGCGAAGGCACGGTGGGTATGCTGAAAACCTTCGCCGAACTCTTCGATTTCGAGGTGCTTTTGTCCGACTGGATCCAGGCCATCAGAGACCCCGAGGGACGGATCAGCAGCACCCGCATCCGGGAGTTGGTCAACGAGGGCCATGTGGACGAAGTCCATCCGCTGCTCGGCCGCTATTATCAGATTCGCGGAACCGTCACCACCGGTCGCAATCGCGGCGGCCGGCTGCTGGGCTTCCCGACGGCCAACATCACCCTGCAGGATGAGCTGTGCCCCAAGACCGGGGTCTACGCCGTGACGGTCCTGTGCGGAGACGAGCAGTTCGACGGGGTTGCCAACATCGGCTACAGCCCCACCTTCGACGACCACCTGTTTACCGTCGAAGTGTATATCCTGGATTTCGACCGCAATATCTATGACCGCAAAATCCGGGTGAACTTTATCAAACGGATCCGCGACGAGCTTAAATTTTCCGGAATTGCGGCGCTTTCGGAACAGATCAAAAAAGACGTGGTCGAAGCCCGCACGATATTGGCGGAGAAGGTGCACGGATAAAGGCTAAGGGCTAAAGGCAAAAGGGAAAGGCTGAGGGCGAAAGGCAAAGGGCTAAGGGCGAAAGGAAAGGTTTAAGGGCAAGATAGGTGTCGATCTTTGGATCTTGAACGGGGGACGGTGAAATCATGCCCATCCGCGGTTGCATTTGGGGAACTGATAAGTTTCCGATCCAGAAATGTGCAATTTTTCGCAAGTTCAAGAAAATCAAGGAATTGCGCGGAGGCATACTGCTGTATGTCGCACAAGCGATTCCGCCGATTGACGCCGAAATTGCGGAAAAGGGCCATTTATGGATGGACGCTTTTTAGCTTCCGGGAAACAGTCCAACTCAACGGAATCGAACAAGGAGAATGAACCAAAAAATCGGCATCTCTCTGCTTCTGGGCACGGTCGTTTCGCTGACGACCCTCTATTTCGCCTTCCGCAATGTTCCCGTCAAAGAACTCCTCGCCTACCTTAAGTCCATCAATTATGTCTGGATCATCCCCACGGTGGCCGCGATCCTGGTGGCCTTCGGGCTGCGGGCGGCCAGGTGGCGCTTTATTCTGGCCTCGCATTACCGGGTTGGTTTCTGGCAGGCGTTTCACCCGCTGATGATCGGCTTCATGATCAACTGCGTCTTGCCGGGGCGCGTCGGCGAAGTGGCCCGCCCACTGGTCCTGAATCGCAAAGAGGCGGTGCCGGTCTCGACCGGACTGGCCACGGTGGTGGTGGAGCGGATCTTCGATCTGATCATTTTACTGATGCTGTTCCTGGCGGTTTCGGCCTTCATAAGGATCGACCCGGACTACAGTTTCACCTTCGGCAAGTACCGGTTGGATTACGAGGTCCTTATCTCCGTATTCAACGGCATGCTGAAATTAGGCGTCTTGATGGTGGCCGGCCTGCTGCTGATCAGCTTCGGCACGACCAGGGAACTGGGAAACCGGCTGATCCTGTCCGCGCCCCGGCTGCTTTTTTTCGCCCCGGCGTCCTCCCGCGACCGGGTCCGGGAAAAAATCTGTCGGCCGGTGGTTCACGTCATCGAAAACATCGCAGCCGGCATGGCATTGATCAAAGAGCCCAAACGCATTATTATGTGTCTTATTTATTCGCTCGCCGTCTGGTTCTTCACGGCACTGTCGTATTATATTTTTTCCATCGGTTGTCCGGATATCCGGCTGACCTTCAGCGAAATAACGGCCGTGATGGTGATCATCTGCTTTGTGATCGCCCTGCCATCCGTACCGGGCTACTGGGGCTTGTGGGAAGCGGGCGGGATTTTCGCCATGCTCCTTTTCGGCGTGCCCGAAAACCAGGCCGCCGGCTTCACGTTGGCCAACCATGCGGTTCAAATCCTGCCGGTCGTCGTGGTCGGCCTCATTTCGGCCTGGATCAGCGGCGTGAACATCCGGCAGGTGGCCGAACGGCCGACAGCTATAAGTGAGGAAAGTTGATGACCAAGCTCGAAATACTGACCTATCCCAATAAATTTCTGCTGCAACCGACCCGGCCGGTCGAAAATATCGACGAGGTCATTCAAAAGCTCGTCGCCGATATGGCCGGCACCATGTACGAAGCCCCCGGCGTGGGGCTGGCCGCCATTCAGGTCGGCAGCGACAAACAGTTACTGGTCTATGACGACAAACCGGAAGAAAACGACCACCGCTTCGGGGTCATCATCAATCCCCGGGTGGTCGAAACCGAAGGCCAGATCATTTCCGAAAACGAAGGCTGCCTGAGCGTTCCTGATTTCAGGTCCGATGTCAAGCGGGCCGCCCGGATCCTCGTCGAGGGGGTGGATCGGGAAGGAAAGCCGCTGCGGGTAGAGGCCGAAGGGTTTTTAGCGATCGTGCTCCAGCACGAAATCGATCATCTGAACGGCACGCTGTTCATCGACCGTATCAGCGCCTTGAAGCGCGAACTCTACAAGCGGCGCGTCAACAAGATGCTGCGCGAGAAATGATTGGATGGCCCGTTCCTATTCTATAGTCTTCATGGGCACGCCGGATTTTTCGGTCCCCTGTCTCGAGGCCCTGCACCGCAGCCGCCACCGTGTGATTCAGGTGGTCACCCAGCCCGATCGCCCGCAAGGCCGAGGCCGGCGCGTCTCTCCGCCGCCGGTCAAAACGGCCGCCTTAAAGCTGGGGTTGCCGGTCATCCAGCCGCAAAAGATCAAAGCCACGGAATTCATCGACACCCTGACCCGGCTGAGCCCGGACCTGATGGTCGTGATCGCTTACGGGCGCATCCTGCCAAAGGCGCTCCTCGATATCCCGGCCGCGGGGTGCATCAATGTCCACGCCTCGCTCCTGCCGCTTTACCGCGGCGCGGCCCCGATCCACTGGGCGATCATCAATGGCGAAACCAAGACCGGCATCACCACCATGTTGATGGACGAGGGCATGGACACCGGCGACATTCTTTTGACCGCCACCGAGCCGATCACACCCGAAGACACGGCCGCCACCCTGCATGACCGGCTGGCGGTTCTGGGGGCCAAGGTGCTGGAGGACACGCTGGAGCGGCTGGCGGACGGACGCCTGACACCGCAGCCGCAGCCGCATGCCGGGGCGACCCTGGCCCCGATCCTGAAGAAAGAAGACGGGCGCCTCGACTGGCGTCAGCCAGCTGAACGCATTTACGACCGCATTCGCGGCCTGACCCCCTGGCCGGGGGCATTTACGTTTTACGACCGCAAGCGCCTTAAAATATTCAAGGCCGCGGCCCGGCCGGCCGATGGGCCGACCGCCGCTCCGGGAACAATCGTGCCCGGATTTCCCGATGAACTCAGGGTCGCCACCGGCAATGGGCTGATTAGCCTGCTGGAGGTTCAGGGAGAATCCGGCAACCGTCTGACGGCCGAAGAGTATCTGCGCGGCCATCCGATACCCGCCGGGACGAGGTTCGACGACAGTCTTGAATCTTCAGCACCCTTCCCGCCGTCCCATCCCTGAAATCGGACGCAGGCTGAACACCCTGATTTCTGCGAGATTTCTATCGGAAATCCTGAAAACTATCGGTTTGATTGATAAACGGTTGCTGACGCCTCCACCCAATCATAGGCTTTAAGAGCACCCGGTGCGTTTCGGCTTGACACTTGACACGAATGGCACTAAATTTAGAGACAAATGGCACCTTCAGGTACAGGAGGGTAATATGGCAGCAAGAATCGCCCACCAAAAAGCTAACGATGTCTGCGTGCCGGTGACATTCGAAAGTTTCCTCGTCTGGACACCGTCAGGCTTCCGGCAGACGGATGCTTCTCCGGGATTGCCGGAAAAAGTTTCCGTGAGCGAATATTTCCAGATTCCGGCCGGAAAACGCGCCAAAAGCCCCGCGGAACTGATTGCCGCCCTTAAACAGGGAGTACCGGTTTCGAATTTCCGGGGGCTTGCCAAGGCTATGGGGATCACCATCGATGATCTCTGCGAGGTCACAGGGATCGCCCTTCGCACGCTAAGAAGGCGCAAACAGGATGGCAGACTGACGCCCCAGGAATCTGAACGGGTTTATCGTGTTACAAACGTGTTCAATTGCGCCGTCACGGTATTTGGTGGAGCCGTGCCCGCTTCGAGCTGGATGCGCGAGCCGCTCGTTGCCCTGGCGGGCCGGACGCCGCTTGACTATTGCGGAACGGAAATCGGGGCTCGGGAAGTCGAGGATATTCTTGGCCGCATTCAGCACGGCGATTTCTCGTGACGATTATCTCCTGGCGGATCGTCTCTGCCGAGTTGGCCCATGTTGCCTTTACGGGCGAAGGTGGACTGACACACTCAAGTCGGTGGAACAAAAAGGGGACCCGTATAATCTATACCGCCAGCTCGCTGTCCCTCGCCACACTTGAGATCCTTGTCAATTTACCCAGTCGCCTCATTGCGACCAAACACTACCTGGCCATTGCGGCTTCATTTAACGAGAAGCTCGTGCAGCGTGTTCGCACAGAAGACCTTCCACCAAACTGGTCACAGTATCCGGCGGCCTTCATCACCAAAGAACTTGGTACCCTATGGGTTGAAGAAGGAAAATCTGCCGTCCTGGCCGTTCCAAGTTCTCTTATCCCAAGCGAAATAAACTTCCTTTTCAACCCAGGACACCCTGATTTCGGTGAGATTTCTATCGGAAATCCTGAAAACTATCGGTTTGATAAACGGTTGCTGACGCCTCCACCCAAGTCGTAACTTTGCAGAATAGAACGGACACGCGCCTTTGCGGCGCAGGGAAGCTGGGAAGCTGGAGTATTGGAGTATTGGAATGCTGGAGGGATGGACACTGCCGTTGGTGACCATAAGGCTTTGAGATAAAGATTTTCGCAAGGCCAGCGGGAAGCGGCTGTATTCCGGGCTGAGCGGTTTTCCGCCCGGGCGGGGTGAACGTTCTGGGTTGAAGAACCCGTGAACAGCTCATGTCTGAATAATTCCGACTTTATGGTACAATGCCGCATTGAAACAGTTCAATAGAACCTGGAATCCTGGTTTTTGCTCTTGTGCCTTTACCGTGAACCCTACACCTTGTACCCTCAACCTGGCACTTATTGCCTTTTGCCTTAAGCCCTTAGCCTTTTGCCTTTAACCTATTACCTATAACCTTTCACCTTAGTCTTTTACCTTGAACCTTACACCCTAAACCTTAAACCTTTCCTTTTGCCCTTAGCCTTTAACCTTTAGCCTTTCGCCTTGAGCCCTTTGCCTTTTGCCTTTAACCTATTACCTATAACCTTTCACCTT
>JBAPSB010000131.1:0-7136 GCA_049281435.1 Desulfobacterales bacterium
TCTATCGGCAGTGAATCGATTTCCGAGCGCCCCGTGACGCGTTTTCTCCGGCCCGAAGCAAGAGCCATCCTGTATCCCACATGACGGGTTCATGTAAAGGTCAAACCGAGATGCGCAACGCCGCCTCCGCATAAGGTTCGCGGACTTGACTCCCGGCCGATATTGGAGTAGCCAATGGCTGTCGCATCGATGGTCACGGCTCACATCGCTTAGCGTGAACACTCCCTGCCCACCGGACCCGAACCGCCGGCACTCTTAGCCGTGGCGCGGGGGTGAAGTCTATTTTTTTATGACCGGCCACCACCTAATACTCGGCGAACTGACCGACATCATCACCGGAGAAACCCTGGCCGATACGCTTGACGAGCGCTACCGCCAGAACCTGGCTCGATTGTTGATTGAAAAAAAAGGCTATGCGAAAAGCGAGGTTCACCCCCGCCGATCTCTGACCGCCCGCGCCGGTCAGCAAAGCGCCGTGCTTAAGATCGATTTCGTGCTCACGCTTGGGGAACGACTCGGAATGATTGTCAAATTCGGCCCCGGTTCGATCGTCACCCGCCACCGTTCCGCCCTGGCGGCCTCACGCCTGCTGGCGCCGTATCAGATTCCGGTCGTCGTGGTCACCAACGGTGAGGATGCCGATGTTCTGGACGGATCGAGCGGCCGCGTCATCGGCCGCAGCCTGGAGGAACTGCCGCACAGGCAGCGGCTGCTGGCAACGATCTCAACGGCTGAGTTCACGCTTGTATCTCCGCCGCGGGCCGAGGTGGAATCACGGATCCTCTATGCCTATGAGGTGGATGGCGCCTGTCCCTGCGACGATACGATCTGCCGCCTTTGAGGCGGTTTAAGCGAGCCGGGTTCTGGGGTCGAGGGTGCGGGTTCAGGGTTGGGCGACACCGCTGGGCAGCCGGTCGCAGCGGGTTTCCGGCTGCGGCGTACATAAAGTACGCCTCGCCGCAAATCCCGCCTGGGCGGGACGGCCTTGCCCAGCGAACAACTCCACATTTATGAATTGGACACTGAGAAGTGCCTAAATAAAGATCGCGGATGGGCACTATCTACTATGGTGGGAAAAAAATCTAAATCGCGGAACCCAGAACCGTGAACGCTGCACCCTGAACGCCGAACGCTTCCAATGGACTACGCCCATTTCATGACCGCGGCCCTTGAGCAGGCCGAAGCCACCTACAGCGCCGGTGAATTTCCGGTCGGCTGCGTTTTGGTCCACAAAGACCGGATCCTGGCATCCGGGCGGCGGACGGGCACCGCCGCCCAAGGGGTCAATGAGGTCGACCATGCCGAAATGGTAGCCTTGCGGCGCCTGGCAGCCGTCGGCAAGGATGTCGCTGCGGATGAAATCGTGCTCTTCAGTACGCTCGAGCCGTGCCTGATGTGTTACGGTGCGATCATCTTGAGCGGCATCAGAACCATCGTCTTTGCTTTCGAAGACGTGATGGGCGGCGGAACGTCGTGCGATCTGGCGCGGCTCAACCCGCTTTACCGCAACGCCGCCATGTCGATTATACCGCACGTGCGCCGCGCGCAAAGCGTCAAATTGCTGCAAGCCTTCTTTGCCGATCCGAAAAACGACTATTGGAAAGACAGCCTGCTGGCCCGCTTCACCCTGAATCAGTGAATTTCTGTCGTTTAGCCTGCTTCAGGGGGCCGTCCGCAGCCGGCGCCGGAAAGAGGAGTGATCCCCAAATTGCCGCTCACATTTTTTCGGCCTTGAATTTTTTTCTTGCATTCCGTATTGTTATTGGTTAACTCACAACATTATTTGGTGACGGACTGCGCGCGATACCCTGCGGCACGAACCGGGATCGGGCGTGTGAGCCGTGTCGACCCAACTCTTAGAATGGTGGAGGTGCCGGGATAGCCTTAAAAGGACGCATATTCAAATCAAAACCGGCTGATCGAACAAACATAAATCAGTCAATCAGAGCCAGAGAAGTCCGGGTCATCGACCCGGAAGGCAACCAGGTCGGTATCATCCCGATTTCCGAAGCACTCAAGAGCGCAGCGGAATTTGGTCTGGATCTTGTAGAAATTTCACCCAACGCGACCCCACCGGTCTGCAAGATCATGGACTACGGTCGCTACAAATACGAGCAGACCAAGAAAAAGCAGGAGGCAAAAAAGAAACAAGCCACCTTCCAGCTCAAGGAAATAAAGGTTCGTCCCAATACGGATGACCATGACTTGCAAGTGAAGATCGGGTATATTAAAAAATTTATCGAGAAAAAGGACAAGGTCAAGGTGACCGTCATGTTCAGGGGCCGCGAAATTACGCTTTCCCAGCTCGGCCGCGACATGCTGTCCAAGATCGCCGAAGAAACGGCCGAGGTGGCCGTGGTCGAACAGTACCCGAAGTTCGAAGGCCGAACGTTGATGATGGTGCTCTCCCCGCGCTAGCAGCGAAATCGCCGCACCGAATCTTAAAAAAAGTTGCTTATGCGGCCAGAGGAAGACAACGGGCGGGCGCCGGCAAAAATTTTTCTATAGTTTCACCACGATGGTGGCGTGTGGCGATGTTGAATCCTTATCGCACGCCATCTGTTTTTTTGGGCGGGTCACGCACCTGACGACTTCTCGTCAGCGAAGAGCCGCCGGGCCGGCAAAGCCCGAACTCGGTGACGTTCAATGGCATTTATTTTGTTTGGAATGCGGACTGACGAAATTTGTCGATGTCCGGAAAACGGTGTTACGTTAAGGAGCCCAGAGCAAAGGAGTCAGTCATGCCGAAAATAAAAACCAATCGTTCAGCCGCCAAGCGGTTCAAAAAAACCGGCAGCGGCAAGTTTGTTTTTGCCAAATCGCACAAGAGTCACATACTGACCAAGAAAACCACCAAGCGCAAGCGCCAGTCACGTCAGCCCCAGCTCATCAAGAAGTCCGACATGCGGGAACTGCGGCTCTTGCTGCCAAACGGATAGCCGCGGGTGGGCGGCATTTTACAGTGATCGGACCCAGGGAATCCCCCGCACACAAGCCGCCTGCAAGTTGACGGCCGCTGCCCGCTTATCGCGGGTGCCGTTGCGCGAACCGGTTCCTGGCCTAAAATACGTTCAGGAGAACCATCACATGCGAGTAAAAAGAGGATTTAAAGCGAGAAGACGTCGGCAGAAAGTGTTGAAACTGGCCAAGGGGTTTCGCGGCGGCCGCAGCAAATTGTTTCGCACCGCGGCCGACTCGGTCGACAAAGCGCTCATGTACGCCTACCGCGACCGGCGCCAGCGCAAGCGGGATTTCCGTCAGCTCTGGATCGCCAGAATCAACGCGGCCGCGCGGATGAACGAACTTTCTTACAGCAAGTTCATCAACGGCCTGAAACGGGCGGGCGTCGCCCTGGACCGCAAAGTGCTGGCCGAACTGGCCATTACCGATCCGGCCGGCTTCAGCCAGATTGCCAAATTGGCGACCCGGCCGATGTAAGGGGTCGTTCAATAAAATGACTGGCCTCTTCGCCGGGCCGATGCACCCCATCCGGACACCGGCGCGATCGCGCAAAATATTCAGGCATTGCCGTGCTCGCGCGCCTTTCGTCCGCGCCCCGCGAGACCCAAAAAATGCCAACCTGATTTCTTAGCGAGCCCCACGTGGCCCCATCGATCGAACAGATACTCACGGAGGCGTTAAAAGCTCTCGAGGACACCACGGATGCCGAAAGCGCCCGGGCGCTTTCGATCCGGTATCTGGGCCGAAAAGGCGCCGTAACCCTGTTTTTGAGGGGCATCAGCCAAATGCCGCCGGGAGAACGGGCCGCGATGGGCCAGCGCGCCAATGCCGTCAAGAAGACCCTCGAGGAGGCCTTCGAGGACGCCGTGCAGCGGCTTGAAACCACCCGGGCGGAAGCCGCAGCGCGCATCGATGTCTCCCTTCCCGGACGGCCGTTTCCAGTCGGCAGCCTTCATCCGATCAGCCGGATCACCCAGGAAATCTGCGATATCTTCGTGCGCCTGGGTTTCGACATCGTGGAGGGCCCGGAAGTCGAAAGCGACTGGTACAATTTCGAGGCGCTCAACCTGCCCAAGAACCACCCGGCCCGAGACATGCAGGACACCTATTACGTGTCCGAAAATATCGTGCTGCGGACCCACACCTCGCCGGTTCAGATCCGGACCATGGAAAAGCAGCCGCCGCCGGTGGCCGTCATCGCCCCCGGCAAAGTCTATCGCCGGGACTCCGACCTGACCCACACCCCGATGTTTCACCAGGTGGAGGGCCTGCTGGTTGACCGGGGGATCTCTTTCGGCGATCTCAAGGGAGTTCTGACGACCTTCGTGCACCAGATGTTCGATGAGCGCACCAGCCTGCGTTTCAGGCCGAGCTTCTTTCCGTTCACCGAGCCGAGCGCGGAAGTCGATATCCTTTGCGTCATGTGCCGCGGGGCCGGATGCAGGGTCTGCTCGCAGACCGGTTGGCTCGAAATCCTCGGCTCCGGAATGGTTCACCCCGCGCTTTATGAAAACGTCGGGTATCCGGCCGGCGAATATTCCGGTTTCGCCTTCGGAATGGGGGTCGAACGAATTGCCATGCTCAAATACGGCATCGACGACATCCGCAAATATTTCGAAAACGACACCCGATTCTTGAGGCAGTTTTAACATGCGGGTCAGCCTGAGCTGGTTGAAGGAATATGTCGCGATCGAGATGCCGGTCGATCGCCTGGTGGATGCCCTGACCATGGCCGGCCTCGAGGTCGATACGGTTTCCGATCGTTACGCCTATCTCGAGCGGGTGCTGGTCGGCCGGATCCGTGAGGTGGCCCCCCACCCCCGGGCCGACACGCTCAAACTCTGCGAGGTGGACCTTGGCAGCGGCACCGTAGCGGTGGTCTGCGGCGCACCGAATGCCCGCAAAGACCTGCTCGTGGCCGTGGCCCGGCCGGGCGCCGTGCTGCCCGACGGCACCGTAATTCAGACAAGCGTCATCCGCGGCACCGCCTCCGAGGGCATGATCTGCAGCGAAAAGGAGCTGGGACTCGGAAGCGAGGCCGGCGGTGTCATGGAACTCGATTCGCGCCTGGCGCCGGGCCGGACCCTCAAGTCCGCCGTCGATCTTTCCGACACGGTGATCGACATCGACCTGACGCCCAACCGGCCCGACTGCCTCAGCCTGCTCGGCATCGCCCGCGAAATTGCGGGCATTCAGAAAACGCAGCTGCGCTATCCGGACTGTCGCCTGCCCGGGGGCGGCCGCGCTATCGACGATCTGACATCGGTCACCATTGCAGCCCCGGCCCTTTGCCCGCGCTATGCCGGTCGGCTGTTGACCGGTGTCACCGTCGGGCCTTCCCCCTTCTGGCTTCAGGACCGCCTGCTGTCGATCGGCTTGCGGCCGATCAACAATATCGTCGACGTCACCAACTTTGTCCTCATGGAACTCGGCCAGCCGCTGCACGCCTTCGATTTCGACCGTCTGGCGGGTCGCCGCATCGTGGTGCGGACTGCCGCGGCCGGAGAGGTCTTCACGACCCTCGACCAAAAAGACCGGCACCTGTCCCCCGAGATGCGCCTGATCTGCGATGCCGAAAAGCCGGTGGCCATCGGCGGGGTCATGGGCGGGCTCAATTCGGAAATCGAGCCGTCCACCACGCGCGTCTTTATCGAGAGTGCCTATTTCAACCCCGCCAGTATCCGCCGGACGGCCAAACAGCTTGGGTTGAGCACTGAGGCCTCTTTCCGTTTCGAGCGCGGCGTCGATCCCCACCAGACCGTGGCGGCGCTGAACCGCGCCGCCCGGCTCATGGCCGATATTTCGGGGGCCGAACTGGTCGAGGGCCTCATCGACGAACATCCGCAACCACCGGATATCCCTGCGGTGCGCCTGGGCGTCGTGGAGACCAACCGCTTGCTGGGAACCGATTTTTCGGCCCCGCAGATCGCCGCGTTGCTGCAGTCGATCGAATTCGACGTAAAACCGGAAAACGGCGATCACTTAACGGTCATAGCACCCAGCTTCAGGGTCGATATCGGCCGACCGGAAGACCTGATCGAAGAAGTGGCCCGCCTTGCGGGATACGACAATATTTTACCGACCTATCCCGCCGTAACCGTCAAGGGCCGGCCGCTGTTGAAAAAACGGGCCGTGCGCAACCGGGTCAAAGAGGCGATGGCCGGCCGCGGTTTCAACGAAATCATCACCTATAGTTTCATCGATGCCGCTGACGGCGACCGTCTCGGGCTGAAAAAAGACGACTTCCGGCGCCAAACGGTGGCGATTCTCAATCCGTTGAGCGAGGAGCAGGCGGTGATGCGCACCTCGCTGGTTCCCGGTCTGCTGCACACCCTGAAACTCAACCTCACCCGGCAGGAAAAAAACCTGAGGTTGTTTGAAATCGGCAAGACCTTCTTCGCCAAAAATACAGATGAGCTGCCGGAAGAAATCGAGATGATGGCCGGTCTCTGGAGCGGCTCGCGCAGCGCGCCTTCCTGGCACGGCGGAGAGGTGGAGGCCGATTTTTTCGATGCGAAGGGTGTCATCGAATCGCTGTTTCAGCAGCTGGATATTCAGAAAATACTTTTCACCGCCGTTCCGGATGATGATTGCACCCACACCCGTCCCGGTTTCAGCGCGTCGATCCTGACGCAGGGAAAAGAAATCGGGGTCTTGGGCGAAATCAATCCCCTGGTCCGGCGCCGCTTCGAGTTGAAGCGAACCGCCTTCATTTTCGAGTTGAATATCGACCGGCTGGTCGCGCTGGTTCCCGACTCGAAATGCGCCTTGACCCTGCCCAAATTTCCGGCGGTCTCCCGGGATGTCACGCTCATTGTCGATCGGCGCATCGAAGCGGGAAAAATTCTTGACCGGATCGAGAAAATGGACGAGGAGTTGATCGAAGCCTTGCAACTCTTCGATATCTTCGAGGGCCAGCCGATTCCCGAGGGGCGCAAGAGCATTTCTTTTCGAATCGTCTACCGCTCGCCGACGCGAACGCTGGAAGATGAAGAGATCAACCGGCTTCATCGGCAGGTCACCGGCCACCTGCTGGAAGAGTTCAAGGCTTCCCTTCCGGCTTGATCACCGGCCACTGCCGGTCACAGACGCCGCTGATCAGAGAAAAAGGCAATGCCAGAAAAAACGCACGTACCGGACAAGCTTTATTTCAAGATCGGCGAGGTGAGCAAAAT
>JBAPSB010000132.1:0-12215 GCA_049281435.1 Desulfobacterales bacterium
CCCCGCCGCGGCGCCACCCCAGGCCCTGGCGATGGAAGAGCGGCTGCGCTCCTTTCTGCAAAGCTACAGCAACGCTTACGCGGCCAAAGACCTGAACCGGTTTGACGATTTTTTCAGCCCGGGCGCACAGGAAAACGGAAAGCCGTTTGACAGCCTTCTGCCCAAGTATCAAAAGAATTTCGATTCGATCGATTCCATCGTGTACCGCATCGAATTGCAGCAATACACCTACGACAGTATGAATAAAACGGTGCGGATCGAGGGCAACTTTTTATTGAAATGGCTACCGCCGGACAAAAAATGGCGCGAGAACGCGGGCAAGATTTTCATGGACCTCAAGGATGACGGTCGGTCTTTTTTGGTTCAAAACCTCGAGTATTACGGCAACCGCGGTTCGAATTAGGCGTTTTCCTTAGTTGATAATCCGCAGTTTATGCGTCCGCCCCAATTCCTTCCACAACTCTCTTACGATAACCCCCGCCGCCGCCTTGTGCGGCAGGGCGGGGTCGCCCGCAACGATGCGACAGGACTCGAGCAGTTTTTCGTTCTCGCTCCACAGCCCGAACGCGTTGCGGATGTAAGCGCCGAGCGTAAAGTTGAGGTGGGACAGTTCGCCGGCGCTCATGTTCGCCAGGGTCGCCCTGTCTTTCAAGGGCATTTCGGACATCAGGCGGGCAACGGCTTCGGTGACCGATGCGGGCACACCGGTGCCGGTCCGGGAGAAACTGCGCGCAGGGGCGCCCTCGATCTTGTCCTGACACAGCCAGTAGGCGCTGGTGATCACGTGAAACATCTTATCGTAACTGCTCGCCGTGTCCTCCGGGTCCGATCCGGCCACGTGCAGCACGGCTATTTTATTTTGGGCCAGCCAGTCGGCAATCATCGAGGAAGCCTTGAAGGCGGGAACCCGTGCCAGGTCGATGGATAGAAAATGGCGGCCGTTTTGGCGGGCGAAGTCCCGGCAGGCTTCGGCTGCGGCCTCGATTTCGCTGTGGATCAGCAGCAAGGTGCCGTCGGCGGCCGTGACGCACTTTTCCATGCAGTCCCTGTCGCCGGGCAGCTCCTGAAGCTCGTAGGGCCGGCCCTGAACGGCGGGGCCGCCCTTCGATATCCAGCCTCCGTGAGCGATGCCCAGATGCAGCGCCACATCCAATGCGGCCCGGCCGGCGGAGTTAAGCCCGCTAGAAATGATCTTTTGCAGCATATTGTCGACGGCGCGATTCTATGATGGTGGAATCGGGTTGGGATCGCCGATGCTTCCGCTCATCGGCCGCTTAAAAAAAGGTTGTTTTCCATGGACAACTCCATTAGTTTCAACGCTCCCGCGGAGGCCGGGGGCATAGTTACCCTGCCTTACGGCCGTTGAACGGACCCCTTGCGTGCCCTTGGCGGTTTGGGCAAAAGGACCCGCTCTGAGGCCGTGTGATAATATGGAATCAGCCTGAATGCAAGTGGCAACCGATTCCTCGATGCCGGTCGTGCTGCCGGCCGCGGCCCTTGACATATGACATGCAACAAGGAGAATGTCCCACTATGGGGTGGATCGGAAAGTTAGTCGGCGGAACGATTGGATTTGCCATCGGCGGCCCGCTGGGAGCCATCGCCGGGGCGGCTTTCGGCCATGCGTATGATCAGAGCCAGCTGACCGAGCTGCCGCAGGAGGTGATTCGGCCGCGTCCCGGCCAGGAAGCGCAGTTGACGTTTTTCGTGGCCGCTTTTTCCATGCTGGCCAAGCTGGCCCGGGCCGACGGCCGGGTCACCCAGGGTGAAATCGACACGATCAACCGCTTCATGCTCCAGGACCTGAACCTGGACCCCTACAGCCGTATCGTCGCCATGAACATCTTTCAGACGGCGATCGACTCCCCCAACACCTTCGAGGAGTTTGCCGGTCAATTTTTCGGTCAGTTTCACGCCCAGCCTGAAATCTTGAGGCTGATGATCGACATTCTCCTGCGGGTATCGGTGGCCGACGGGGAATTGAATCCCCACGAGGAGCGCCTGATTCTGGCGGCCGTGCGCATCTTCGGTTTCGACGAAGCCTACTATAACGGTCTGCGCTCGCGCTATGCGCCCACGGCCGACAAGTACTATGCCATTCTGGGGGTCAACCCCGACGACAGCAACGAGAAGATCAAGAGCCAGTACCGCAAACTGGTGATGAAATATCACCCGGACCGGATCGTTTCGAACGGGTTTCCCGAAGAGTTTGCCAAATTCGCCCAGGATAAATTCCGCGAGATCCAGGAAGCATTTGAAATGATAAGAAAAGAGCGCAAGATGAGCTGAAAGGCCGGTTACTCGAACGGTGGCAGGCCGCTGTTCAGGAACCAGTGTTTCAATGACGGGTCATACGTCCACACCTGTTGATCGCGCATGGTTTTCACCTTGACCTCGTCAATCCGGTAATACCCGATCTCGACAACCTGGCGCACCTCCGCTTGATCCGCCGAAACGCTCACCTTCTTGACCGAATAGGCGGTGACCTTGACTTTTTTGAGGTCTTCGATGTCGAGCGGATGGGCCTCTCTATCCTGCGGATCACGGAACGAGTCGGCGGTGTCGAAGTTCGACCAGAAGATCATTTTTTCATAGGAGCGCGAGGTCTCGTCGAAATCGTCCTGTTTTTTCATTTCAGTGTAGGCGGCGCAACCGGCGAGCAGCGCCAGACAGAGGAAAGAAAGAAAAGCGGGCCTGAAACGGGTTTTCATCGGGCTCTCCTTCGGGAAAAAATCAGGTCGAAAAGACATGCAGATGATCGAATTTGCGGTCAGTGTACCCTAATTATCGCCGCCGCGAAATACATTTCTTGATTTTTGCCGCGCGAAAAAAAGGGAGCAACCCCATCGGTTTCATGCTGGTTCACAGGAGCGGTTATGCATGGAGGATAAAGCGGTGGCAGGCGTCAGGAAGTTGGGTCGCGGGGCTGACGGTTTTCGGGGTGGCGCTCACTCCGGTTCCATCGTGGAGCGCAGCGGAAAGCCGTTTTCACGGGCGGTGGCGGTAACCAGATTGACCTTGGTTTCAGCGATCTCGAACGGATAGACGCCGCAGACGCCGACGCCGTTCTTGTGAACGGCCCACATCAGTTGGATGGCTTCTTCCAGGGATTTGCCGAAGACCGAGACGATTATCGTTACGACGAATTCCTTGGTGGTGTAATCGTCGTTGTGCAGCAGGACCTTGAACATCTGCGGCTCGGTCACCTCTTCTTCCACGTCAGAAACGGTGTCTTCTCTTGAATCCGGCAGTTTTTCACTCATTACAATTCCTCCGCGGAACTCTTGCCTGTTGGACTTTAACAATTGAACCGCAGAAATCAAGACCGGCGTCCGCCTCGGGAATTGCTGCGGCCGCCGCCCGGCAGGCGGGGCCGCTCGTACCAGTAGCGGCAAAGCGAGCGATGACGGCTGGTGAGGGGGAAAAAGACCATGGAGGCGAGCAGGCCCAGAGTTTGAATGCGTGAAAACCAGCTCAACTTGCGGGTGGAGGTGATTGCCGGAATGCCGTCGATGATCGAATAGTCAGGGGGGAACCCGTTTACCAATCGAATCTCCTTTTCGGTGTCACGGCAGGCCAGTGAGTGGTGTAACCCGAGTTGGACAGTTGCTACCGAGCCGCTCACTCCGGCTTGCCGAAAACCCGCGCGTCCCGGTCGACCCTTTCGATCACGACCCTGAGCGGTACGGGGCCATTCTCCGGGAGACGTTTCTTTGGGTGGGGTGATTTTTTGACCAGAACCGGAATATAGTTGGCTGAGGTTCCGATGAAATGCCCTTGCGGCAGGTGGCGGCGGTTTTCAATAATGATCTCGAGCCCCCGGCCGACAAATTTTTTGTAAAATGCGTGTTTTTTTTGTTTTCCGATGTCCCGCATCACCCGGCAGCGTTCTTTTATGACCGCTGCCGGAACTTTTTCCGGAAAGTGGCAGGCCGGTGTGCCCTTGCGGGGCGAAAAGGGAAAGACATGCAGATAGGCCACCGGAAGATCTTCGATCAACCGGCGGGTGTGCGCGAAGCACGCATCGGTTTCACCGGGGAAACCGACCAGGATATCGACCCCGATGGCGGCCTCGGGCATCAGCCGCAGGATCTTACCGACCCGTTCGGTGAAGAAGCCGCCGGTGTAGGGCCGGTGCATTTTTTCGAGGATAGCGTCATCCCCGCTTTGGAGCGGGATGTGAAAATGCGGGCAGATCCGGCCCGGACCCTGGCCGGCATTCGCCGCAAAGCCTATCAGCGCATCGGAAATCTCCCCCGGTTCGATCGAACTCAACCGCACCCGGTCGATGGCGCCGGTGGTGCGGAGGCGGCCGAGCAGTGCCAACAGGGTTGTCGGCGGCGTGAGATCGTTGCCGTAGCAGCCGAGGTGAATGCCGGTCAGGACCACTTCGTGGTAGCCGGCCTGGCTGATTCGGCGGATGCCCTCGATCGCCTGTTCGGGTGCAAGGCTCCGGCTGGGTCCCCTGGCATAGGGGACGATGCAGTAGGTGCAAAAGGCCTCGCAACCGTCCTGAATTTTTAGAAAAGGACGGGAACGGTTGCCGGTAACCGGACCATGGGCCGAACCGGCCTCCGGGAGGGTATCGACGCCCTGCCGGCCGTTGGACAAGGGGCCGTGCCGGTCGAGAACCAGGTCGGGCAGGCGCGGTTTGTCGGCGATCCCCACAATGGTATGGATGCCCTCGATGCGGCCGACCTCCGCCGGGGCCATCTGGGCATAGCACCCCATGACCACCACCCGCGCCCCGGGATTCTCGCGCACGGCCCGGCGGATCGCCTGCCGGGACTGCATGGCGGCCCGTCCGGTGACGGTGCAGGTGTTGATGATGACCAGATCCGCCGTCTCGTCGGGGCCCGCCGGTGCCAGGTCGGCCTCTGCGAGCCGCACCGCCAACGCGTCGGACTCGTACTGATTAACCTTGCACCCGAGGGTAGAAAACTTAAATTTTAACATTAGAAAAAAAATTATATGTAACTAAATTTTAAATTAAATATTGATTTAACCAAGGCCGCCAGCAGGCCTGAATCCTACTGACCGGTTCTGCGCTCCAGGTTCAACGGTTAAAGGGTTAATCGACCCTTAAATGAAACTCAATGACGCAGGGATAGGTATGCGATCAAGCGGCACAAAGGAAAAGTATTTATACGATCAGACGGGGCGGCCAGCAGCGTCGCTGAACCCCGAACCTTTGAACTCTGAACCTCTTGACCCCTTACACCTTGTACCTTACACCCTACACCTAACACCTTACACCTTATACCCTACACCCTTTACCTCTCGCCTTTAGCCTTTAGCCTTCCGCCCTTTGCCTTTCTTCTTTAGCCTTCCGCCCTTTGCCTATCCTTCAATCCACCCGCCGCCGATCACTTCCGCGCCGATGTAAAACACAGCGCCCTGACCGGGTGTGACCGCCCCTTGGGGTTCGTCGAAGGTGACGGTGGCGCAGTGCTGCGGACGGGGAGTCACTTCAGACGGCGCGGCGCGATGCCGGTAGCGGATGCGGGTGAAGGCCCGGATCGGCCCGGACGGCTCGGAGTGGATCCAGTTGATCCCGCTGACCCGGCAGGCCGAAGCCAGCGTGTCCTTTTTCGATCCCACGACCAGGCGATTGTTGTCAACGTCGAGGCGCAAGACGTAGTAGGGGGCGGCAGCCGGGCAGCCGATGCCGCGCCGCTGGCCGACGGTGTAATGATGGAGCCCCGCATGGCGGCCAAGGACGCGGCCGTCGCGCTGGACGATGTCACCCTCGGCCGGCGTTGCTGCCGCCTGTGCGGTCAAAAACTCGGTGTAGCGGCCACTGGCGACAAAACAGGCGTCCTGGCTCTCCGGGCCGGAAACCGGCTGCAGGCCCTCTGCAGCGGCCCACTCGATGACCTGTGTTTTGGTCATTTCCCCCAGCGGAAACCAGGCCCGCGCCAGCTGGGCGCGGGTCAAAAACGCCAGAAAATAGGACTGGTCCTTGGTTCCATCGACACCCCTTAACAGGTGCGGCCGCCGGCGGTCGTCGTGCACGATGCGGGCATAGTGCCCGGTGGCCAGATACTCGGCCCCGAGGCTTCGGGCATGTTCGAGCAGGACCCCGAATTTTATGGTCGGATTGCACACCAGGCAGGGATTGGGGGTTTTTCCGGCCAGATAGGTCTGTGAAAAATAAGCGACCACCTGGGTTTGAAAAGCCTCGGACAGGTCGATCACGTGCAGCGGAAGGTCCAGCCGATCGGTGGCGGCGGCAACATCCCGGTTTTCAGGCTCGTAGCCGGTTAAAAAATGGATGCCGAACAGCGGATACCCCTGGGATTTCAAGCGGGCGGCGGCCGCCAGGGAGTCCACCCCTCCGCTGACGGCGACGGCTATAAGCGGTTTCATTCGAAAAAGGTCTGATTGACGGAGTGGACCTCCATGGCCCTGGTGGGGCAGGCCGGTACGCAGAGTTCACACACGCTGCATTTTTTCTGATTGAACCGGACCGACATCCGCGGTCTCTGGATGGAAAGGGCCCCGGTGGGGCAAACGGCCACGCAGGCACCGCAGTGGGTGCACTTGTCCTTGTCGCGCTGGACCTCCTGCGAGGCGTAGTCGACCTTTATGCCCTGGTCCTTGAGATACCGAACGCCCTCTTTGAATTTTTTCTTGTCACCCGACAATTCGAGCACCATCACGCCTTCCTTGCGCGGCAGCACTGCGGCGTTCAGGATATTGAAGGTCAGGTCGTAGTCTCGGGTGAGATAGCAGACGATCGGTTTCTGGGCGGTCACTGCCGGAAACCGTAAAATAAGAATCCTGGAATACACGTTACCCTCCGAGAACCTCTTTATTTTTTAAAGCCAAGAATATACAATAGAAGTTATCAAAAGCCGTGTCAACAGCAGCTCACGAAACGCGGGTGCCGCAATTTGGGCGGCCCACCGGAATCCGGAGATCCTCGATGAACCGTTTTGCGTACCGCACCACCGGGCTTCTGATCAAGACGATCACCGAGCTGTCAAAGGCGAAGATCAAACTCTACGGCATCGAAAACATTCCCAGCGGATCGGTCATTTTCGTTCTCAACCATTTTACCCGCATGGAAACCTTTTTGATGCCCTATGTCATTTTTAAACTCACCCGTGTGCCGGTGTGGTCCCTGGCCAGCTATGAATTCTTCACCGGCGCCTTCGGGGCCTATCTGGAAAAAGTCGGGGCGGTGTCGACCCGCAATCCCGAGCGCGATCTTCTGATCGTCAAGACCCTTCTGACCGGTGAGGCCAACTGGATTATTTTTCCGGAAGGACGGATGGTCAAAAACAAGAAGATCATCGAAAAGGGTCGCTTCATGATCTCCTATGCCGGCGGCAAACACCCCCCCCACACCGGGGCGGCCTTCCTGGCGCTGCGCACGGAATTCTACCGCCAGCGGATCAAGCGACTGCTCGATAAAGACCCCGCGGAGGCGCAGCGCCTGTTGGAGCAATTCCAGGTCAAGGAGGACGCGACGCTCGCGGACCGCGGCACTTGGATCGTGCCGGTCTGCCTGAGCTATTTTCCGCTGCGGGCGCGCGAAAACGGCCTCAGCACCCTGGCCGCCCACCTGGTCGACGACATCTCGGAGCGCCTGGTGGAGGAGATCATGATCGAGGGGACCATGTTCCTTTCCGGGGTGGACATCGACATTCGCTTCGGCGAGCCGATTAAAATCGAGGAATGCCTTGCCTACGCGCCGATTGCGCGGGGCATCGCATCCCGGCACCAGTTGCGGTTCGACGACCCTTTGCCGCTCCAGCGCCGGATGAACCAGGAAGCGCTGAAGATCATGCAGCGCTACATGGCCGCCATCTACAGCATGACCACCGTCAACCACGACCACCTCTTCGCCTCGCTGCTCAGGGTTTCACCGCAAAAAAAGTTCGGGGAACACGCCCTCCGGCGCAAGCTGTTCCTGTTGACCGGGGCGGTCCGGAAAATCGATAGCCTGCACCTGCATCAGAACCTCAAAGACGATCAGGTCCACCTGCTGACCGATGACCGCTACGGCCGCGTGAGCGATTTTTTGTCGATTGCCATCGAAAAGGGCATCTTGACGCGTGACGGCCGTTACCTGGTCAAAGACCGGTCCAAGTTCTCCTCGCCCTACGATTTTCATCGGGCGCGGATCGACAACCCGGTCGAGGTGATGGCCAACGCCGTCGAACCGTTGACCGCCTTGCAGCGTATGGTGCGCCGGACGGCATGGCTGCCCGATTTTTGGGTTCGTCACAAAGTGGCAACCGTATTGAAGCGCCGCGCAATGACGGCATTCGATGCGGATTACGAGCAGTTTTTCACCGAAGGGGAATCCAAGCCCAAAGAGGTCGGACGGCCGTTTTTGCTTCGCGGCGGCTCGCGCCGCATCGGTGTCGTGCTCATCCACGGTTACATGGCGGCGCCTTTGGAGATGAGGGAGCTGGCGCAATATCTGGCGCGCCGGGGATTGTGGGTCTACGTACCGAGGGTCAAAGGTCACGGCACCTCGGCCGAGGACCTGGCCCAGACCCGTTTCACGGACTGGATGGAAACCGCCGATGAGGCGTATGCCTTGATGCGCAGTCTGTGCCGGCGGGTGGTCGTCGGCGGCTTTTCCAACGGTGCCGGACTGGCGCTCGATTTGGCGGCGCGGGTCGCCGGCACGGCCGCCGTGTTTGCCGTTTCACCACCGCTGCGGCTGCAGGATTTTTCGGCGCGTTTCGTGCCGGCGGTGGACGTCTGGAACCGCTTGATGAAAAAGGTGCGCCTGGACGATGCCGGTAAGGAATTCGTCGAGAATCAATCCGAGAACCCCCACATCAACTACCCGCGTAACCCGATTGCCGGCGTCAGGGAACTGGAACGTTTCATGGACACGCTGGAACCGAAACTGGCCGGTATAAAAGTGCCCGCCCTCGTCATTCAGGGGCAGGGCGACCCGGTCGTCAATCCGAAGGGTTCGGTCAGGGTTTTCCAGCGCCTGGGCTCGGAGGACAAGACCTACGTGCTGTTCAGTTTCAACCGGCACGGGATCGTTATGGGCGAGGGTTCCGAGCGGGTTCACCGCACGATTTGGGAGTTCGTCGAGCGAATTAAATAGTCCATCCATAAATGGCCCTTTTCCGCTGGACTGCCGGTCGCAGCAGATTTCCGGCTGCGGTATATATAAATTACGCCTTGCCGCAATTCCCGGCTTGCGGGACGGCCTGGCCCAGCGAAAAAATCCACATTTCTGGATCGGAAACTAAAAGGTGCCTTCAAAGGTGCCTTCAACGGATCGCGGGTGGGTAAAAAAAATAGCTGGAAAGACATATATCTTATCTCTTGACATGTCACGCTGTGGTATTAATTTAAGTTCAAGCAGCGCCAGCTGCTCAAGTGGTTAGGACATGTTACCCGCATGCTTAGCCCCTTTTCTCTTTCCTCTGTAAGAGGGGAGGCATCTTCCCCAATGCCTCCCCTTTCTTTTAGGCTGAAAGGTGAACCGGCAGCATCACCGGTCGAACTGACAATTTTGCCATGATGGGATTCTGCTGAAATGCACGCCACCGTGATGGTGCAAAGGAGAGACTTATGTCCGAACGCGTCCGGCTGGACATCTTTTCCGATTTTATCTGACCCTGGTGCTATTTCATTACCGGGCGTATTGAAAAAATAAGAGCAACTCACGACGTCGAAATTGACTGGCTGGCCTTTCCGCTGCATCCCGAAACACCGAATGAGGGCCGCAGCCTCGCCGAGCTTTTTGCCGGCCGTCAGATCAATATCGGCGAAATGATGCGGCACCTGCAGCAGACGGCTTCAGAACTGGGGCTGCCCTTCGGCACCCGCACCATGACCTACAACAGCCGCCTGGCCCAAGAGCTGGCCAAATGGGCGGCCGTCAAAGGCCGGGAAATCGAGTTTAACCAGGCGATCTTTCGAGCCTATTTTGTCGAAGGACTGAACATCGCCGGTCCGGAGGTCCTGGTGAGCCTGGCGGCGGCCGCGGGCCTGTCGTCCGAAGACGCCCGGCAGGTCCTGCAATCCAGAGAATACCGTCTGGCGGTCGACCGGGACTGGGAGCACGCCGCCCGCAGGGGCATAACCGCCGTGCCGACCTTCATGATCCGCGGGAAGTCCCTGGTCGGCGCTCAGCCACAGGCCGTGCTCGAAAAATTTCTGGAAGAAAACGGCGTGCCGCGCCTGGATTAAGCTCATCAATGCCCAAGATCCAAGCCGACAAGCCTATAACCTAAATCATAAAACCTAAAGCCATAGAATCTTAACTCTTCTGTCCATCACCCATCAGCCTTTCACCTTGAACCTTTAACCTTTCGCCTTTAGCCATTAGCCTTTAACCTTCAGCCTTAAACCATAAACCTTTCGCCTTTAGCCATCAGCCTTCAACCATTAGCCCTTAGCCTTTAACCTTTCGCCTTTAACCTTCAGCCTTTGTCTTGTCCTATGCCTCTCATCACCGCCTTCATCCTGTTCGCCCTGCTGCTGAACCTGACTCTGAACACCGTCGCCGATTTTCTGAACTTAAAGACCCTGCGGCCGGACCTGCCGCCGGAGTTTCGGGACCTCTACGATGAGGCGTGCTACCGGCGCTCCCAGCAGTACTTGAGGGTCAACACCCGTTTCGGATGGGTGGTTTCGGCCGTGAACTTGGCCGCGCTGCTTGTCTTCTGGTTTGGCGGCGGGTTTGAGCTGCTCGATCACTGGCTGCGCGGGTGGAATCTGGGACCGGTGCCGACCGGGATGGCTTTTATCGGTACGCTTTCGCTGCTGGCGGGCGCCGTCTCCCTGCCGTTCAGCATTTACCACACCTTCGTGATCGAGGAGCGGTTCGGGTTCAATCGGAGTTCCCGGGCCACGTTTATAAAGGACAGGTTAAAAGGGCTGGGCCTGGCGCTGCTGCTCGGTGCTCCGCTTCTGGCCGGCGTGCTCGCTTTTTTCGAATATGCCGGGTCTCTGGCCTGGCTCTACTGCTGGGCGGCCGTCACGGTCTACATGCTGGTGGTGCAGTTTGTGGCCCCGACCTGGATCATGCCGCTTTTCAACCGTTTCAGCCCGTTGGCCGAAGGGCCGCTGAAGCAGGCCGTCTTTGCGTATGCCCATTCGATCGATTTTCCGCTCGAAAACATTTACGTCATGGACGGTTCGCGGCGCACCAGCAAGTCGAACGCTTTTTTTACCGGCTTCGGCCGCCGTCGTCGTATCGTTCTCTTCGACACCCTGATTAAAAATCATAGCCTTGAAGAACTGGTGGCCGTGCTCGCGCACGAAATGGGCCACTACAAGCAAAAACACATCCAGAAGTCCCTTCTGCTGGGCATCGCGCAGAGCGGGCTGATGTTTTTTCTGATGTCGCTCTTCATTTCCAGTCCTGCGCTGTCCGCCGCCTTTGATGTGCCGCAGCCCTCGGTATACGCGGGGCTCGTCTTTTTCATCCTGCTCTACACCCCGCTCGACCTGTTGACCGGTATTTTCATGCAGATGTTCTCGCGCAGAAACGAATTCGCGGCCGATCGCTTCGCGGTCGATACCACCCGGGAGCCGGCCGCTATGGCGATGGCCCTTAAAAAGCTGGCCGTCCACAACTTGACCAACCTCACCCCTCACCGGCTGTATGTGGTTTTGAACTACTCTCATCCGCCGGTGATAGAGCGGCTGCAGGCCATTTCAAAACGAATGGCCCGGCAAACGGTACCGGGATGACCACCGTGGATTCGGTTCTGATCGTGGCCGACATCGAAGGCAGTTCCGGCTGTTGGAGCAAAAAGGCCTCGGCTTTCAAAACGCCCGAATGGGTAGATGCCTGCGCGGACATGACCCGCGATGTGGCCGCGGTGGTGCGCGCCCTTCTGGACGATGGCGTGCGCCGGGTCATCGTCAAGGATTTTCACCGCACCGGCTACAACATTTTGCCCGAACTGATCGATCCGCGTGCACGCGTGGTCCAGGGTTACAGAAAAGATCCGGTGCCGGGCATCGGCGATCCGGGCACCGCCGCGGCAGTGCTTTTTACGGGAATGCACGCCGCCTCCGGTTCCGGCGGGTTTTTAGCCCACACCCTGACATCGCGCATACGGCGCCTGGAAGTAAACGGAGAACTCGTGCCGGAAGTCTATCTTTTCGCCGGCTCCCTGGCGCCGTGGGGGGTGCGGCCGGTTTTTTTTTCCGGCTGTCCGGTGGCTTGCAACCAGGCCCGGGACATCATTCCGGCTATTGGCACCTATCTGATCGAC
>JBAPSB010000133.1:0-28435 GCA_049281435.1 Desulfobacterales bacterium
GGTGTTCGGCACCGTCCTGGTGGTTTTCGACCGCGCTGACATGGACCTGGTCTATTTCCCCATGACGCAGGAATTCGAAGCCCAGTGGGACATCGCCTCCATCGACAGGGCACCGCGGCATTTCCAGGGCTATGTCAACAAGGTCTTCGGCATCATACCGGGCCAGAAAATTTTCACCGTCACCTGCGACCAGACCCTTTTTGCGGTCTGGTGGCCATGGGGCGACGGCGCCAAAATCTCGCTGCGCGTCGGGCTCCTGCCGCCTGCGGGCGAGCCGATCGATCAGCGGCTGATCCAGGAGCGCCTGACCGATTGGTTTCACCTGTAGCCGCCCTATCGGGACCGCCGGCGTCTGCTTTGGCCGCCAGGAAAATTACCGGGCACCCGCCGGGAGGATGGTTCCGGCGGGTCATCGACTTGTTTTTCTGAAATTTCCGGTAATCATTCGGGATCGACAGATGCCTTCCACCGACGGGCACGATCGACCAGAGTTGAGGTGATCGAAACGATGAATTTCTCGTGCAGCAGTTGCCACAAAACCTACTCCATAGCGGATGCCAAGCTTCCCGCCTCAAAAAAACTGGCATTTCCCTGTCCGAATTGCGGCAGCCGGATCCAACTCGACCTGGGCGACGATGCCGTTTCCGCAACCACGGCGAGGGTGGAAACCTCAGCGGCCGCAGCGCCGTCCACCGCGCAAACCGAGCCGGCCGCCGCGCCACTCGATGACCGCCAAACCGCCGAGGACCTCAAAAAGCGGATTCTGCGCAACCTGGACGAATTGCCGCCCATGCCGCAGATCGTCTTCAAGGCCCATGAAATCATGGACAGCCCCGGGTCGAGCACCAAGCAGGTGGCCGAATTGATCGAAACCGACCAGGCCATCGCGACCAAAGTGCTGAAGATGGCCAACTCGGCCTATTACGGCATGAGCGGCAAGGTCTCTTCCATCCAGCACGCAGCGGTCGTCTTAGGGGACAAGGCCCTGGGTGAATTGATCACTCTGGCCGGCACATCGAGCCTGCTCGGCAACAGGCTCTATGGCTACGAAATGGACTCCGGGGAGCTTTGGCGCCACTCCATGGCCGTGGCCTTCGGATCGAAAATCATTGCCGGGCGGCACCATCCGCACCTGGAAAACGACGCCTTTTCGGTGGGGCTCATTCACGATGTCGGCAAACTGGTGCTCGATCGGCCGGTGTTGAACCGTAAAAGCCTGTTCGATGAATTAATGGCCGCCGGCGACAAAACCTTCCTGAGCGCCGAAAACCGGATCCTCGGCTTCGATCACGCCGATATCGGCTATGACATCTGTCAGCACTGGCGAATTCCGGATAGCCTCGCCAAGGCGATCCGCTATCACCACCGGCCGAACGAGGCGGTGGATGACGACCTCGTCGCCATCGTGTCGATGGCCGACACCATCGCCAACATGGCCGCCGCCATGGGCATGGTCGGTCGCATCGAAACCGGCATCGAAGCGGTCCTGTACATGGTGGATGACGCCGTCATGGAGCGCCTGACGCTCGAAGAGAAGGACCTCGGCGGCATCATGGAAGCCGCTTCGGACGCCGTGGAAAAAATCACGCGCGACATCCATCCCGCCTGAGCCGGACCGGCAGGGGTCGAAAACGGCGTGCGGAGGCCCGGCCGTTTTTTGAAGGCGGCTTCAGGGCAACTCTTCGACGTGGCGCAGCAGCGGTGTGAGGATTTTTTCCGCCAACTCCTGGAATTTCTCGTCGAACGGATCACCGTCTCCGAAACACAACCGGTAATACGGGTCTTGTGATACGCCGCGCTGAAAATCGCTGCCGAGCCAGTCTTTCCGGACCGTTTCGACGGCGTCCTGCGCCGGTCGCCCTTTTTCGGTCACCAGCTTCAGAAAGAGCAACGACAAATCTGGGAAAAAAGGCAGCGGTCGGCACAGCCCCTCTGAAAAAATCGCCAGGAGTTCCGCGAGGATCGCATCCGGTCGGTCCACCGGTCGAAAGCAGGCGATGCCATCCTCGCCCACCAGCGTGGTCGCCGGAACCCGCCCGTTTGGCCTCACCGCGCACATGACAAGGTGGTACACCCAGGCCGAAAGGTAGTCCCGGGCCCGGCGCCGTGCAAACCGGACTTGAATGCGCCCCTGCGGATACAGCCCCTCCAGCGTCCCCGCCAGACGAATACCGGATATCCTCAGATCGACGGGAAGCGTTTCGGCCGGCTGATCGCCGGTGATCTCGAGCAGCCGCGCGGCAAATTCGTCCGTCTGATTTTTCAGCTCGTTGTAGGACAGCCGGCCGATGACTCCCTGCGGCAGGCCCCCCTTGGCGCGCTGGATGGGAAAATGCCCGGCCAGGTCGCGTCCGGCGGTCCGCAGCGTCATCAGATCCTCACGAATCCGGTAGGCATCAAGGGCATCGAGGGTAAAATTTTCCTTGTCCGCGGCCAGAATACCCGTGTCACCCAGAAAAATGCCGAGCCTCTGTTGCACGAGAAAGCGCGCCGGCTGCGAGTAGAATCGCGCCAACTGCTCCACCGACAGGTCTTGCCATTCTTCCGGGGGCGGCGGCAGAGGGCCGCTGAAAAATGGCCGGGGGCCGTCGTCGGCAACCGGTCCGGCAGCCGCCAGGAAGTTCTCGACCGAATAGCTGAAGAGCGCCGGGTCGCTGCTGTCGAAATACCGCGGCGAATAGGCCTGCAGCGGATGCCGGACCACCAGTTCGGCCGGCGAAATGCCACAGGCGCTCTCGATTGCATCGATCAGTTCGCTGACGACCACCGCGGGGGGGATGTCGCTGTTGTCCTGCACGCTCTGACCCACGTAGCTGATGTAGAATACCCGGCCGGCGGACACCAGCGCTTCCAGGAAAAGATATTTGTCGTCCCGGCGCCGCGACCGGTCACCGGGCCTGGGAAACCGTGCCATGAGGTCGAATCCCAGCGGGATGTCGTCACGCGGAAACGCCACGCTGTTCAAGCCCACCAGGCAGACCACTTCAAAGGGGATGCTGCGCATGGGAAGCATGGCGCAGAACGTCACGCCGCCCGCGATGAAACCGCCGGCCCCATGGGGGCCTTCGAGACTCCGCTCGAGATGGCAGCGCACAGCTTCCAGCGTGAGCGGCGCGGTGAAACCGGCGTGATCCTCCATGCCGCCGAAATCTTCGAGGCAGCGGCGCAGGTGCTGCGCCTCCGGTTCGTCTTCTTCGTCGACGGCGATAAACCGGTCCAGCAATCCAGTCAGAACATCGCGCCAGGCGCGGGGGGCCAGTGACGCCTCGAGTCGTTCCGACCACTCGAAGAGGTGGTGCAGAAACGCGACGAACAGCCCCAGGACCAGGGCCTCGCCGCCTTCGATATGATCGTAGGGCAGGATGCCCGCAAACATGACGCGGTCATCGCCCGGCATGGCATACCCGAGCAGCATGCGGTCGATACCGGCCTGCCAGGTGTTCTCCGCCAGGCCGGGCAGACCGAGGCGCAGTCGCCCGGCGGCATCGCGCCCCCAACGGATGTTCACCGCGGCGACCCAGCGCTCGATCGTCGTCAGGTCGGCCGCCGTCAGGCCGAAACGCTCCTTGATGCCCGGTGACGCCAGCAGATCGAGAATACGGGTCGTCTCGAAGCGGCTGCCTTTCAAATCGAGCAGGCTCAAGAAACTCCGCAGCACGCCGGGCTTGCTGCCGGGGGCCTGATCGGCGATGCTGTAAGGGATCCGGTGCCCGGTGTCGGTCTGCGTGTCGAAAACGGCATGGATGTAAGGCGTGTAGGCGGTGATATCCGGTGTCATCACGATAACATCCCGGGGCCGAAGATCCGGGAATGCCTCGAAAAGGGCCAGCAGGCGGTCGTGAAGCACTTCGATTTCGCGCAGCGGCCCGTGACAGGCATGAATTTGAATCGAGGCGGCCGCCGGCGCCGCACTTTGCGCCGCGGGTGCCGGATCCGGGTGGTCACGCAGATAATAAATGTCGGCTTGAAGACGGGACAGCAGGCTGCGTTCTTCGACCGGTACGAAGCACTCCTCGATGGGCGCATCGAGGGCGCTGATGGAATACAGGAAATCCTTGCCCAGGGCGCCCAGGGACGCCAGCAGCGGGTGCCCCTGTTCCATATGCAGGGTCTCAGCAGCGACCCGGCGGCGGTGTTTTTCCTGCATGAGCCGGTGCATGTCGCGCCGGCTCATGATATCGGCCCAGTATTCCCGGCAGGGGTTCAGGAGGAAGAGATAGACCGGCCGGATGCGGGCCAGCCCGACCAGGGCCTGAAGGTGGAACGGCGGCAGATAGGAAATGCCGAAGACCGAGATGCGCGAGGGCAGTCCGTCCGTTCCGGCCGCAAGCGTGTTCAGCCGCATCAACAGATGCCGGTGCAGATAGGCGCGGTGTATTTTCTCCCGGCCGCTTGAAAGTTCGCGCCACAGCTCGGCCTGCCAGAGACTGTCGCTTGCCTCGCCGGCCAGCCCCCTCTCCCACTGGCGAATCATGTCCGGTCGAAACACCAGGTACTGATCGAAGAGATCGGCCACTCTCACCGCCAACTGGTATAATTTGACCCCTTGGGCGTCATCGGCCAGGTAGCGGTTCAGGTCGGCGAAGGCCGGCCGCTTTAAAAAGGCAGGCAGGCACTTCATGATCCGAAAAGCCAGAATCGGGGGAGCAAACGGCGACGGGTCCGGCAGCTCGGGCAGGAAACGCCGGAACAACCCGTCCAGGAAGGCATTCGGAAAGGGAAACGCCATGTTGGCGCAAACGCCGTTGCGGCGCGCGAGCGCCATCGACAGCCAGCGCTCCATCCCCCGGCTCTGAACGATAACGGTTTCGGTTTCCAGAACCGTAGCCAAAGGCTCGCGCACCACCTCGGCCAGCCGGTCGGCCAAAATTTCGAGCCGGTTGCCGGTATAAATTTTCAATCCGGACATAAATTATCAGGGTTTACCCTTCATTGGTGAAACGCCGGAGCGACTCATACCGCGGCCGACCCGCCGAGTGCAAAAGCGCCCCTTGCACCGCTGGCCCTGATCGCGGTCGCGGCCGGGCGCGCACGGCACCGCTGTCACGCCAGCACGTGTCGATCGAGCACGAAACAGGTAAGCGTCCCGGTGAAAACCGTTTCCGCGCCTTTCGTGACGGTGACCGCCACAATTTTTTTGCGGTCCGAACCGCTTTCCACGCGCGCTTCGGCCATCACTCGCTCTCCGGACTTGACTGGTTTTAAAAACTTGACCTCGGCCGCTCCCAGCACGACGTTGGGGTGGTTGACGGCCAGCATGGCCGCATGATCGGCAAGGCCGAAGATGAACCCGCCATGCACCAAACCGGACGCGTCGACGATCATTTCAGCGGTGGTTTCCATTTCGATGCGGCTGGTGCCGGGCCCGGTACTGAGCGGGCGGCCACAGAGCCGCTGGTCGATTTTCTGATGGGTCTCAACGCTCACCATGATTCCCCCTTCCCTCTTTCTCGGTGTCCCGCCGTCCGGACGCGGCTGGCGGTCATTGTTATTGGCGGCCGGCCGCAACGGGTCGCGTGCCCGGCGGCCATTGCGACAGTGGCGGTAAAATCGCGAATCGGGTCGGGATACCCATACCAACACCCGACCGGTGCGGTCAACCAGGCGGCGCGCTGAAAGTGCAGCTCCGAGTAAAACCCTTGCGGATCCGGTCCGATGTGATTTAAAATGAAACTCGGTTGTCTCGCGCCCGGCAGGGGGTTGGCGTGCCGGCCGGTTCATCTGTCGCCGGTTATATTTTACCGGTCACCCGGATAACGCGCGTCGCATCGTCCGACTGGCGGGCGCAAAGGCCATCACGGTTTTCGGATGCTCAAGAAAAAACACCGCAACACTCTTATCGCCGTCTGCCTCTGTGCGGGTTTTCTCGTCGGGATTTTCTGTCTGCGGGGAGAAAAATTTTTACGCATCGAGAGCGATTCGCTGGGTCGAAAGACCGATGCCGTCGTCGTTTTGGCCGGATTGGCGAAAGAAGACAAGGAACGCATCGAAGCGGGCTCCGCCTTGCTCCGCCAGGGCAAGGGCGGCATCCTCATCCTGCCCCTGCGCCATGCCGCCATCGATTGGCCCTGGGCCGTCCGGCACTACGGCCTGCAGGACGCCCTGCCCGAGGACAGGGTCTTCATCGGCAGGTCGACGCCCCTGGACGAGCCGCTGATCGACCGGTTCGGCGGCACATACGTGGAAGCGATCAAGACCGTTCGGATTATGAGCGATCTGAACCTCACATCGGCCATCATCGTCAGCTCGGCCTATCACATGCGGCGGGCCCAGATCGCCTTCGAGCAGTTCAGCCAGCCCGGCCGTTTCGAGTTTTATTATCACCCGGTCGATCCCGAACCGCGGCCGCCGCTGCCCTGGTGGACGGATGCAGAATATGTGGCCCGGGTCCTGCAAGAATACAAAAAACTGCTGGCAGCCTATTTCATCTATCAGCTCAACCCCCCGCCCGCCTCTTGAGAGATATATCCGCAGATGACGTCGCGATAAGGTTCTTTCCGCTTGTCTTCGGGGTGTTGATTTGACATAACCATCCCGGAGATCGACCATTGGATATGGAAACGGTGTATTGAATTTTTAAGTTCGTTGAGTCAAATCTTACACCCCTAAAGCTTGAACCTTACACCCTGAACCGTTCAACCTGCTCTTTATTTTCGTACTAAAATGTTTTCCTTTCTTCAAATTCAATCACCCATGGCTTCAGACCAGCGCCGCCGCCTGTTTTACATCGGACTGTCCTTCGCGGTGGGATTAACGTTGATGGTGGTCAAGTTTTACGCCTTCCATCTCACCCGCTCTTCGGCCATCCTCTCGGACGCCATCGAATCGATTATCAACGTCGTCGCCAGTGCGTTCGCGATCGGCAGTATCATCATGGCCGCCATACCGCCCGACGAGAGCCATCCGTACGGTCACGGTAAAATCGAATTTTTCTCGGCCGGCTTCGAAGGAGCCCTCATCATCGTGGCCGCCTTCGGAATTTTCAAAACCGGCATTGCCCGCCTTCTGGCCCCTCAACCCCTGGCGTACCTCGATGCCGGTCTGATGATCCTGGTGGCAACGAGCATCGTCAACCTGATTCTGGGCCTGGGTCTCGTCCGGGCCGGCCGCCAAACCGATTCCATCACGCTCGTGGCCGACGGACGCCACGTGCTCACGGACGTTTACACCTCGGCTGGGGTCGTGGTGGGTCTGGGGCTGGTCAGGTGGACAGGGTGGCTGTGGCTCGACGGCCTGGTGGCCTGTCTGATCGGTCTGAACATATTGATTACCGGATTTGCGCTGGTGCGGCAGGCGTTTCACGGGTTGATGGATGCAGCGGACCCGTCGGTCCTGAAAAGCCTTTCGGAAATGCTGATCGAAAATCGCCGGGCCAACTGGATCGACATCCATCAACTGAGAGCCTGGAAGGCGGGTGATCACACCCATATCGACATGCACCTGGTGCTGCCCCGGGACTGCTGCCTGGAAGCCGCCCACGCGGAAGCCAAACAGGTGGAAGCCCTTGTCATCGACCACTTCGGGGGGCGGGCCAGCGCCTTGATTCACCTGGACGCCTGCATCGAGGACGATTGTCCGGTCTGCCATTCCCACATGTGCGGCTTGCGAAATGAATCGACGGATGAAAAGCGGCCGTGGCGCCTCGACACGGTCACCGCCCGCAAGGGTGACGGGCGCTTTCATTTTTCGACCCGGCGCAAAGCATAGATCAACGTTGATTTTCTGGGGTATGTCTGGATAGGGTTCTGGAATTATTTAAAATATATGCGCGATGCTTATTTTTCGGGGGGCGATTTCAGACCGTTTGATTGTTTTGTCAATGATATTAATAATATAAAAGTTTTTCCCCTCTCGACCCCCAACGCGATCACCGGGGGTCGTCCTGATATTAATACTTGTAACCGATTTAAATTCTTGATATAAATCTAAAATATTTTTGAACTTCGCACCGGGGGAGAGGGTAGACCATGGCATTGACGAAGGCTGAAATAATCGAAGCGGTCGCCGAAGGCAACGGGTTTTCAAAAAAACAAGCCACCGACACCGTCGAGATGCTGCTGGAGATCATGAAGCGCACCCTGGCATCCGGAGAGGATGTCCTGGTCAGCGGATTCGGGAAATTTTGTGTCAAGGAAAAATCCGAGCGCAGGGGTCGCAACCCCGCCACCGGCGATGCCATGATGTTGAGGCCGCGACGGGTGGTCACCTTTAAATGCTCCGGCAAACTTCGCGAAAGAATCGACCCGGACGCCTGATGCCCTTCCCGACGACAAACGTCATCCGTTATTTTTTTAAAGGAGACGCTCGTGTCGCAATCTATCAAACGAATCGCGATATCCACCGGCGGTGGCGATGCGCCCGGGCTCAACGCCGTCATCCGGGCGATCGTGCTCTCGGCCGTCAACCGGGGCTGGCACTGTTTCGGCATTCGCGACGGATACAATGGATTGCTGCTGCCGCAGCAGTTTCCGCAGGGCGGCCTCGTGCCGTTAAGTCGCGATTCGGTGCGCGGGATCACGCATCTGGGCGGCACGATTCTGGGAACCACCAACCGCGGCAATCCCCTGCGGTTTCCCACCCTCACCGACGATGGCCGGATGGTTGAAACGGACCGCACCGACGAGCTGCTTGCCACCTTTGTCCGTCACCGGCTGGATGCCCTGATCGCCATCGGCGGCGACGGGTCGCTGGCCATCGCCGCCGCGCTTCACCACAAGGGGCTGCGCGTGGTCGGCGTACCCAAGACGATCGACAACGACCTGGATAAAACCGTCATCACCTTCGGCTTCGATACGGCCGTGCATTTTGCCACCGAATGCATCGATCGCCTGCACTCGACGGCCGAGGCCCACCGGCGGGTTTTCGTGGTCGAGGTCATGGGACGCTACGCCGGCTGGATTGCCTTGAATTCCGGGGTATCGGCGACCGCCGATGCCATTCTCGTTCCCGAAATTCCCTTCGACATCCACAAGGTCGCCGAGAAGGTGATGGAACGCGAGCGCAGCGGCCGCCCGTTTTCAATCGTCGTGGTGGCCGAAGGGGCCCGGCCGATCGGCGGCAAGCTCACCGTGGCGGCCGGCAAGGCCCCCGGCCAGGTCGAAAGGCTGGGCGGTATCGGCCAGGTGGTGTGCGCGGATCTGGCCTCCCTGACCGGCAAGGAAACCCGCACGGTCGTTCTGGGCCACCTGCTGCGCGGCGGAACCCCCACCTCCTTCGACCGTCTCCTGTCCCTGCGGTTCGGGGCCGCGAGCGTCCGCGCTCTCGATCACGGCCAGTCCGGCATCAGGGTCGTCCTGGATCCGCCGGCGGTGGCTTATGTGCCGCTCGACCAGGGCACCCAGCGCATGAAGACCGTTCCCCCCGATTGCGACACCATCCTGACCGCCCGGGACCTGGGTATTTCCTTCGGCGACTGAAACAGGGCATGATCGATTTGCCGCAGCCCCCCGATAAGGACGACGAAGCATGCTCTACGGCGTGATGAATTTTCCGGTCATCCCGGTGCTGGATGAACTCGAATCCCTGGCGGCCCTGGACTTTGATTTCCTGGAGCTGGCCATGGATTCTCCGGCCGCGCACTATACGACGGTCGGCGATCAAAAATCCGGACTGCTGGCTGCTCTAAAACGTCACGAAATGCAGCTGGTGTGTCACCTGCCTACCTTTGTCTTGCTGGCGGACCTGACCGACAGCATTCGACACGCCTCTCTGACAGAAGTGCTCAAGTCACTTGAAACCGTGGCCGCGCTCGGGGTGAAAAAAGCCGTGTGCCACCCGGCCTTCATCTCCGGCATGGGCGCTTACGCTATCGAAGCGGCCCGCCGTCACGCCTGGGCGAGTCTGACGGCCATCGTTTCAAAAGCCGCGGAGCTGGGCGTCACCCTGTGTCTCGAAAACATGTTTCCCCGCAGCCTCTTCGGGGTCGAAGTTGCCGAATTCAGGGAAATTTTCAACCGTTTCCCGAACCTGATGCTGACCCTGGACACCGGCCACGCCAACATCGGCAGTCCGCGCGGCAAGCGGATCCTGAAGTTTATCGATGCGTTTGCCGACCGGATCGGCCACATCCACGTGAGCGACAACTTCGGCAAGCAGGACAACCACTTGCCGATCGGCTCCGGCACCATTGCCTTTCCCAAGATCGTATCCGCCCTGAAAAAAACCGGGTACGACGACACCGTGACGTTCGAGGTGTTCACGCCCGACCGGGAATACCTGCGGCTGAGCCGGCAGAAATTCGATCGCCTTTGGCGGGGGTAGACATGCAAAAAACACTTTTCTGCGCGGTGATCTTGCTGCTGGTGGCCCACGTGTCGCCGCCGAACGAGGCGACCGGCGACAGCCTGGATGCCGTCAAGCAGTTGATCGGGCGCACGGATGCGATTCTGGTCACCGATGCCGCTGGACGGGTGCTGGTGTCCAAAAACGAAAACCGGTTGTTGGTGCCGGCGTCGACCCTCAAGGTCTTCACCGCCCTGGTCGCCCTTTACACCCTCGGGCCCGACTACCGCTTTACGACCGAATTTTATCGCGACGACAACGACAACCTGATCATCAAAGGCTACGGCGACCCGGGCCTGGTGTCCGAAGTACTGGCGGATATCGCCCGGCACCTGGCACCCGATCTGCCGCATGTCAACGATATCGTACTGGATGCCTCCTACTTCGCCCAGCCGCTGGTGATCCCGGGCATCTCCTCTTCCACCGAACCCTACGATGCCCCCAACGGTGCGTTGTGCGTCAATTTCAACACGGTGTCCTTCAAGCGGGAAAACGGTGCCACCATCAGCGCCGAGCCCCAGACACCACTGCTGCCGGTCGTCCGCGGGCGGATCGCATCGGCGGGGCTCGGCGAAGGCCGGATTGTTTTGTCGCACGCGCAAGACGAAATCACGCTCTACGGCGGGCATCTGCTCGGCCACTTCCTGCGCGAATCCGGTGTCCGGATTACAGGCACGATCGCCACCGGTACCGTTCGTCCCGGCCGCGACCGTCTGGTATATCGCCACCAGTCGCCGCTCACGCTCAGCGAGACCATCTCGCAACTGCTGACCTTTTCCAACAACTTCACCACCAACCAGATCCTGATCGCCGCCGGCGCCCGGCGCTACGGCCCGCCCGGAACGCTCGACAAAGGCGTGCGGGCGGCGCGGGAATACGCCCGCGACATCCTCAAGCTCGACGATATCCGCATCAGCGAGGGCTCGGGCATATCGCGCGCCAACCGCATCACGGCCCGCGACATGCACAAGGTCCTCGATGCCTTCGCGCCCTACCACACGCTCATGCGCAGCGAGGGCCGCCAGTACTACAAGACCGGCACCCTGCACGGCATCAGCACCCGCGCCGGCTATCTCGAACGCCCCGACGGCAGCCTGTATCGCTTCGTGGTCCTGGTCAATTCGCCGGGCCGCTCGGCCGAACAGGTCACCCGCCGTTTAATTCAAAGCATGGAGTAACGATTGAAAATCCGTTGGCGGGAGTTATGACCTTCGCCACGCCATCAATCGCGAAAGAAGTGCGTTGATAAAGGGCGTCACCCTCTTGCGGTTGAAAGTGTCTCCGATCTTCCGGATAGCGACCAATCTTCAGGCAAGCCTTCCGATAGCAGAAAGAAAATCTTGTCTTTCTCGATCAATTTATGGGCTTTTTATCAAAAGTAAGCCAGCAGCCCTTCAAGTCAAAGGCCAAAGCCGCATAGCATGCGTCATATCCGGTAAGGCCTTTTTTTACGAAGCGGTTTGCTTTAACGGCAAGATCTTCTGTCATGGGATGTCTCAGCGGTCCGCCTTGAAGAAGTGGCAGGATGCCTTTTCGGAAAGCGTTAAGTCCACTGGGATGGAGGCGTTGCAAAACTGCATATACCTCAAAGGCGAAGAGTTCCGGAACCGCAAATTTCAAAAACGCTCGGATTTCAGGATGTCTGATTTGCTCAAACGGAGGGCGTTGTGCCGCCAATACCACACCGTATCTCACCGGCCGGGATCGCTGGTGATGTGGGCGTAGGCGCTGTGGTTGTGGATCGACTCGAAGTTTTCGGCGCTGACCGAAAACCAGGTGATGTTGTCGTCGTCTTTCAGGCGCTGGGAAACGTCGCGCACGATGTCCTCGACAAACTTGGGGTTTGAAAACCCGCGCTCGGTCACGCATTTTTCGTCGACGCGTTTGAGGACCGAATAGACGTCGCACGAGGCCGTTTCCTCCACGAGCCGGATCATGTCCTCGATCCAGATGAATTTCTTGAAGCGGGTGCAGACCTTCACCTGGCCGCGCTGGTTGTGGGCCCCGTATTCGCTGATTTCCTTGGAGCAGGGGCAGACCGAAGAGATCGGCACGGTCACCTCGACCATCAGGTCCACCCGGCCGGCCGGGTTGCTGTATCCCCGAAACCGGCAATCGTAGTCCATCAATCCCGGCGCCGAACTCACGGGCGCTTTTTTTTCGATAAAATAGGGAAAGGTCACTTCGATGTGGGCCGAAGCGGCATTGAGGTGTTCCTTCATTTGCTCCAGCACTTCGGAGATCCGCTTCAAGGACACCTCGGGCCGGAACAGGTGCAGAATTTCGACGAAGCGGCTCATGTGCGTGCCCTTGTTCTTGTGGGGCAAATCGACGTACATGTTGATGGAAGCCACCGTGTTCTGATAACCGTTTTCGCGGTCGAGGACCGTGATCGGATACTTCAGGTTTTTGATTCCGACCTTGTCGATCGGAATGTTGCGGTGGTCGCGTTCGTTTTGAATGTCTCGCATATGCTTGCGGATTCTCCCCTCCCGCCATCGACCGGAAGAGATTCGTTGCGGTTGGTCACGTGAACAGATAGTCCGGTCGGACGCGGCTGAGCGACCGGAAGATGTTCCCTTTTATCTTGTCGTTGCTCGTGTAGAGCCCCTGCAAAAGGTCCTTGACGACGCGGCGCTTGGAAACGGCGGCACTGGGGCAGGTGTTGACGAAGTCCGGAAACTCCTGCTCCGCAGCAAACCGCCGGATCAGGCCCTCATCCACATAGGCCAGCGGGCGAATCACCGTGAAGCGTCCCTCGAAAAGGGGCTGACGCGGCACCATGGTGCTGATCTCGCCGGCGTAGCACATGTTCATGAAAAGGGTTTCGATAATATCGTCCTTGTTGTGCCCCAGGGCCAACTTGCGGCAGCCGAGTTCGGCGGCAATTTCAAACAGACGCTTGCGCCGGTTCCAGGCACACAGGAAACACGGATTTTCATGGTTTTCGTCGCTGTGCGCCCGCACCCCGTAGTCAGTCCGCTCCATCCTTAGCCGATATCCGGCCCCGCGGCAATAGCTTTCCAGCCGGTCGCCGAATCCACCGTCAAAACCAGGGTCGAGATAGACGGCAAACAGATCGTAGGTGATCCGGACCCGCCGCAGGCGTTCAGTCAAGAACCACATCAGGGCCAGGCTGTCTTTACCACCCGAGAGGCCGACCAGAATGCGATCGCCATCGCCCAGCAAGTCGTGACGATGAATGGCCCGGCCGAGATGCCGGTTTATTTTTCGGTATGTGGGGCTGGGGGGCGGCAAGGCCTATTCGCCGGCCGCGGCTTCGCTGATGTCCAGGGGGGGCTCGTCTGTTTCAACCTCGGGCAGCGCCGCAGCTTCCTCTGTTTCCGGCAGCTCCGGGATGACCGGCGTCAGTTTGATCTTTCCGGCCGCGATTTCCCGCAGGGCAACGACGATGTCCTCGTTTTTCGGCGCGCTGACCAGGTATTCCGATCCTTCGCGTATCTGCCTGACCCGCTTGGCCACCATGTTGACCAGCAGGAATCGGTTCGACACTTTTTTCAGGCAATCCTCGACGGTGATTCTCGCCACAGTGACACCTCCATTTTGGGTTCAACCGTCCGGCCGGGGTTACCGGGCCGTCGGGCGGCAAAATCGCTACCGCCCTCGCATAGGTTCATCTACAGGATATCTACCAGTTCGTAAGTTCGCTTGCCCCCCGGGACCTGAATCGTCAGTTCGTCACCGGGCTTCTTGCCGATGATGGCGCTTCCCAGCGGCGAGGAGGTCGAAATCCGGCCGGCTTCAACGTTCGACTCGTCCGGGCCTACCAGCTGGTATTCGACGTCTTCACCGGTGTCGGTGTTTTCCAGCATGACCCGGCTGCCGAAAACCGCTTTTTCCTTCGACAGGTTGCGGATGTCGATAATTTCGGCATTGGCCACTTTGTATTCCAGTTCGGCAATCCGGCCTTCGAGAAAACTCTGGCGGTCCTTGGCCGCCGCAAACTCGGCATTTTCCGAAAGGTCCCCGTGAGCGCGGGCCTCCTCGATCGCACGAATGTTCGCGGGCCGTTCCACGCGCTTCAACCGTTCCAGTTCGCTCTTCAAGGTTACGTGGCCTTCAGGTGTCATCGGGATCTTGTTCACTTGCATCACGCTCCGCTGAAATTAAATGGGTTGGGGTGATCTTCGCGCCTCCGGTCGGCCGGATGCGGCAATAGAAACCCGTCAGCGGTCCTCGCAAAGGACCGCTGAGGGGCTTTGGGATCTCTATAAATACGTCTTATAAATAGTCCTTGACCAGGATCTCGGCAATCTGAACCGCGTTGGTGGCGGCTCCCTTACGGATGTTGTCGGCGACGATCCACAGGTTGATCCCGTTGGCGACCGATTCGTCCTGGCGGATGCGGCCGACCAGGGTCAGGTCCTGCCCGGCGGCGTCGGTGGCCAGCGGATACCGGTTCGCCGCCGGATCGTCGATGACCGCGACCCCGGGAGCGTGCGCCAGCATCTCGCGCACCGCGGCGGCAGTGATTTCTTCGCGGGTCTCGATGTTGACCGCTTCCGAATGCCCGTAAAAGACCGGCACCCGCACGGTTGTGGCGGTGACGCCGATGGAATCGTCCTCGAGGATCTTGCGGGTTTCGTGGACCATTTTCATCTCTTCCTTCGTGTACCCGTTATCCTGGAAGCGGTCAATGTGGGGCAGGCAGTTGAACGCTATCCGGTGCGGATATATTTTTTTCTCGTAGCCCAGGAAGTTGATCATGGCGCGGGTCTGGTCAAATAATTCGTCGACCGCCTTTTTGCCCGTGCCCGAGACGGCCTGGTACGTCGACACCACGATGCGCCTGATGCCGAAGGTCCGGTGAATCGGGTTCAGGGCGACGACCATCTGGATCGTCGAACAGTTGGGATTGGCGATGATGCCTTTGGCCGTATAGCCGGCGATGGCGTGCGGGTTGACTTCCGGGACCACCAGGGGCACCGCTGGGTCCATGCGCCAGGCGCTGGAGTTGTCCACCACCACGCATCCGGCTTCCGCGGCCCGCGGAGCGAAGGTCAGGCTCGTGTCGCCGCCGGCCGAAAAAAGGGCCACATCGACACCCTTGAACGAGTCGGCCGTCAACTCCTGCACCGGGATCGGGTCGCCTCTGAAGCGCAGTTCACGGCCCACCGAACGCGCCGATGCCAACAGCCTAAGCGATTTGACCGGAAAGTTCCTTTCCTCCAGGCAGTGGATCATCTGATTTCCAACCGCTCCGGTGGCACCGGCCACGGCGACGGTTACCTTTTTCTCAGCCATAAGGGTATCGTCCTTGCTTGATCCTCGACGATCAGGTCGTCTTTACCGGCCGCTGCCGGCTGGATTCATGCTGCGCGGATAAAGTCCGCGACCAGGTCGCCGACCTCCGCGGTCGAATGTCCCATCTTGCCGGCCGACACCTCGGCGATATCCTCGCGCAGGACCTTGGTGACGGCCGCTTCGATCAGTGCGGCGCCCCGCTGTTCGCCGAGCGTTTCGAGCATCAGCTGGCCGGCGGAAATCGCGGCAATCGGATTGATGATGTTTTTTCCGGTGTACTTGGGCGCGGACCCACCGATCGGCTCGAACATGGAAACCCCGACCGGGTTTATGTTGGCTCCGGCCGCAATGCCCATCCCGCCCTGAATCATGGCGGCCAGGTCGGTGATGATGTCGCCGAACATGTTGTCGGTGACGATCACATCGAACCATTCGGGATTTTTGACCATCCACATGCAGATCGCGTCCACATGGGCGTAATCGACCTGAATGTCTGGATATTCGTCAGCGACCTCATAAAACGTTCTGTGCCATAAGTCAAACGCAAAGGTCAGCACGTTGGTCTTGCCGCACAGGGTGAGCTTCTTGCGCCGGTTGCGCCTCCGGCAGTAATCGAACGCGAAACGGATGCAGCGCTCGACACCCTTGCGGGTGTTGATCGATTCCTGCACGGCAACCTCATCGGGTGTCCCGCGTTTGAGGCACCCGCCGGCACCCGCGTACAAGCCTTCCGTATTTTCGCGCACGACGACGAAATCGATATCTTCAGGGCCCTTGTCCTTGAGCGGCGTGGCGACGCCCTCGTAGAGCTTTACCGGACGCAGATTGACATACTGGTCCAGATGGAAGCGGATTTCGAGCAAAATCCCCTTCTCGAGCAGGCCGGGCTTGACGTCCGGGTGCCCGATGGCCCCCAGATATATGGCGTCGGCTTTCGACAGGGTGGCCAGGGCGTTATCGGGCAATATGATGCCGGTGGTCGTGTAGTGCTCCCCACCCCAGTTGTAAAAGCTGTAATTCAGCTTGAAGCCGCACTTGTCGGCGACGGTCTCGAGCACCTTCAGGCCCTCCCGGACGACTTCCGGCCCGGTTCCGTCACCGGGGATCACCGCAATTTCATAAGTCTTGGCCATGCGCTCCTCTTTGGTTCAAAATGAGAGTCCACAACGAAAACAAGCTGGGCCGTTACACCCCGCAAAGCGGCCGGGAAAAGCCAGTGAACTGTGATCAAAAGACTTGACCGGGCCGTCGATGAAAAAAAGGTCCGGCAAGATCGATCTCAGGGATTTGTCCGGTTTTCCGGGCTGGTCCGCTCGGCCTCGGTGTCCTGCGGTTTTTCACCGGCGGTTTTTACCTTGTGCCAGTGCCGCCACACGGCACTCAGCGGACCGGAGACGACATAAATCAAACTCAGGGCGAAGAGGGCAATCGAGGGCTGGGCGGCGATGAACATCAGCACCAGTACGACGGCAACCAGGACGTTGAAGGTCATCTTATGATAGAGACCCGCCTTTTTGAAACTGTTGTAGTGAATGTTGCTGACCATCAGAAAGGCCAGCACATAGAGCATGATCAGGATAAACAGGCGGTAGGGTTCCACGGCGAAACCGAAGCGGTGCCACAGCAGCATGGTGGTGGCATTCATGGCCGCGGCGGCCGGTATCGGCAACCCGACGAAATGATCGCTGCCGACGGTGCCGACCTGGGTGTTGAAACGGGCCAGCCGCAGGGCCCCGCAGACCATGAACAAAAAAGCCGCCAGCCAGCCGATCCGGCCCAGGGGTTTCAATGCGTAAAGATACATCATCAGGCCGGGCGCCAGGCCGAAAGAGACCAGGTCGGCCAGCGAGTCGTATTCGACGCCGAATTTGCTGGTGGTGTGGGTGGCCCGCGCGATCTTGCCGTCCAGCAAGTCGAAGACGGCGGCGATGATGATCGCCAGAGCGGCGGCCAGGTATTTGCCGTTGATGGCGGCGATGACCGAATAGAAACCGAAAAATATGTTCAGGGAAGTGAAGATGTTCGGCAGGATGTAGATGCCTCGCCGCAGGCGTTCCCCTTTGATTTTCTTGCGTCGTTTCATGCTAAAATCCCCATGATGGAACTGCCGGCCGTGACGTGTTCGCCGACCGCCACCCGGATGTCGGTTGCCGGTGGAACAAACAGCTCGACCCGCGAGCCGAAGCAGATCAGGCCGAGACGCTGGCCGCGGCCAACGGGTTCCTCCGGTCCGACGGTGCAGATGATGCGCCTGGCGATCAGCCCGGCAATCTGGATAACGGTGATGGCCTGCCCTTCCCCGGTTTCGATGAAAATGGCGTTGCGCTCGTTGTCCGAAGAGGCCTTGTCGCGATTGGCGGATATGAATTTTCCCGGATGATAGGCGATCTTCCTGACGGTGCCCTCATACGGAATTCGATTGACGTGCACATTGAAAACCGACATGAAGATGCTGATTTTTTTGCATTCCCCCTCGTAGTAAGGCGTCTGATCGAGAGTCTCGACGGCAATCACGCGGCCATCGGCCGGCGACACCAGTGTCTGGGGCGCGCCCGGAACGATCCGATCGGGGTCCCGGAAAAAAAAGACCACGAATACGGTGAACACCAGGGCAATCAGGGCCGGCACGGTCAGCTCCAGCAGCGCCAGCACCACCGTGACGAAGGCGCAGCCCCCGATCAGGGGCAACCCGGCTCTTGCCACCGGAAAGGCGGTTGGGTGCGGACGATCCGGCCAACTGTAGGCATTCATCGAAAGGTCCTCTTGCCTGAGCAAAAAATCCGCGAAGGCTTGTATGCCAAGTGATGAGAAGTGAAACTTAAACGATACCTTTTAAAAAATACCAGACATTCCGGCCTTCCGTCAACCCCCGCGTCCGCGGCGAAGTGCCGTGGCAACCCTATATTGTCTATAACAATTAGGCACGCTGCTCGATTTGGCTGGCACCTGAAAACCCAAGATGAATCCTGCCCAGCGCCCGGGCCGTAACGTCATATGCGTTCAATGTGGGTCGCGTAAGGCCTCCATGCGCGACACTTCAACAATGACACGACCCGATGTCCGGTTGGTCAGTTTCGGGGCCGCGGGCTGACCTGGGTGTCCGACTTTCTCAGATAGTCCGGACTGAAGGTCGTGATATCGTCGCTCTCGCCGTATTCCAGTCTTCTCCAGGCCAGGTGCGCCACCGTACCGGCCCGGATGGTGTGCGCCGCGGCCGGGGCAAAGTGAGCCATAGCGCCCAACCGGTCGCGGATCACGGAATCATAGAGCACGGCGCCGTTACCGATGAACGTGCAGGGCGCGTCGATGGCGAGCAGCATCTGTTCCGGCGCCGCCGCTTGCGCGCGGTGCCGTTCGACCAGGCCGCCGCCGGTCCGGTGATAGCCGGCAAAGTAGACCTCACCGCGACGGGCATCGATCAGCGGGCACACCAATGGCGTCGCTGCCGCCGCCTGCTCGGCCAGCGCCTGCAGCGCCGAAATTCCAACTATCGGCCGGCCGGCGCCTTCCGCCAGCCCCTTGACGGTACTCACGCCGATGCGCAGGCCGGTGAAGGAGCCCGGGCCTTTGACCACGGCGAAAGCATCCACCTCCGCGACCCCCAGCCCCGCAAGCCGGCAGACGTCTCGCAGCATGCCGGCCAGATGGCGGGTATGGGTCCGGGAGCGGGCCAGGGTGATTTCGGCCACGAGATGTTGCCCGTCGGTCACCGCCACGCTGCAACTGGTGGTGGCCGTGTCGACAGCCAGGATTTTCATGAAATATTGCCGGCGACTGGCCGCCGGCCTCAGCGCCGCTTGTTTTTGACGGCCGCAGCCGTCTTTTTTCTCTTGACGGCCCCCCGCACCGCCGTCTCCAGGGCCACGGACAGCACTTCGTCCATCCGCTCGACCGAAATGTATTTGACCTTGCGCCGGATGGTTTTGGGGATCTCGACCAGGTCTTTCTGGTTTTTGGACGGAATGATGATGGTTTTGATCCCGGAGCGGATGGCCCCCAGGGATTTTTCCTTCAATCCGCCGATTGGCAGGACCCGGCCGCGCAGGGTGATTTCACCGGTCATGGCGACATCGTTGCGGATCGAGCGGCCGGTGGCGGCCGAGATCAGGGCGGTGGCCATGGCGATCCCGGCCGAAGGCCCGTCCTTGGGAATGGCGCCGGCCGGCACGTGAATATGCGTGTCGACATTGTCGAAGATGTTTTCCTTGCCGCCGTACGCGCCGATGCTGGCACGGGTATAGCTTACCGCCGCCCGGGCGGATTCCTGCATGACCTCGCCCAGCTGACCGGTGATGATGAGTTCCCCCTTGCCGCGGATCAACGAGGCCTCCACGTACATCACCTCGCCGCCGGCCTGGGTCCAGGCCAGCCCGGTGGCCAGCCCGATCTGAGCCTCCTCCTGATCCATTTCCGGGTAATACTTCGCCACCCCCAGGTATTTGTGCAGGTTGCCGCGGCTGATCGAAAACTGACCTTTTTGGCCCTCGGCGATTTTGCGGGCCACCTTGCGGCAGATCGAGCCGATTTCCCGTTCCAGGTTTCTGACCCCGGCCTCGGCCGTGTATTCCGAGATGATCAGGTCCAAGGTGGCGGTGCTGATGGCCAGGTCACGGTTTTTAAGGCCGTTTTGCTTCATCTGGCGCGGAATCAGGTACTTCTGGGCGATAACGCGCTTTTCCTCCTGGGTGTATCCCGGAAGGTTGATGACCTCCATGCGGTCCAGAAGGGCCGAGGGGATCGTGTCCGTCAGGTTGGCCGTCAGGATGAACATGACCTGGGACAGATCGAAGGGCATGTTCAGGTAATGGTCGCTGAAGGCCCCGTTTTGTTCCGGGTCCAGCGCCTCGAGCAGGGCCGAGGACGGGTCACCGCGAAAGTCGGCACCCAGCTTGTCGATTTCGTCCATCATGAAGACCGGGTTGCGCGTGCCGCACTGCTTGAGCCCCTGCAGGATGCGCCCCGGAAGTGCGCCGATATAGGTCCGCCGGTGCCCGCGGATCTCGGCCTCGTCGCGGATGCCGCCCAGGGAGATGCGCACGAACTTGCGCTTGAGGGCGTGGGCGATGGCCTGCCCCAGCGAGGTCTTGCCGACGCCGGGCGGGCCGACGAAGCACAGGATCGGTCCCTTCATTTCCGGGTTGAGCCGGCGCACGCTCAGGTACTCGAGAATGCGCTCCTTGATCCGCTCCAGGCCGTAGTGATTTTGGTCCAGGACCTTTTGGGCGACCTTGATATCGATGATATCGCGGGTCGTCTTGCTCCAGGGCATCTCCACCAGCCAATCGAGATAGGTGCGGACCACTGCCGATTCGGCCGAATCCGGGTGCATCTGATCCAGGCGGCGAAGCTGTTTAAGCGCCTCCTTGTCGGCCTCCTTGGACATTTTGGCGCGCTTGATCTTCTTGCGGTATTCCTCTATTTCCTGACCCCTTTCGTCCTGTTCGCCCAGTTCCTTATGGATCGCGCGCACCTGTTCGCGCAGGAAGTAATCGCGCTGGTTTTTAAAGATCTCGTCCTTGACTTCGGACTGAATCTTGGCCTGCATCGTCGAAAGTTCGAGTTCTTTCATCAAAAACCGGTTGACGGCCTTGAGCCGCTCCACCGGATCGAAAATCTCCAGCAACTGCTGGGACTCTTCGATCTTGAGCTTGAGGTTGGTGGCCACCAGATCCGCCAGTTTCCCGGGGTCCTCGATGCTGTCGAGGACCGTGCTCACGTCACCGGTCATCTCGCCCCTTAACGCCAGGATCTTTTCGGACTGTTCACGCGCATTGCGCATCAGGGCCTCGACCTCGACGGTCACCTCTTTCATCGCGGCCTCTTCGATCAGGGCGACCTTGACCCGGAAAAACGGTTTTTTACCGATGTACCGGACAATTTTGGCCTTGGCGATGCCCTGCACCAGGGTTTTCACCCGGCCGTCGGGCAGTTTGAGCATCCGCAGGATGCGCCCGATGGTGCCGGTGCGGTAGATGTCATCCGGGGTTGGATTTTCGGTCGCGGGGTCCTTCTGCGTGACTAGGAACAGGAAACCGTCTTTGGCAACGGCGTTGTCCACGGCCCGGACCGACTTTTCCCGCCCCACGAAGAGCGGCAGCAGCATGTCGGTAAATATGACGATGTCCCGCACCGGCATCATCGGAAGAGAAAGGGGAATATCCGCCACGGCGTCATCCTCGTCCAGGATGCTGATCAAATCATCTTTGTCTGTTTCGGCCATCAAAAACTCCTTGTTTCCGGTCTAAAATCCATGCCCGGACACGGAAAATCCATTATTGCGGTTCCTTGGATAAACTTTGCATTATAACGTATATCCGATCTTTGGCAATAACAACCTTGATTTTTTTGGGCATCCCCGGTATGCTTCAAAGCTGTGTTGACGTCGGTAATGGCCGTTGACAACCGCTAGTCTCACGTAACCGTTTTATCTATGAATCTAATGCCGCTGGGGTTGATTGTCGTTGTCTTCGGGCTGTGCGTGGGCAGTTTCCTCAATGTCTGTATCTACCGTATTCCGGCCGCCAAATCGATCGTCTTTCCCGGTTCCACGTGCCCGAACTGCCAGACGCCCATCCGTATTTACGACAACATCCCGCTGCTCGGGTTCCTGTGGCTGGGCGGCAGATGCCGACACTGCCGGGCGCCGATTTCGATCCGCTATCCCCTGATCGAGCTGCTCACCGGCACGCTCGCCCTCGGCCTTTTTCTCAAATACGGCGCTTCGATCGACGCCTTGATCTATTTTGCATTTGCCTGCGTCCTGATCGTCATCACCTTTATCGACATCGATCACCGCATCATTCCCGACCGCATTTCGTTGCCCGGCATCTTCGTGTTCTTCATGTCCGCGCTGGCGCTTCCGTCCATGAATTGGCTGGAGGCCCTGCTGGGGATCGTGATCGGCGGCGGCAGCCTTTTCCTGGTGGCGCTGGTCTACCACTTGCTGACCCGCAAGGAGGGCATGGGGGGCGGAGACATCAAGTTGCTGGCCATGATCGGCGCCCTGATCGGCTGGAAGGGGGTGCTGTTCACCATTTTCGTTTCTTCCGCCGTGGGCACGCTCACGGGCCTGGCCATCATGGCGGCCACCCGCCAGAACATGAAGCTGGCCGTGCCCTTCGGCCCCTTTCTCTCGATCGGCGCCCTCGTCTACGTCTTCGTCGGTCCCCAACTTATAAACTGGTACTTCCGGCTGATGTAAGGCGCCGGCCGAGCGTAAAAAACACTGCCGGACCGGAGGACGGCACCCCCGCATGCGACTGGCCGTCATTTCGGATATTCACGGAAACTGGGATGCGCTCACGGCAGTTCTGGCCGACATCGACGCCAAGGCGATCGACGCCGTTTTTTGCCTCGGAGACGGCATCGGCTACGGCGGCGAACCCGAGCGGGTGATCCAGACCCTGCACCGGCACACCATCGCCTCGGTTCTTGGCAACCACGAGCGGGCCGTGCTGGAACCCGAACGCCTCAAGTGGTTCAATCCTGTGGCCCGAAAATCCCTGGTCCGAACCGCCACGATGCTCTCCGGGGAATCGCTGCAGGCCATGGCCACTTTTCCCGTCACTTTATCGTCGCACGGCTGCCGTTTCGTCCACGGTTTTCCGCCGGAATCGGTCAACACCTATCACTTCGAGGTGACCCGCGCCGAAAGACGCCGGATTATAAGATCGATGCCGGAAAAAATCTGTTTCATCGGCCACACCCATGACCTGACCCTGATCACCTACGACGGCCGCCGGCTGACCCAGGACCCGCTCGGCGCCGGGCCGGTCCACCTCCTGCCGGACCAGCGCGTCGTCGTGTGCGCCGGCAGCGTCGGTCAACCGCGGGACGGCAATTCCGACGCCAAGTACGTCATATGGGACGATGCCGCGGCAACGCTCGAGGTCCGGTTCGTCCGCTACGATATCGCGGCCGCGGCCGAAAAAATCATTGCCGCCGGACTGCCGCGGGCGCATGCCGAGCGGCTGTGGTGCCGGTGATCGCGATGCCGCCCCACCGGGGGTTTTCCGCCACCCATCGGCCTTGACCCCGGCCCTGGAATCTTTGCGGTTCATCGCGCGGCGACGCCGCACCGGCCGTTTCGGCCCGCTCTGCCCTGTCACCGCACGACTTTTTCACCGGCGGCGATCGGGCCGGCGCCGGGTTTTTTACCCGCACTCCCGCAGACTGAACTGTTGTGAGCCATCGCTGTGAAAACGATCGGAAAATACATCGTCCGCGGCCTCCTGGGACGCGGCGGCATGAGCCGGATCTACAAGGTCGAGCATCCGGTCATCGGTAAAATCCTGGCCCTCAAACATCTGGATCCGGACCCGCTTCTGGTCAGGCTGATGGGAATGGAGGATATTCGGGCAATGTTCGTGGCCGAGGCCGTCACGATGGCCGGCTTGCGGCATCCGAACATCGTTGAGATATTCGACTTCGACGAGGCCGCGGGCCGGCCGTTTTACCTGATGGGCTATTTCGTCAACAATCTGCGGGTGATGATCGGTGAAAGCAACCGTCCCGAAAAGCCCTCACGGCCCCTGCCGGTGGAAAAGGCCATCCGATATACCCGCGAGACCCTGCAGGGTCTGGCCTGTCTGCACGATGCGGGCATCGTTCACCGCGACATCAAGCCGGCCAACCTGCTGATCACCGATCAGGATGCCGTCAAGATCTGCGATTTCGGACTCTCGAAGCTGCACGGTGAAAAATTCAGCGGGCCGCCGAGCCTCAAGGTGGGATCGGCCTGGTACGCGCCGCCGGAGCAGGAGACCGACCCGGACGATGTGGATGCCAGCGCCGATCTTTTTTCGGTGGGACTGACCTTCTACCGCCTGCTGACCGGGATTCTGCCGCTGGAAGACTACCGGCCGGTCGCCGGGTTCAATGCCGATCTGGATGAGGCCTGGGACGACTTCATCCTTACAGCCACGGCCCCGCGCGCACCGGACCGCTTTTCATCGGCACCGGAAATGCTGGCCGCGCTGGCTTCTCTCGAGCGCTCCTGGCAGGCCGCAAATGAACGGCTCTGCCGCCTGCGCGATGGCGAAAAGGACCACCGGAAGCCGGAAATCACCGCTGCTGCCACCCCCCTGCGCCACCGCTGCCTCAAGGTCGATCCGCAACAGGCGCCGCAACGCTTTCCCATCGACCGCCTGCGGCGGCCGCGGGTGTGCCGGCCCCACGACTTCGAGTGCTCGGCCGCCGAAACGGTGACCGACGGCACCGTCCGGCGCATGTGGCAGCACACCGGTTCGCCCTTTCAGGTATCCTGGCACGCGGCCCGGGCCTACATCGAGCGCCTGAACACCGAACGCTTCGCCGGGCACCGCGACTGGCGGCTGCCCACCATCGATGAGCTGATCACCCTGCTCACGGACATTCCGCGGGCCGGCGACGAGTGCCTGGCACCGGTGTTCGCGCCCGGCCGCCCATGGCTGTGGAGTTGCGACCGGCGCTCGTTCACGGCCGCCTGGTATGTCAGTACCGATATGGGGTTCGTCGCCTGGCAGGACTTCAGCGCGCCCTTGTACGTCCGCGCCGTCAGAAGCCTGTAGTAGCGGCTCTTTGCCGTCCGCCGCCCCAAGGCCCCTCTAAAGGCTCACTCACAAATAACTGACCCTTTTCGCTCACCGAAGCCTCCCCTCCGGCGGCCGGTGCAAATTCTCGGAATACCCTGATATTCCAGCGATTTTACGCCTTGTCGGCTGGACGCCGCCATGCCTGAAAATACGAGCTGAACCCTACGGCTGGTGACCCTGCCCGAGGTCCATCCCCAGTTCGAGCGCCTGGCGGTTCATATCCAGGAAACCGGACGGAATCCGGCTCTCCAGGACCTGCATGATCGATTCGGGTTTGACGAGCTGCGTCAGGCTGACCACGGCGCCGAGCATGCAGATGTTGAAGACGATCGGTTTGCCGATTTTTTCGACGACCGACCGGTACATCGGCAGTTCGACCTGGCGCGCATCGACTTTTTTTTCCGTTTTGACATAGCGGCTGTCGGTCAACAGCAGGCCGCCGGGCCGGATGATGGGATAAAAAGAACTGTAGGCCTCCTGGGTCAGGCACACCAGCACGTTGGGCTGGATGACCTTGGGAAAATGGATGACCGCATCCGAGACGATGACATCGCTGCGGGTGGCGCCGCCGCGGGCGGCTGCGCCGTAGGACTGGGACTGCACCGCGTTGAGGTCTTCATATATCACGGCCGCCTCGGCAATGATGATCGCGGCCGTGATGACGCCCTGGCCGCCGGAGCCCGAAAACACCATTCTGCATCTTTCCATCGTCACTGTCCCCTCGTGGCCCGTTCGATGACCCGCTCGTACTGCTCACAGTATTCCGGCATTTCTTTTTGGACGAATAGGCCCCTTTCGATCAGCTCCGGGTTCTCCTGCTTGGCCCTGGAGCCGATCGGGGTCGTGACCTCCTGGTAGCGCCTGAGCATGTCCACCGCCGTGCCCTCTTTGTTCTTGCGGCCGAAATGGGTCGGGCACTGGGTCAGGATTTCAACGACCGAAAACCCCTTGTGCTCGATCGCCTGCCGGATGAAATCGGTGATCTGCTTGACGTGATAGGCCGTTGTCCGGGCCACGAAGGTCGCCCCGGCGGCCCGGGCCAGCTCGACCACGTCGAAGGCCGGATCGATATTGGCCCAGGGGGCGGTTGACGCAGTGATGCCGCAGCCCGAAAGCGGTGAAAACTGCCCGCCGGTCATGCCGTAGATGCGGTTGTTCATCACGATGGCCGTCATGTCGATGTTGCGCCGCGCGGCGTGAATGAAGTGGTTGCCGCCGATGGCCAGCGCGTCGCCGTCCCCCATCGGCACGATCAGCGTCAACTCCGGGCGGCTGATCTTGACCCCGGTGGCAAACGCCAGCGCGCGGCCGTGCAGGGTATGCAGGGTGTGAAAGTCCACATATCCGGAAATGCGGGCCGAACACCCAATGCCCGAAACCATGACGATGTCGTTTTTGCTCAGCCCCAGCTGCTCGACCGAACGCAGCAGCCCGTTGAGGACAATCCCGTGGCCGCAGCCCGGGCACCAGAGATGAGGGAAAAACCGCTCCCTGAGATAGGTCTTGGTGGACATGGGTCAGACTCCCTTTCCCTGAATCAGACGCAGGATATTCTGGATGTCGGTGGGGGTGATGAAGGTGCCGTCGACGCGGTTGGCCAGAAAGACCTTGTCGGGCTGCTCGACCGCCATTTTGACCAACTGCATGACCTGCCCCATGTTGTGCTCGACCACGATCACGGCCCTGGCATCGGCACATTTTTCCCGAATGATCTCGACCGGAAAAGGCCACAGGGTCTGGAGCTCCAGCAGGCCGAGCCTCTCGCCCCGCAGGCGGCGGTTTTTCACCACGTGCAGGGCCGATCGCGCGGCGGACCCGTATGAAATCAAGACGATCCGGGCGTCCTCCATGAAGAATTCCTTGGTCCGCGCCAGCTTGTTGACCCGGTTCTCCAGCTTGTCCACCAGGTGCCGGATCAGGCCGTGCACCACCCGCGGCTCGCTGGAGGGAAACCCCCACATGTCGTGGTAGAGGCCGGTGACGTTGTAGCGGTGGACACCGCCGAAATCCGACATCGGCAGCCGGCCGTCTTCGCGCGGCAGGTAGGGATGATAGTCAACCCCTTCCTTGACGGAAGTTTTCAGTCTTTCCACCAGCGGAAGTTCGCCTTTTTCCGGGATGACGAGCCGTTCGCGCATGTGCGCCGCCACCTCGTCGAAGAGCAAAATTACCGGCGTACGATACGTTTCGGCCAGGTTGAAGGCCGTGACCGTCACCTCGAAGATGTCCTGGTGGGTGGAGGCCGTCAAAGCGATAATCGCATGGTCGCCGTGCGTGCCCCAGCGCGCCTGGTTCACGTCGCCCTGGCTGCCGTGGGTCGGAATGCCGGTCGATGGGCCGCCGCGCATGACGTTGACGATCACGCACGGGATCTCGGTCATCACGGCATAGCCCAGGGCCTCCTGCATCAGCGAAAACCCGGGGCCGCTGGTGGCGGTCATGACCTTGTGCCCGGTCAACGAGGCGCCGATGATGGCGCACATGGAGGCGATTTCGTCCTCCATCTGAATGAACTTGCCGCGGGTTTCGGGCAGGCGCTTGGACAGGATTTCCGCGATTTCAGTGGATGGCGTAATGGGGTAGCCGGCAAAGAAACTCAGACCCGCGTACAGCGCGGCTTCTGCCACCACCTCGTTGCCCTGGACGAACTTGATGTTTGAGTTCATGTCTGTCGCCTATTCGGTTTCCGGTTCAGAAATGGCCCTTTCCCGCAATTTCAGCGTCAATCGACGGAACCGCTTGTGCGACATACAGGAGTATGCCTCCGCGCGATGCCGCCGATTTCCTTGACCTTGCGTAAAATTGCTCATTTCTGGACCGGAAACGTATCAGTGTCATTAATGGTCACGAATATTCCTATTCGGTTTCGATGTCGATGGCCAGGTCCGGGCATCGCAATTCGCAGAGCCGGCAGCAGATGCAGTCCTGCGGCCGAACGGCGACCGCCCGCTCCGACTCGTCCAGTTCCAGCACGTTTTTGGGGCAGAATTCGACGCAGATGCCGCAGCCCTTGCACCAGTCGCGGTTGATGAGGTGCTGTTTGAGTTTTGGTTTCGCCATTTTGCGACCTTCTTTTTCCTTCCACAGCCAAGTTTTCGTCCGGACTTGCTTCGGCAGCCCGCCTTGCGAGTGATCGCCCTTATGGACGTTGACGCATTCTAATCCTCAACAGGTGGGAAAATAGCCGAAAAAGCACGGAGAATCAAGTCCGATTCGCATGTCTGCCGCACCCTTGTTCCCCGGCCGGGGTGCGACAGAGCTTTGACAAGCCGCCGGTCTTTGCCATACAATACACCACTGCCGGCCGCGGTCAATAA
>JBAPSB010000134.1:0-10246 GCA_049281435.1 Desulfobacterales bacterium
GCTGCGCCGATCGGTCCCGGTTTTGCGGTATTTTTCCATTTTGTCCACGCCTGCCACCCTCGCCACGCCTGCCCCCCTCGCCGTCGAGTACGCCCGTAAACTTGCCGCCGAAAAAAGGGTCTTAGCACTTAGTAATGCCAGAACCTTACATGTCAAGGATAATCGGGCGCGTTCGGGCGGAGGTGATGCTCCGTCGGAAAAAACCGACACCTATGCCTACAGCCGATCATTTTTCCCGCCGTGCCGGCGTGACCGGCTTCAACATGTGTTTCCGGCTATGGTTAATAAGCAGAAACTGCGTTATTATCAGTGTCCATCCACAAATGGTCTTTTTTCCGCTGGGCGGCCGGTCGTAGCGGGTTTCCGGCTGCGGCGTACATAAAGTACGCCTCGCCGTCCCGCCCAGGCGGGATGCGGCCTTGCCCAGCGAACAACTCCACAGTTATGAATTGGACACTCAGAAGTGCCTAAAAAAGATCGCGGATGGGCACTATCTAAATAAGGAGGCGACCAACCATAAACCACCTTTTTACAAGTATTTTCTATGTATCTACACGTCTTTGGCCGGCGGCAGTTATCGCGAACAAAAAGGGGGCGTTTTCTGGCGACGAGGCGCCCGGCCTGAAAGATGTCCCTTAAAAATGTAATAATAGCGCCGGGATGCGTCGGTGTCTAAAAAATGGTAGAGTAGTTGTTTGGGCAAACCCTCGACTCTTGCGCGTGAAGAAAAGGACATCCTCATGAAAACCGATCACAATTTTGCCGCCGGCGTCCGCAAGGATATTCGCCAGTTGATGCGCGTTGCACTCGCACGGGAGGTTTCCGACCTGGCGGTGGTCAACGGCCGCTTGTTGAACGTTTATACGGGCGAGGTCCTTGACCAGATGGCGGTCTGCACCAAGGGCCCCTGGATCGCCTATATCGGGACGGATACAACCGACAAGATCGGCCCCCAAACAACCGTCATCGATGCCGCCGGGAAAATGATCATTCCGGGGCTTATCGACGGCCACACCCACCTCGCCTGGCTCGGCGGCATCGCGGCCTCGCTCGAGCCGCTCATGGCCGGCGGCACGACGGCACTGGTGACCGAAAGCCTGGAGGTGTATCCGGTTTCCGGATTGGCCGGTGTCAATGACTTTCTGGACGCCCTGTCCGACCAGCCGATCAAGATTTTTGCCACCGCCCCTTTTATGGCCTCGATCAGCCGCGAGGCGCAGGGTATCGACCTGGCCGACCTCAACGACCTTTTGTCCCGGCCCGAGATCGTCGGGCTGGGCGAATCCTACTGGCAGGCTGTCCTCCAGAACCCGGAGTCGGCCGCGCCCGTGCTGGAGGTGGCCCTTTCCAGCGGCAAGACGCTCGAAGGGCACACGGCCGGGGCCAGGGGAAACAAGCTGGCGGCCTACCTGGCAGCCGGAATTTCCTCCTGCCACGAGCCGACAACCGCCGCGGAAGCCCTGGAGCGCCTGCGCCTCGGCCTGCACGTGATGCTCCGCGAGGGAAGCATCCGGCGGGACCTCGACGCCCTGGCCTCCATAAAGGATGCCGGCGTCGACACGCGCCGTCTGATCCTGGTGACCGACGGTCTCACCCCGCGTGATCTGATCGAAAAAGGCGGGATGGATTTCGTGGTCCGCAAGGCGATCGACCGCGGCTTCGATCCTATCGTTGCGGTTCAGATGGCCACTCTCAACGTCGCCGAACACTTTCGGCTGGATGGGCTGATCGGCGGCATTGCGCCCGGCCGGTCGGCCGACATGCTGATCGTTCCGGACCTAAAAGAGTTTCGCCCCGAAATTGTCATCAGCAATGGCAAGATCATTGCCACACAGGGCCGCGTGCAACATAAACCACGGCGGCCCCGTTACCTGCCCGCCAGTCTCTCGTCGGTCCTGCTGCCGGATGACGTGACGCCGGCTGACTTTCAGATCGTGGCCCAAGATACCGACAGCGTCAAGGTGCGCGTGATCGAAATGGTGACCGACCTGGTAACAACGGAAAGTCACCTTGATCTTCTGCCCGTCGATGACCGGTTAACCGCCGACCCCGAGCGGGACCTTGTCAAGGTGGCGGCTATCGACCGCACCCATTTCCCCGGCAAGAGGTTTGTCGGCCTGCTCAAGGGCTTCGGCCTGAAGACCGGCGCCATGGCCTGCAGCGCGGCCTGGGACACCTCCGATATCATCGTTGTCGGAACTACCGACGGCGACATGGCGGCCGCCGTGAATCGCATCCGCGAACTGCAAGGGGGCGCGGTCGTCGTGGAGGACGGCGCGATCGCGGCGGAACTGCCGCTGCCGGTCTTCGGACTGATGTCCGAAGAATCCCTCGAACGGGTTGCCCGAAAACTGGCGGCGGTCAACGCCGCGGCAAACCGGCTCGGCTGCCCCTTCCCCGACCCGCTCCTGACCCTGGTCACCCTGACCGGGGCGGCCATTCCCTATTTGCGGATCTGCGAGGAAGGACTGGTGAACCTGAAAAACGGCGAGACGATGGGCTTGTTTGTCGATCACCGCGCAGACGCCGGAAACGCGGGTTAATTTTTTCTAAAATACCGCCGGATTTTGCACCTACGGGACAAGAAATCCACGGCTTTTTAACGTGTTACAAAACCGTCGGTGAAGAGGAAATCGGCACGCCGATTGCATGTAAAACCGGTCAGAACGATGGAATCGAAACGCATGCTTGGGGGCAAAGAGTGTGCTATAATAGCTGAAAAAAGGGTTGGAAATCCGACATCGCGTTTTATCGCGTGCGCGGCGTTGCGATTCCGGCCAGACGGCGCCCGCGACCGTTGCGGCGCCGGTTAACCATAGGCTTAGATCATAGGCTTTGAGATGAAGATTTTGGCAAGGCCAGAGGGAGGCGGCTGTATAGTCATACGCCAACGACCGACACCGGCAGCCAAAATCTTTATCTCAAAGCCTATGAGGGAGAGCGGCATGGATGCCCGTATCAGAACCGCCATCGAGGCGGCCGTCAAAAAGGAGCCTTTTGCGCGGACTTTTGCCATCGAACTGATCGAACTCGACGAGGGCCGCTCGGTGGTGGAAATGACCTTCGATCCCCGCACGGCGGACAATATTTATGCCCGCGCCCATGGCGGGGTGATTTACGGGCTCATCGACGAGGCCTTCGAAACCGCCGGACAAACCGATGGCACCATCGCCGTGGCCCTCAATGTCAACGTCACCTATGTTTCCAGCCCCCAGGGGAAAACCCGCCTGCGCGCCGAGGCGAAAAGAGTCAGCCTGACCCGCAAAACGGCCGGCTACGACATCCGGGTCGTGGACGCCGATGGCCGCCTTATTGCCACCTGTTCGGCCCTGGCCTACCGCACGGGAAAGCCGATTCCATTTATCTGATATTTTTCTAAAAGGACGGCACCCCCCGATGTGGGCCGGAAGGAATTTTCTCAGCCGGTATGATGCAGGATATGGAACAAAGAGATAGATTTTCGATATTCTACCTGGCGGACTTCTCGGCAGCCGGTCGAATCGCGTTCGCCCATGCCCTGAAAATCGCCCTGGCCTTCAGCGCCGAACTGTCGATCGTCTTGACCAAAGCCGTCAGTGCGACCGATAATAACTGGCCACACAACCCGCCCGTGCGCACCACTCTCGAGCAGTGGCAAATCCTTAGAAACGGCAGCCGCCGCGCCGCGGTGTCCAATGAACTGGGGATCGCCATTAAAAAAATCGACCGCAACACCATGAATCCATCCGCGGCGATCGCCTATCACCTGGAAAGAAACCGCGTGGACCTGATCGTGCTCTCCGCTCATTTTCAGGCCCATCTGTTGCGGCAGACTCGTGACAACCCCTTTTTGAACCTCATGCAGCAGACGAGTGCGCAGGTTCTCTTCATACCCGAGCGCACCGCAGGCTTCGTTTCCCACACGAACGGCAGCGTGTCCCTTTCCAATATCATGGTGCCCGTGACACGGTCGCCACACCCCGAATCGGCCATAAAAGACGCCGGCGCCCTCGGCTACCTCCTGGGAGACAGGCGCGTGAATATTTCGCTGGTCCATGTCGGAGACGCCAGCGGCATACCGGCCGTCCAACTACCGACCTACGACGGGTGTTCCTGGAATCAGGTGCTTCGCAACGGTGAGGCCGCCGACGAAATCAACGCCCTGGCCTATGTGCTGCCGGCCGATCTTATCGTGATGACCACCAACGGCCGCAACGCCGACGGATGTGCGCGAAGAGAAAGTGTCACCGCAAGGGTTCTGCAAAAAGCGCCCTGCCCGGTGCTGATCATTTCAGCCCCATAGTATAGGCTTCAAGATAATGATTTTGGCTGTGTTATCGGTCGTCGGCGTATGACTTATACAGCCGTCTCCCTCTAGCCTTGCCAAAATCATTATCTTGAAGCCTATACATGTCCTTCGAATAAAGGTTTTGGCTGCTGGTATCGGTCGTCGGCGTATGACTATACAGCCTTCTACCCTCTATCCTTGCCAAAATCATTATCTTGAAGCCTATACACGTGCTTCGTATAAAGGTTTTGGCTGCTGGTGTCGGTCGTCGGCGTATGACTTATACAGCCTTCTCCCTCTATCCTTGCCAAAATCATTATATTGAAGCCTATACACGTGCTTCGAATAAAGGTTTTGGCTGCTGGTGTCGGTCATCGGCGTATGACTATACAGTCTTCTCCCCTCTGGCCTTGCCAAAATCTTGTCTTAAAGCCAGCCGTAAAACTTTTCAGGGGGTGCTGTACTTCCGGTCTAGCCGTTCCAGTTCTTGCAGGTACGCCTCGCGGTTCGAGAGCCCCATCTGATTTTTGATATCCTGGTAGGCGCTCTTGATGTGCGGCCTGATATCGATGCCCAGGGAATTGAGTTTCTTGTTGTTGGCCCGGTCGATGATCTCGATGCTGTAAAAATAAGTCAGCAATCTGATTTTCGAATCGCGCCGCAGAAGATAGGACCGTCCGGAAATCGTGTTCAAAAAATAGCCCGCATAGGTGTAGAGGACCTCCGGGGACGGCCGACTTCCTGCGGGTGCCTGCGGGCCGTCTTCCAGGGTTACCCAGCGGTAAAAGGCCTGCATGACCGGTTCGACGATCTCGTACTCATTGTCCAGAACGCTTTTGATCAGAGTGATCCGCTGCGGTCCCAGGACCCGGTAGAAATGGGCCATGTTTTTGAACAACCGGTGCAAACTGTCGGTTTCTCCCACCAGCACGGGCTCATTTTTTGACAACAGCTCCACCGATTCCAGATACTGGCTCTGAACCCCGTTTTTTAGCTGGTAAGCCGCAATGTATGGCTGCTGGTCGAGATAGGCAAAGAACGTCTTGACCTGGGCATCGGCATCCGCCAGTGTGATCGGTTTTGCTTTGTCAACGTCCGTCGGTTCCTGACCCAGGGCCGCCGTTATCTTTCCATCCGCCGCGGTGGGCTTCTCGGCTTCGGCCAGTTTTTGCTCGAGTCCGGCGATCCTCTGCTCAAGCCCTTCGGTTTTGTTCTGCCAGACGTCCTGTTCCGTAGTGACGGCTTTTTGAACGCGCTTGGTGTGCCACTTCATGACGTTGATGTAACCCAGAACGCAAAGAGCGGCAACGATCAGAATGCCGATGAGGACCTTGGCCGATTTTCCCATAGTAACCATCCATCGCTGTAATGAGGGTGAGACTCGGAAGTGACCCGCACGCATGACCATTTCGCGGAAACGGTGACCGGCAATCGAAAGGCTATCCGTCGATCATAATCATCCCAACAGTAAAGCCGGTGCACGGAACAAAGTCAAGCCCGCAGCTGTTTGTCGGCCATCACCCGGGCGAACAGCCCAGGCATTGCCGTAAGCCGCTGATTCGCAGGAACTTCCGCCCTTCGCCTTCCGCCCTTCGCCTTTCGCCTATCCGGTCCAGCCCCCCTGCGGGTCGAATCGGCGCAGCATTTCCAATTCATCCCGGGTGGGGGCCGCCGGCGGGTCCATTTTTTCAGGCGCCCGGCGTTCCTCCGCCGCCCTGGCGGGCGACAAACCCCTGGGTTTGAAGCCCGGTGGCCGAGGGCGTTCCGGCGATCTGCGCCAGATACGTCTCACCGAGCTTGGCGATATGGCCGTCGACGTTGTCGAAGTAATTGAAGTGCACCTGCTCCTCGTCGATAACCGCCTCGAATATTTTCACGCTGGTACTGTCCCCGTTTTCCCGACACACCAGCAGAAACTGATTGTACGTGTCGATGGTGTTGTCTTCGAGGTGGGCATCGAATGCAAACATGGCCTTTACTTCCTGGCCTTTTTGCGCTTTGTCGGCCGGATCCACGGTCGGCTCCCCGCCCAGTTCCTTGACTCTTTCGGCAAACATCTCCGCGTGGCGCATCTCGTCGATGGCGATAAGCTTGATTTTCGCCGCCATGTCACCAAAATCCATATCGTCCAGATTGTAGTGCTGATTCATGTACTGGGCGATGGCGTGCAGTTCCATACCGCGCGCCTTGTTCAGGACCTCGATCACATTTTTCCGTCGCTCTTCCTTCGTGTTTTGATTCATTGATGTTCTCCTTTTTTTTAAGAATCCTGATGGATTACAATAAATGCTTTCACGTCAGGGCCTTGGCCAGCCCTTCAAAAAGCCGCTCCAGGTCCCGCAATCATTCTAAACGCCCTTTCCGAGAATCCGTTCGTCATGCTTGAGCCGCTCCTGAATCCCTTTGCCGACTTGATAGGTGCGGCTGAACTCAGACCAGAACTCCTTGTCCTTTTCCTTCCAGTGCGGCCCGAAGCGCTCGTCGAAATACCCGCCCAATTTTTCGAAGAGCAGTTTCCAGGGGGGCATGCCCTGTTCGCGGGCCGCCAGGAGTTCCTCCAGGAGCGAGTCCAGATCGGTCAGCGTCTCCTTGGGCAGGTAGGATATGGCGCCTTTGCGAATGGACTCCATCAGCGTGTCCGGGTTGATGGCATGGGCGGTCAGCATCACCGTCGGAATGCCCCGCTCCACGGCTTCGGTCAAAAGCTGGAGACCGTTGACGCCCATAATGTCCAGAATGGCGAGATCGTAACGGGTCTGCCGGATCTTGCGCGACGCGGTGTCATAATCGGCAGCCACATCGAGATCCGCTTCGTCCAGAATATCTTCGATTGTCTCGAGAATATCTTGCTCATCGTCCACGGCCAGGATGCGCTTGCCTTTCAATCTCGATTCCGCCGTCATCTGTTCTCCTCCTTCAAGGGCTTTCCCATTGTAACAACCTGTTTTACGACGTATGCCGCAGCGGCAGTAAAGTAAATAGTGTCTAAAAAAGATCACAGATGGGCACTAAACAATAGCCTTTTCTCCGCGAACTTTGCGCCTCCGCGGTGAGAAAGTCTCCACCAAAATCCTGCACGACACCTCAAAGCGCCTTGTCACTAAACACACGGGGCAGTTTCAGCCGAAAGGTGGCCCCCTGACCCGCGGTGCTCTCGAGTTCGATGTCGCCCCCCAGGCAGCGGGCCATGATCAATGCGCCGGCCAACCCCAGGCCGTGACCGCTGCGGGCCTGACCGGTGCCGGGCGAGAGTAAACACTCGTTGACCTGTTTGTAGCGCTCGAAAACCATCTGGTGGTGCGCCGGATCGATACCCGGTCCGTCGTCGGCGACTTCCACCACAAGGGTGTCGCTTTCGAACTGCATGCGGATTTCCACCCGCTCTTTGCGGAAGTGCAATGCGTTCTTAATGAGGTTGCCGACGATCTGGCGGAACTTGGTCTCGTCCTGAAGCAGTTCGGCGTCCTCGAGCGCCGATCCGATGGTCAGCAAAATGCCCTGCCGGGCGAGGAAATCAAGCACTGTCTTTTCTTCGGCCAAGGCCCTGAACTGCTCGGAAATATCGCCGGGCAGGCCATCCAGCACTTCCAGCAGCACGCCGTAAGCCGCCGGGACAGGCTTGAAAGGGGAGCAGAAGAAACATCCTGCTTCGGAGCGGCCGATCTCCAGCAGGCTGCTCAGCATGGCGCGAGCCTTGTTGGAGTTGCGCAACGTGCGCTTCAGGATTTTTTCCTGCCGCGGTGTCAACGGACCAAATTTGTCTGATTTCTCCAGTAGCGTCCGGACGCCGGTCTCGATGACCGCCAGCGGGTCCTTGAGTTCGTGAATGAGAAACTCGATCTCCACTTCCCGGAAAAACCGTCCGCTTTCGCCGGATTGCGGTCCGCTGCGGTTGTCCTGGGGGGGGGATTGCTTCATGGCGGCGCCTCCGTCACAGCATCACTTCAGCCGCCGGGGGAAAAACAACCCTGACGGTCGTGCCGCCCGATTCGCGGCAGTCCGCGGCGCTCCGGCAGAAGCCACACCCTTCGGCGCTGCCGGGACACCGCTGGCTGCCATCGGCCAGATGCCGACAACGCTCGGAGAGCATGGTAAGCTTGAAGTGGTAGCGTTCTGAAAATATCTTCATGCGCAGCAGGTCGAAGCCCCTTCCGCCGGCATCGAAGTCGTAAGGCCGGCGGGTGGAATACTGAAGTGCTTCGGCCGCTGTGAAGTAATTTTCGAATATCAGCCGCTGGTCCTCCGCGGAAAGGCCGACGCCGCAATCTTTGACCTCGAACTCCGGGCCCGCCTGCCCGCGCCGGACCGCGATCTCGATCCGGCTGCCGTCGGGGGTGTTCTCGACGGCATTTCGTATCAGCCCTTCGGCGATTTTGGACAAAACAGCGCCGGGAATCCAGACCGTGCCGGCTTCTTCGAAAGTCGTGTTCAGTTCCAGGCGCCGGTGCGCGAATTGCGGCCGCAACCGCGCGAGCGTACCGGCCATAAAGTCATCCAACCGGATTTCCTCCAGCAGGGCAGTTCGCGGACCGAACAGCGTGTCGATGCGACCACGGATCCTGTCGAGCAGGCCCTCGTCGGCCCCCTCGAGGGTCGCCAGCGTTTCCAATTCGTCGCCGCAGGCATCCAGAAGCACGGAGAGCATCTGGTGGTCGCGGTAGTCGCGCCGCTGGAGGATATCCTCGATCTCATATTGCATTTCGAGCAGGCGCTGCAGGTTGCGCCGACTGCGATCGATAATGCGCTGAATGCCGCGGTCCCCTCGTTCGGCGTACTTTTTGCCCAGCAGTTCCAGTGACGCCGACAGGACCGATATGGGGGTTTTGAGTTCGTGCGCCAGGCGGTGGATCACGCGGTCCTTGGCGCGGTTGAGACTCTTGACCTCTTCGTACGAGCTCTGGAGCGCCTGGTTGATGCGGGCATTCTCGATCGGCAGGGCGACGGTTCCGGCCACCGTGCCGAGCAGTTCGACATCGTTGTCATCGAAAACACCGTTTTTTTTGTTGACCGCGCAGAGCACCCCGATCATCCGGTCCTGCAGCCGAATGGGAACATCGAGCATGTTGCGGCTGTGGAAGTCGGCCTTTTCATCCACTTGTTTGAAGTAATAGGGGCTGGTGGAGGTATCGGGCACGATCAGCGGCCGGCCGGTCTTGTAGACGTGGCCGGCCACGCCCTTGTCGGCCGGAAACCGGATTTCGCGAAATTTCCGGCCGGTCTCCGAATCGTCGTGGTATACGGCAGAGAAGTAAAATTCCTGCCGGTCTTCATCCAGCAGGATGATCGATGCGCTTTCGATGTCCAGCAGGTCCTGTATTTCACGGGTGATGAAGGCCAGCAGACCATCCAGGTCGCGGTAGTGCGGAATGGCCTTGGTGATCCGAAACAGGGTCTGGTTGATGCGGGCCAGCCGTTTTTCCTGGGTGATATCGCGCAGCGTGACGACCTGCCCGGCCGGCTGGTTGTCCTGGTCGTAAAACAGGGCGCCGTCGATCACGATGTCCAGCAAACGGCCATCGCGCGTCAGTCGCCGGGTTTCGAAGTTGTGCAGGGCCTTTTCCTCGAACAGGCGCGCGACCCCGGCCCGGGTCTGGGCCTTGTGGGATTCGGGCACGAAGGGAATCCGCTTGCCCTTCAATTCCGCCAGCGTCCAGCCGAAGACCTTTTCGAAGGCGGGGTTCAGATAAGAGACGCTGCCGTCGAGATTGAAGGCAAACACCGGATCGGGTAGAAAGATTAAAAAGGCGCGGTAGCGCTGCTCGGCCCGGCGACTGGCTTCAAACTGGCGCCGGGCCAGCTCTTCGGTCTCCAGCGCCCGGCGCTGCGCCAGATGCTTCTCGGTGACATCGCGCGCGATGCCGCGAAAACCGCCCTTGGCGCCGTCGTCCTCGACGATGAGGGTGGCGGAAAGCTCGATGATGCGTTTGCGGCCGTCCTTGCGGATGATCTCCCAGACGATGTCGGTGATGCCTTCGCCGG
>JBAPSB010000135.1:0-2979 GCA_049281435.1 Desulfobacterales bacterium
ACCCCGAACCGCTCTACCAAGCATCAGTTGACGGCATGGCGGGTCTGCCAGTCCAGTAAGGGTCGAACGACCCCCGACAATGATCCCTGCCAGTCTCCGCGCGCCGAATCGCCTTCCAGGCTGTCGATAACCTGAAAGGCGATCACATGCCTTTCGGAAAACTGAAGCACATTCGGATACATCGTCAACAGGTGGCAACTGACGTAGACCATGCCCTCGGCCATGAAATTGCCCGGAATCACGACGCGGCTGGTGTAGTGTCCCGCCGGTCTTTTCTTCCGCATGAAGGCCGGATCGTTATCGAGGGTTTCGAACACCGGAATGCCGCTGTCGTTGGTGAGCCTGAAATGCGGCAGCATGACAAAGCCCTCCTTCATGACCTCGTAGACCATTTCAAGGACAATCGGCTTGCGGATATCGAAACTTTCACCGGTGCGACCGTCGCCGTCCATAACCCTGACCGCCAAGAGCCGCGCCACGTCGTTGCCCGGCGCTTCGGCGGGATTACTCCACTCCTTGGAGGCGATCGTGCCGCTGCCCGCCGACAGGTACTCCATGACGACCTTGTCCGCCGGGCCCTCGTTTTTCAGGATGCCGTCCTCGATCAGGATGGCCCGGTGGCAGAGTCTGGTAATCGAGGCCATGCTGTGCGAAACGAGGAGTACGGTGCGCCCGAGTTCACCGGCGGTTTCCATTTTCGCGATGCATTTTTTTTGAAAATCGGCGTCGCCGACGGCCAGGACTTCATCCACGATGATGACTTCGGACTGCAGGTGCGCTGCCACCGAGAAGGCCAGGCGGACCTTCATACCGCTGGAATAGCGCTTGACGGGCGTGTCGATAAATTTTTCGATACCGGAAAAATCGACAATTTCATCGAACTTGTGATCGATCTCTCCTTTTCTCATGCCCAGGATCGAACCGTTGAGATAAACATTTTCGCGACCGGTCAGTTCCGGATGAAAACCGGTGCCGACTTCGAGCAGCGTCGATATGCGGCCCTTGATCTCGGCGCTGCCCAGGGTCGGACAGGTAATCCGCGACAGGATTTTCAACAGGGTCGATTTGCCGGCGCCGTTGGAACCGATAATGCCGAGCACTTCACCGGGTTCCACTGTGAAAGACACTTCCTTCAGGGCCCAGATAATATCGGAATCGGGGTTGTAAATCAAATCGTGACGGGACTTACCGGCCTCGTCAAACTTGTAGAGCGATCGATACTGCCGATAGTTCTTCCAGGGGCTTTTTACGAGATTAAAGAGGGCACTGCCCAGGCGGTCGTGAACCTGTTCCTTCAACCCGATTCGGTAACGTTTCGATATGTTGTCGACTTTTATGCTTGTGGTATCGGTTGCGGTCACGTTTTATGGTTTCCTTATATGTAGCTGTTAAACCACGTCTGCAAAAATTTTCTCCATTTTCGTGAAATACATCGCTCCTGAAATCAGCACTATACCTGCGGTAAAAAGGCCCGGCCATATCAGCATCCAATCCACATTCAATCCGAGCGCGCAGGCCCGAAACCCGTCGATGGCCCCCACGATTGGATTCAGAGAATACAGAAACCGGAATCTCTCCGGAACGGCCGTCACGGGGTAAACGACCGGCGCCGCAAACATCAGCATTCTGATCACAAAGGGCATCGCCTGCTGCACGTCGCGATACCGCACGCTCAAGGGGGACAGCCACAGGCCGGGACCCAAGGCGATGATGATCATGTAAACGATGAACAGCGGCAGCAAAACGATGTGCCAGGTCGGCGTGATACGATAGTAGACGGCCACGAAAAGCAGAATGAACAGGCTGATGGCAAAGGCCACCAGGCGCGAAATAACCGGCGTCAACGGGAAAATGAGCCGCGGGAAGTAGATCTTGGTCAGGAGATGCTGACCGCTGACGAGACTGCCGATCGAAAGCGTCATGGCGCTGGACATGTAGGTCCACGGAATGATCCCGAAACTGGCGAACAGGAGGTAGGGAACATTGCCGGTCGAAATTTTGGCGATTCTTCCGAATACGACCGTGAAGATAATAATCTGGATCAAGGGTTGCAGGATGGCCCAGAACAATCCCAGCACGGTCTGGGCATACTCGCTTTTGAGGTTGCGCCAGACGAAACTGACGATCAAATCCTTGCGCCGGTTCAGTTCCGCGAAATCGGGAAATTGGAGTCCCGTCGGCGCCTTTATGTGAATTACCTCGACACTGTCACCGTTATCATCAGTAGCCATCTTATCCACACCTTTTTATACTGAACGCCGCTTTATGCTGAACGCCGCCCCAGACGGGCGCCGCGAATTCAATAGCTCCGGCACATACCGGGCCGATCTTGCCGTCAGCCCTGTTCGGGCCCAGGTGTCAACCGTTAGAATTTCATTTCAACTCGGTGTCTTACACGCCGCATGCCCGACATAATTTTATACCCTCGGAACCGCGCGGTCAAGATAGAGCGTATCCCTCTTGGTGCCGGGGCCTACATGGCAAATTGGCGCCCGTATGTCAATGACACGGCAAAAGCCAGCCGCAGTGATCGGCTCACTGCGGCTGGCCCGGATGCCACTATCAAGGCTGTGCTTTAGTTGTCCAGGATTTGTTTAAGTTGATCGATGTGGTAGTCGCGTGCGCTGATACCGTGGGAAATGCCGATCGTGCGCAGAACATCGGGAATTTCATACCGCAGGACGAGCTGGTTGTAAGCCACATCGCAAACCCGCATCGGCAGGCCGGCCATTTCGGGCAGCTCGGGTTCGCAGAAGTCCACGTCGTTCAAGGCATCGATGAGAAGCGCGCGCACCGTCTCGCCCCCGGCGATCATGCCCGCCACCCTGATCAGGTTCCCGCGCGCGAACGCCGTCCCGTCGTAAAAAGCTTCCGGCAGCATTTCCGCCGTCACCTCCGGAAAAATCTCAAGAATATTTCTCCCGACCACCTCGTCGGCGGCGCCGCGGTTCCATACAGCAGCCTCCTTCGACGGCGCCC
>JBAPSB010000136.1:0-5887 GCA_049281435.1 Desulfobacterales bacterium
CGCTGCGGCCGTCCATGAGCACAAGCAGGTTTTCGGCGAACTGGTTGTTGAGCCCCCGGATATTGACGGCCCACTCCGTGGCGCTGATGCGGGCCACATGGACACCCGGGGCCAACCGCAGCGCTTCGGGAATGCTGGTCGCTCCTGATCGCCGGATCTGTTCCTGCGTAATCACATACACAGCCGAGGCAGCGTCCCAGACGATTTCGGGTCTCTTGGAAGCCGAAATAATTTCGACGTTTTTCAGTTCCTCAAGAGAAAACTTAGTAAAATCAACTGATTTTTCCTGGGGTTGGACATCCGCCGCAGCGCTGATCCCACCAGGTAGCGGCACGAACAATACCCAGGCCATCACCAGCAGTTTAATGAAATTAAGGATCGACGCTCTCATCTGACACTTTCCTTCAACACGGATCCGGAATCGCCGACCAGGCGGATGCATCCGGTTTATCCTGTTAATCAATCATCAGCGGCTCCCCTAACCCACGCCCCTTGATGACACAGTTTTCTCAATTCAAAAATTTTCTTTGCGGCAGAAACCTGCTTTATACGGCGTTCGTGTTTCAGGGCTTCGCTTTTGGTCATTGGAGAGCTTGACCCTGCCATCTCGACCGGCATCCGCGATCTGGTGTATTTGGCCCCTTTACCCGCATTATGGGTAGCCAATCGCCTTTCAATATCGTTTGTAATTCCGCAATATAACGTGTCATCAGCACACTGCACCAGATAAACGAACCACTCTTTTTTATGCATGGAAAAATGTCCGGAAGATGGAAAAGTCGCCAATCCATGGACGTTCACATTAAACCTCTGGCACTGCAACCAATCATCATTCACACAATGCCGAATAATTTAGCAGATATTTACATTTAGGTCCAGAATTGGCCATTCCCCCGATTCCACACCTGCATCGGGACAGGTTCCGCCTGCTTCGGTTCGGGTCGTCAAATCATGCCTGCGGCGCGACTGAAGACGCGACGGGTCAGCGAAATCGCTTGAGCGGCCGGCATTACATCCGCCGCTGCGCCATGCGCGACCTCATCACCGCAACACCCGTAGGGGCAGACCTGCGTGTCTGCCCTCCAAACACCGTCAACGGCCGCAAGGCTATTCGACTGACTGTGGAACTGAACCCGAATGTGATGAAACGAAGCTTTGCGAAAAAGTGGAGGGCCGCTGCAACCCGTTAAAGGTGGGGGGCGCGCTATACGGTATAGAGCACCACCAGGCAGCGGGTCGGTCGGGCAGAGAGGCTTTTGAGCTTGTGGGGGACATCCGAATTGAAATGGATCGATTCACCGGGTTTGAGCACGTGCTCCCGGCTGCCTAAAGTGAACTCCAGATCGCCCTCCATGACGTAGATAAACTCTTCGCCCTCATGTTTGTACGCTACGGGTTTGTGGTCATGATGGGCTTCGATGGTGATCATGAAGGCGCGCAGGTGGCTGTTGGCCGCTTCCGGGGTCAGGGTGGCGTAGCTGTAAGATTGGGTGCGCTGGTAGTAGGCCTGGGAGCGGCGGTCGCGAATGGCCGCGCGCTCTTCCTTGTGCAGGAAGGTACCGGGATCGATCTTCATGACCTGGGCCAGGCGCAGGATGAAGCCGACCGGCGGCGACAGCTGATCGTTTTCCACATGGGCGATGAATTCGGGGGTTTGACCGGTGGCATCGGCCAGCTCTTCTGCGCTCCAGCTGCGGGCCCTGCGCAGTTGACGAACCGCAGCGCCGAAACCGGCCCTGGGCGCTTGCTCCTCGCCGGGCAGGGCGCAGGCGGCATCGGCCAGGCGCCGCAGGGCTGACTGTTGGGCGCGCTGGTTCAACAGCGGCAGCAGCGTGGTGGCGTCGGCGACGATACCGACATCGGCCAGCTGGAATATGGGTGCGGCCGGGTCGCGGTTTATGGCCACGATGGTTTCGGCCTCCATGATGCCGGCGGTGTACTGGATGGCGCCGGAGGTCCCCACGGAGATGAGCAGCCTGGGCCGCACGCTTTTACCGGTTTGCCCGATCAGGCGCTCTTCCGCCACCCAGTGGTTCATCACCGGCGGCCGGGTGGCGCCCACTTCACCGCCCAGGGCGGCCGCCAGAGTCCGGACCAGGCCGAAGCCGTGCATGTCGCCCAGGCCGGCGCCCCCGACGACGATGGTTTCGGCATCTTCCAGGCGCCGGGCCTCAGGTGTCTGCAGGCCGCGCCGGACCAACTCCGCACCCGCGGGCATGTCAATTTGCCGGGGCACGATCCGTTCGATTCGACCGCGTGCGCTGCGCTTGTCGGGCACTTTGGCCCCGTGGGGCTGAACGGTGACAAAGGCGGTCGGCCATCCCTCGGCCAGGGTGATCTCGGCGATAATCTGCCCGCCCCAGGCCGGGCAGCGCCCCACAAACCGGCCCTGGCTCAACACCAGTTCGGTGCTGTCCGCGATCAGTCCGGCCTGGCACCGCTGGGCGCCGATGGCCGCAACCTCCCGGCCGAAGTCGTTGAGCGGCAGCAGCACCAGCCAGGGCGTGCGGTGCTGCACCAGATCGGCCAGCAGCCGGGCGTAAAGATCGGTGCGCGGCACTGCCAGGCGGGGATGTTCCAGACAAAGGACCGTTGGTACACCCAGCGCGGCAGCCTGCTCGGCCGCTTCGGCCAGGGCAACACAGGCGCCCGAAGAGGTCTGCGGCGCATCGGTCGATTCGGCGCCGCCGCCCATCAGGACCATAGCCACTCGTGCACCCGCCGCATCGGCCAGGTCGATGGCCTTGGCCAGTACCTTGAGGCTCGCCTGCCACTGACGCATGGTGCGCAGGTCGCCGTATATCCAGATTTCCCGCTCGCTCATGACCCCATGACCCCTTTGGCTCCCAACCAGGCGACCAGGGCCTCCACCTGCTGGGGGGGCTCGCCTTCCAGCAGGCGGCAGGCACGTTTGCGGTTGACCTTCGCCAGCGAGGCCACGCGGGTGGGAGAACCCGCCAACCCCACGCGGTCGGCGGAGAGCCCCAGATCGGACAGGCGCCAGGTCTGCACTTCGGGATGACCGTAAGCGTTGGCGATTCCCGCCAGGGGGATCGTCCGGGGCACAAAGGCCGTGGAATGAATGGTCACAGCCGCCGGTGGGCGGACCCGCCACAGCTCCTCCCAGTCATCCATCAGGCGGGTGATTTCCCAGTCGTCGGCTTTGGGCTGCATCTGTTTGACGCCGGAGACGAACGGCAGGCCCAGCAACGTGGCGGTCTGGGGCCCCACCTGGCCGGTGTCGCTGTCTGAGGAACGCGTTCCGAAAAAAACGAATGTATAGGGTGGCATGCGGCCGATGGCGGCGGCCAGAACGCGGGCGGTGGCCAGGGTATCGGATCCGGCCAGGGCCGGATCGTTGATCAGCACCGCCCCGTCGACCCCCATGGCCTGGGCCTCGGCCAGCGCCTCGATGCTGACGGCGGGTCCCATGGACAGGGCCGTCACGGATCCGCCCCGGGTCTCTTTGATCCGCAAGGCGGCCTCCAGGGCCGGGCGGTCGAAGGGATTGAGCTCGCTGTTTTCCGGTGTGCGGCGGCCGACCCCGTCGGGCGCGGCGCGCACCACCGATTTGATGCACACGATGCTGCTGAGGGACATGTCGTTTCCAGTTCAAGAGTTGCGCCGCCGATGGGCACCGCATCCTGCGCCAAAGGGCTGCCGCCGTTACGGCTACGGTCTAGGCGCCGGCCTTCCAGGGCATCGGGAAGCAATCGATTGATTGATTCAGGCTGCCAGCGAATCAGCCGCCCAGCACTTCCCGCGCTATCACTATTCGATGGACCTCCGAGGTGCCTTCGTAAATGCGCGTCACCCGCGCGTCACGGTAGTAGCGCTCGACGGCATAGGCCTTGGAATAGCCATAGCCGCCGTGGATCTGGACCGCCAGGTCGGTCACCGTGCAGGCCGCCTCGGAAGCAAAGAGCTTGGCCTGGGCGGCCGCCAGGGCGACCGGCAGATCCTGGTCCTTGAGCATGGCGGCGCGATAGACCAGCATGCGCGCGGCCTCCGTCTGGGTCGCCATGTCGGCGATCATCATCTGGATCGCCTGGTGGCGCGCCAGGGGAACACCGAACTGCTGCCGCTGGTTGGCGTAGCGAACGCCTTCCTCGAGGGCGGCCTGCGCGATGCCCAGGGCCTGGGCGGCAATGCCGATGCGTCCGGTATCCAGGGCCGCCATGCCGATCGCCAACCCCTGGCCGGTGCCTCCGAGCAGATGGTCTTTGGGCACCTTGCAGTCATAGAGCCGGATGGAGGAAACCGGGTTGGCACGCATGCCGCATAGGTCCTCCAGGTCTCCCACCACGAATCCCTGGCTGCCCCTCTCGGCCACGATCACGCTGATGCCCTTGCGGCCGGCCGCCGGATCGGTGCGGGCAAAAATCAGGCAGATGTCGGCAATGCCGCCGTTGGTGACAAACACCTTGTTGGCGTTGACAAGCCAGCCGTCCTCGATAGGCAAGGCCGTGGCCGAAAGGCTGCCGGCGTCCGAACCGACGTTGGGCTCGGTCAGGCAAAAGGCGCCGATCTTTTTGCCGCCGGCCAGTTCCGGGACCCAGCGCCGATGCTGTTCGGGCGATCCAAAAGCCAAAATGGGGTAAAGCGCCACGCTGTTGTGGACGCTGAGGCACAAACCGATGGCAGCGCTCACGCGCGATGTCTCTTCGATGATGATGGCATAGCTCACCGCATCCAGATCGGCGCCGCCCAATTCGATCGGCGCCTGAATTCCGAAGTAGCCCAGCCGTCCCATTTTTTCCACCACCTCCCACGGAAACCACGCCTCCTGGTCGATCTGCGCAGCAATCGGGCGCAGCTCCTGTTCGCAAAAGGCGCGCACCGTGCGGCGCAGCAAACGGTGTTTGGGACTAAAAAAAGGTTCCGGCATAGGGCCCTTTTGAAATACACTGTAAAGGGCTGAGGGTTAAGAAAAACCGAGATGCGACAACTCCTTGTCGTACCCCTTCCGTTCGAGGTTGTAAATACCCGATAGAGCATATCGGCGCCGAGCGGGTCGATGCATGCCGTGGTGGTTCCGTATTTATGAGGCGTTCGGAGTTGACAAATTATTGAACATCGCGATATGGCAAACGAATTCGCGTTAGTAGCGCAAGGAAAACTCACAAACAATGTCATCCGCCGAATTCAGTATCAATAAGAAGCTGGCCGCCCTTTACTGGGATGTGAGCGTGGAACCGGACCAACTCGCAGGGCTGCTTCGCGGCGACTTCGAGAGGCTCGGCCATATCGACCGGCCCAACCTGTATCGCAGGCTGCTCATGACCTATGATTGGTATACCGTGCTGGCGTTGATCCCCCCGGAACGCCTGAGAGAGGCGTTGAGCGCGCCGGTAATAGAACACCTTTATCCCCCAAGCCTTAAAAACCGCTACCTCTATGCCAGAAGCATTCTATTCGGATAAGCTCTATCCGTTCATGGACAGGATTCTATCGCTGATCCGCAAAGCCGATACTACTTTTTATCTTACGGGCGGAACGGCGCTTGGAAGGCATTACCTGCATCATCGCTACTCCGACGACCTCGATTTGTTCGACAATCAGGCCGGTGATTTCAGGGAGCAGGTCAAGAAAACCCTGGAACTCCTCCGCCACAGCGGGGTCAAATTCGAACTGGGAACCGCTGCTGACACCTTCGTCCGGGTCCTGGCCCATGAGGGTAAGATGCCCCTCAAGATCGATTTCACCAACGACGTGGCGTTACACTACGTCAATTACCAGAAAGCATCTTTTTTCCCCCGCATCGACCACTGGCGAGATATACTTTCCAACAAGCTGTGTACCCTGAGCCGGCGAGAACCCAAGGACCCGGCCGACATCATCTTCCTGGCAAAAGGCTTTCAGTCTACCTGGCCGGAGATCTTCGACG
>JBAPSB010000137.1:0-20615 GCA_049281435.1 Desulfobacterales bacterium
CCGAGGAACACGGCCTGAAGGCTATCCGCCATTTCGCACGGGGAACCTGCCTGGCAGTGTTGCCGGCTCGTTTTTCGGCGCCACCCACGGATAAACGATTTACGGACCGCACCGCCACCCTGAAGAATTTCCCACCCGATGTGTCTTTTTGCGACGACTTCTCCTCCCTTTGCCAAAGGGCGGCCGGGAGGGAGTTAAAATTGACATCCCGGTTCCGAAACCAACCGCCATCCCGCTCGCTTTTTAGATAACGGATGGCGTGCGGCATAACGCCTGGGTAATTTGACACGGTTCCACTGAGCCATATTGCGCACAGTCCCGCTGCGCCCGCACGGTCATCCTGCCATATATTCAGTCTATATACCTGATATTAATTAAAATATTATTATATTCGGTGACTGGTACAGCTCTTGAAAGGATAAGCGCAAACAGTGTCGCCCGCAGAATGATTTCAGTGACGCCGCGGGGACGATACCGGATCTGCCGTTCCGAGGAGGGTGCCGTGACAAACGACTTGAAGAAAGTGTTGATCAGGAAAATCGAAGAGATGAACTGCCTCGACCGCATGGATCTTCTCAACAAATACACCGCATTCGCCGAAGACACCTTTTGCTATTTCCCGAAAGATAAAATTAACGCCGTGATCAGCAAGATCGTTCTTTTCAAGTTCGACCGGCAGGCCATGCTCGTCGGTTTGATGAAAGGCGAGCCGATCGTCGATTGCCCCGGCTACCGGCTGGCCGACTTTTTGATCGCCGAACTGGATTGGATATGAATGCTGGTAGGGGCGAAAGATTTTTCGCCCCTACGACTCAATCCCGTAACGGCTTGATACGACCGGCCTAACTTAACACCTCTATATCAGTAATATTCTTCGAACGCCAATTCCTTAGTCGTTATCTTGTGCTTGAACAGGTTGTAGGCCCAGGCCTGGTAGAGCAGAACGATCGGTACGAAGATCAGGGCCACCACCAGCATGATTTTAAGCGTCAGCGGGCTGGAGGAGGCGTTGAAGGCCGTCAGGCTGTAGGCCGGATCGATGGTGGATGGAAACATGTTGGGAAAAAGCCCGATGACGCCGAAAAAGGTGGCGCCGATGATGGTCAGGGCCGAGGAGAACCAGGCCTTGAAGTACGCCCGGCGGGCCATATAAACCCGGGTGGCCAAAAGAGCCGCAACCGTCACCAGAATAACGACGAAGAGCAGCGGATGCGCCAGGTAATTGGCATAGAGGTTGGTGGAAACAGCGCTGTTCACAAGGAAAATCACCGCCACGATCAACAGCAACGGCCAGAGCAGCTTGCCGGTGGCCACGGCGCGGTCGTGCAGGGTGCCGTCGGATTTGATTGACAGCCACATGGCGCCGTGGACCAGAAACAGCAGGAGAAACAGCCCTCCGCCGAGCAGGCCGTAGGGATTGAGCAGGCCCAGCAGAGTGCCGTGAGAAACGCCCTGGGAATCGATCGGCAGACCTTGGAAAATATTGGCGAAGGCGACCCCGAAGAGCAGTGCCGGCAGGAAACTGCCCACAAAAATGCAGACGTCCCAGAGGTGCCGCCCGCCGGCCGAATCCGATTTCTTGCGAAACTCGAAGGCCACGCCGCGGATGATCAGTGCGAAAAGGATGAGCATCAGGGCCGAGTAGAGCGAGGAGAACATTACCGCGTAGAGGGTCGGAAAAGCCGCGAAGGTGACGCCGCCGGCGGTCAGCAGCCAGACCTGGTTGCCGTCCCACAGCGGGCCCATGGCGTTGATCATCACGCGTTTGTCGTTATCGGATTTTCCCAGAAACGGATAGAGTGTGCCGATACCCAAATCGAAGCCGTCGGTGATAAAAAAGATGGCCCACAGTAGTCCCCAAATGAAAAACCAGGTCGTTTGAAGTTCCATTTTAAACCTCCAGATTGGTTTAACCGGTTGCCTTGTCCGGCTGACCTTTATTGTCGTAAATTAACCGTCGTATCTTTCTCGGGGGCTAAAAAGCAATTTAAGGGCTTTCCAACCCAGAACGTTGACCCCTGAACCGCTCAACCTATGGTTAAGATTCATGATAGAAGCGTTTGGGTTCGACCGGTCGCAGACACACGCGTCCATCATGCCGGTGCCGCTTCCAGTGCCGTCTGATCGGCGGTATCGGGCGGCTCCACCGGCCCTTTTTTGGCATTTTTGGCCAGCAGGTAGAAATCGACGGCGCCGAGCAGCCCGTAAACCAGGGTGAACCCCAGCAGGCTCACCACCACCTGGCTGGCGGCGATGGGCGACACGCCCTCGGCCGTGCCCATCACGCGATAGACGATCCAGGGCTGGCGGCCGATTTCGGTCACGATCCAGCCCAGTTGAATCGCTATGTACGGCAGGGGAATCGACCAAAGCATCAGTTTCAGGTAGCCGGGGCTCTCCAGCAACCGGTTGCGCTTGAACAGCCCGATCACGGTCATGAGGATGAAGTACATTCCCAGGGCCACCATGATCCGGAAGGAGAGGAAGACCGGTAAAACAGGGGGGCGTTCGTTTTTGGGAAAGTCCTTGAGACCTTTGACCTCGGCGTTGAAATCATGGTAGCCGAGGAAGCTCAAAACACCCGGAATCGACCCGAACTGGAAGGCGTTGCGTTCGTTTTTTGGATCCGGTATCGCGAACAGGTGGATCGGTGCCCGGGTGGTGGTTTCCCAGTGGGATTCCATGGCGGCCAGCTTCTCCGGCTGCATCCGGGTCACTTCGACGGCGTGCTTGTCACCCTCTATGGCAATGAAAATCGAGAACACGAAAGCGAAAACGAGGCCGATTTTAAAAGAACGCGTGAAAAAATCGATGTGCTGTTTTTTGAGCAGGTGATAGGCGCTGATGCCCATCACGAAGAAACCGGCCAGAATGTAGGCGGCCGGCAGCATGTGCAGAATTGTCAGGATGCCGAAGGAATTGAAGACCACGGCTGCAAAATCGGTTAGTTCCGCGCGACCGTTGCGGATGGCATACCCCACGGGATGCTGCATCCAGCCATTGGCAGTCAGGATCCAGATGGCCGATAGGTTGGTGGCAAAGGCCACCAGCCACATGACCGTCGCGTGGGCCCTTTTCGACAGTTTGCGCCAGCCGAAGATCCAGACCCCCACCAGGGTTGATTCGAGAAAAAAGGCCGCCGTGGCCTCGATCGCCAGCAGGGATCCAAAAATATCGCCGACGTAGGCGGAATAGCGCGACCAGTTGGTGCCGAACTGAAACTCAAGGGTGATGCCGGTCACAACCCCCAGGGCAAAGTTGATCAAAAACAGCTTGCCCCAGAATTTGGTCATCGACAGGTAGGTGTCATCGCCCGTGCGCACGTATCTGGTTTCCATGTACGCCACCAGAATCGACAGGCCCAGGGTCAGCGGGACAAAAAGGAAGTGAAACATCGTGGTTGCGGCAAACTGCAACCGGGATAACATCAAAACGTCCATTTCGCCTTTCTCCTTTCAGTTGACGTCGTATCCCAGACGTCGATTCAGTGGGACCGGCAGTCCCCAAGCGATTTACGCCTTAACTAGTGCCCATCCGCGATCTTTTTTAGGCACTTTTCAGTGTCCAATTCATAACTGTGGAGTCGTTCGCTGGGCAAACCCGCTGCGACCGGCCGCCAAGCGGAAAAAAGACCATTTATGGATGGACAATTAGGAAACGCCCGCTTCAAATCTCAGCATCGCCGGTTGGGATCAGCGCATCGGCCTGGCAGCTGTCTTGCAGCAGTCCCGCAAAGGTGGCTTCCCGGAGGGTGTCCCTGAGCTGGGATCGGGCTTTCTCCCACACCCGGTGCACGGCACAGGCGTTTGAGCGGTTGCACGACTCCGGGCGCAGGACGCAGTCATTTAAAAAGATCTCGCCGACCACGGCCTCGATCACATCCAGGAGGGTCAGCTCGTGCGGCGGCACCACCAGGCGATATCCCCCCTTGGCGCCCTGGACGATGTCGATAAAACCGGCCCGGCTCAGCTGTTGGGAGATCTTGCCCAGAAATTGCTCGGGGATGTCCATCGTCCGGGCAATGTCCCTTCGCATGGCCAGCTCGCCCGTTTCCAGCGCTGCCAGATAAAGCATGCAGCGCACCGCATATTCGCCCGCGCGGGTCAATCTCACCGGTTTCTCCCCGATGGGTAAAAAGGATTAATAAGATGTTTTTAATCCGATATTATATTTCAAATTGACTGTCAATGGATTTTTAACGGGTAGGAGAGATTTTTCCGTTTCACCCCAAAGCAACACAGTGGATGCCGGCATAAAAACCGCCGATTCGTTTTCGGCAAGGTCAGTGTTATCCGGGTAAAGGATCATCACCCGAGCCCAGGCCTTGAGGTTGAACTTGGCCAAGTCCCTCCACCATATCACGTTGGGTGTGGTTGTCAGTTAGCTGCTGATATGTTGATCACGGTCAAGCACCCAGCACCTTCGATTGTTGGTAAAGCCAATATGTTTGTAATAGGAGTTCGCGGTGGGAGCAGCGAGCAAGATTAATTTGCATTTCGGTCCAAGTTTCTCTTGAGTTATGGATAGCAGCTTCTTCCCGATACCACTTTTTTGATATTTTCTGTGAACGGCTAAATCAGAAAGATAACAAGCGTAGTGAAAATCAGTTATTGAACGTGCAACACCTATCAATTTTTCCGCATGCCAGGCTGTAACCGTCAGGTTGCTATTTTTTACCATGCCCGCCATACATTCACGGTCATCGATCGGTCTTCGCTTGCCAAGTGTCGATTCCCGCAGCAACTCGATGAATTGATCCGTTGATACCGGAACATTGATTTTATATACGATGCTCATGATTTATTGATCGCCGAATAGTAATGTTCGGTGTGGGATCGAGGATACCCAGAACAGGAAATGAAGGAAAGACTTTCCAAAAAAAATACAGTAGTTCATTTAGGCATTTATTAATAAAGGCGCGTCTGTTCATTTTCATTACAACTATCTTAACAAGAACTTCCTCAAATTGTTGAACACAAGGTCTCGATAGCTGAGAAAAAACTTATTCTTCGGTAGCCAAGCCTTGGACGTCAGGACAGTTTTAGCATTTGACAGCCTCCGAAAGCCTTCTTCGCCGTGATAATGTCCTGTTCCAGAGTCGCCGATACCACCGAACGGAGCATCCTCCACCGCGGCATGCATAATCGTATCGTTAACGCATGCACCACCACTGTGGGTATGTTTCAAAATCTTGTTAACGGTGTCTTTGTTGGTTGACATGACATAAAGCGCTAAAGGTCGTGGCCGTGCATTGATAAACTCGATACACTCGTCAATCGAATTGTAGGGGAGCACCGGCATTACAGGACCAAAAATTTCCTGCTTCATGACCTCCATATCTTCACTTACTTTGGTAAGAAGATGAGGATATATAATTCTCTTTTCAGAACTCGAATCTCCCGCTTGAATTACGTGAACCTCGGCCCCTTTTTTTCTTGCGTCATCCAAGAACCCTTGCAGCCGCTCATATTGTTTCTGATTAATAATACGAGTCTGGATATTCTTGTTTTTTGCGTTAGAAAAATACGCTTGATAACGCTCTTTGAATAACCGAACAAAGGTCTCTTCTCGGCCACTGGGAACGAGCACATAATCGGGGGAAACACAAATTTGCCCGGAATTGATTGCTTTTCCTAAGATCACCCCGTCAATTGCCGTTTCCCAGTTCGCATCCTCGGCAAAAATAACCGGCGACTTCCCGCCTAATTCGAGGGTGATCGGCGTTAGATTATCAGCAGCTGCCTTTGCCACATAGCGCCCCACCGTTGTCGATCCCGTAAAGACCAAATGGTCAAACGGCAAGGCCGAGAAAGCCGCGCCCGTTTCGCTCTCTCCTTCGGTGATAATCAAATGATCATTTATGCACTGTGTCGCTTTGATCAGAACCTTGTTTGTATTCGGAGTAAATTCGCTCAATTTGATCATCACCCGATTGCCTGCAGCAAGAGCTTGTGTTGCAGGTGACAGTGCCAAAAACAACGGAAAGTTCCATGGCACAATAATGCCTACCACCCCGACCGGCTGATAATGCACCTCAACTTTTGAAGGAGCTGACATTATACCGGCATGCCTCCTCGAAGGTTTCATCCACTTTCCGATGCGTTTCAGCGTATAATTGATCCCCATCACACTTGGAAGAACATCCGCAACTAGCGTGTCAAACTCACTTCGATATCCGTAATCTTCACTAAGTGCTTGATAAAAATTATTCTCATGCGCAATTAACGATTTTTTTAGAGCCTGCAGCACTCTTTTCCTTTGAGCCAAGCTCGGATAAGGCTTTTCGTTATACGCACGCCTGAGAACACTGAATTTTTCTGCAAGCTCTTCTTTGCTTGTACAATTTTCCATGTTTAATCCGTCTATCGTTTATGTTCAACCGAACGATCGAACAGTGCGGCGCGGCTTTTTTCGTCCGCACCAGTGATTGGTTCGCGAAAGGCGGCCAATGTTTATCTCAATGGTAACTTTTGCTTTTACTTAGCGCGCATGAAAATGAGGTGGATTGTGATCATCGAAGAACATCGCAATTATTATTCCATAATAATCGATAGACTTCAGGCACGGCAATTCCTTTTTTTCATTTGGACGAACTTCCGAAGTAAGCGGACGGCAAAGAGCCCAGCTTCTTGACAGTCCGCTGGAATGACTTTGCGTTTGGTGCTTTCTCGCTTTATGTACTGCATTCTTTGAATATCAACCAGGAGACTTTTAAGCTGTTGCTTCACGGATTGGTCTAACTCGTTCAATTTTTTTCATCCGCTTCGGCGAATGTAATGCAGTCCATAAATCATTCCGTTGCTGTAAATTGAGCCAAAAATTCGGAGTATTGCCGAATACTTTTGCCAACATTAATGCAGTGTCAACGGTTATAGACCTTTTACCAGTGCAAAGTTCATTTACTGTCCTCCGGCTGACACCCATCGCAGAAGCTAGCTGTCCTTGATTAATTCCCAGAGGCGCCATAAATTCCTCAGTGATCACTTCACCAACACTGACGGGTTTGCGATTTGTTAAAATCATTATACACCTCATTGGTATGCAGGGTTATCAAGGTAAATGCCATCCGCCTCCCCGCGTTCATCATCCCAAGTAAAAATAATACGCCATCGATCATTCACACATATAGAGCATTTATCCTTAAGTTTGCCAGATAGTTTTTCAAAATGATTGCTGGGTGGACTTCTCAGATCAGCATCACTCGTTGCATCATCCAGCAGTTGTAACTTTCTAAATAATCGTGAACGAATGTCAGCGGACACTTTTTTGGACTGAATGTCCTCTACGAAAAAATTTCGCAGCCAATTATCACGAAAATTTTTAATCATAGCGACACTGTAACGCACATAATTACATACAGCAAGTGGTAAATTAATCTTTTGATTTAAATCGATCCTCGAGCGTTGTGTTGGAATTCAGCGCCGACGGAGAGGGTCCGCTATAATGACGGGTTAGGTCTGGGGGATCAAGGGTACCGCAGTTCCTGCAATTGCTTTCTCAAGGAAGGGCGGCAAGACTGTCGCATGCGGAGAAGATTTTCGACGACCCATTCTTAATTTCATCGAGCATTTCGGATTCGGCATCGATGTCACCGTCGCGATAGATCGCGATGCGGCAGGCTCGCTTGGCTTCCAGCTTGTCCCATTTCAATTTGCCTCCAAAGGCCATGTCTATCTCCTCCTTCTGAGCGAACAGGTGATCAAATATCGCTTCGTTCCGCGACTTGTCGCCACAGTCACTGTAGGTCTCAACACGGACGCGGCCTCCCTGGGCGAAGGCCGTGGAGTATTTATAGAGCTTCGAATTCTCAGAGGCGAACGTATACCAGTTCTGCGGTTGAGCAGCCCTCGCATTGGTGAACTTGTGGATATTCCGAAGCTCGTCCGATAAATAAGACCAAAATATAAGATAAGGTTGGGCTGTTCTAATTTTTCAGGCACAAAAAAGGGCTTAGATTCTCATCTAAGCCCTTGATATGACGATTGGTGATCTCCCTGGGACCCTATCCAGCGTTCCGGCCCTTCACGCCGGATGACGCGATCGCGCCATTGCCGGATCTAGTCGAAGGCCATTTCCGTTTTCCAGACTTCCCAGACTTTTCCGACCAGGTCCGGACCGGGCTTCAGGGTGAGCTTGCCCGGTTTCCAGCCGGAAGGGGTCGCCTCTTTGCCCTTGCTCTCGCGCACTAATTGAAACGCCTGCACCTGCCGCAGGGACTCGTTGACGTTGCGCCCGACCGGCGGCGTCAGGACTTCGTAGCCCTGGACCACGCCTTCCGGATCGATGATGAAACGGCCGCGGGTTTCCACCCCGGCGTCTTCATCATAGATGCCGTAGGCAGTTCCGACGCGCCCGCCGGCGTCGGAGAGCATCGGGAAGGGAACGCCGTCCTTGACCATCTTGGAGAGTTCGTTGTCGTTCCACATCTTGTGGACGAAAACGCTGTCGATGCTCATGGAGATGATTTCGGCGCCCAGTTTCTGGAATGCGCCGTATTTTTCGGCAACTGCCGAAATTTCGGTGGCTCAGACGAAAGTAAAATCACCGGGGTAAAAACAGAGCAGAACCCATTTGCCGAGGTATTCTGACAGCCGCATCGATATAAATTTGCCTTTGTGGTAGCCGGGAGCCGTGAAATCAGGGGCTTTTTTGCCGACTTTGATCATCGCTTTTACCTCCTTTTTTTCAGATGCCGTTGCGGGGGCTTGCTCTGCAACCGATTCGCCGACCGGACCCCCGGTGGGACGGGCACAGCCGACTTCCACTTCCTCGCTCATGGTGCCTCCTGTTCGTTAAGGGGTGTTGGGGAAAAGAGACTTGGTTTGCCGCTCTTGCAGGGGGTGTATCCTCGATATGAGCATAATCTCATAATTAAAGCACTTGCCGCATTTAGTCAAGCGGATTATCGGGAGGGCAACCGATGGGTGGCGGACTTTCAGGCAGCGTAGGATGCGAACAGATGCACGATGAACTCCCACACACGCTCGACCGACGGAACAAAGAGCTTTTCATCCGGCGAGTGCGGATTTTTCATCGTGGGGCCGAAGGAGATCATGTCCATTCCCGGTTTCTTGTCACCGATCAGCCCGCATTCGAGGCCCGCATGGATCGTTTGAACCGCGGGGTCCCGGCCGAACCGGTCCCGGTAGACCCCTTTGCAGCGCTGGAGCAGCGCCGAGTCGAGGTTGGGTTCCCAGGCAGGGTAGCTGTTTTCGTCGACGGCGGTCGCAGACGCCAGATCCGCCACGGCGTGAATGCGGGCGGTGATTTCCGCCAACCGGGACATCACCGCGCTGCGCTGGCTCGATAGGACCTCGAGGCTGCCGTCGGCCAGGGACACCGTCGCCAGGTTGGTGGAGGTTTCCACCTGGCCGTCGATATCGCGTGCCATGCGGATGACGCCGTGGGGCAGCGCCAGGAGCAGGGCGATGGCCTGGCGCGTGTCGGCCGCGGTCAGGGAACCGCCTGCGGCTGCTTCGCCTGCGGCACCGGACAGGTGCAGGTCGATTTGCGGGTCGCCGCTGCCATATTCGGTTTTAAAAATGGTCTGATATTGGGCCAGGACCTGCTCCACCCGTTCCAGGTGGCTATCAGCGCAGTTGAAGACGGCCGCGGCATCGCGGGCGATGGCATTGTGAACGCTGCCGCCCTTCAGGGACACCAATCCGATAGATGTCACACGCGATATCGCCTGCAGCACGCGCGCCATCAGAACATTGGCGCTGGCCCGCGGTTTGTGGATGTCGATGCCCGAGTGCCCGCCGCGCAGGCCGCCGATGACAAGTTCGAAGCGGCCATGGCCGGCGGGGTCGGCCGCGCGCGCAAAAGTTGATCGGACCCGCGTCTCCTGGCCTCCGGCGCAGCCGATCGTAAAAATGCCTTCATCTTCGGAATCGATGTTGAGCAGGACGCGGCCGTCAAACAGGTTCGGATCGAGGTTTTTGGCGCCGAGCAGGCCCGATTCTTCATCCACGGTGAACAGCAGTTCCAGGGGCGGGTGCACGACCGCCGGCTCCTCCGCCACCGTCATGGCCAGCGCCAGGGCGATGCCGTTGTCCGCGCCCAGGGTGGTTTTTTCGGCCCTGATCCAGTCCCCGTCTTCGATGATGGGAATCGGGTCGGTGTCGAAGTCGTGGCCGGAATCGGGGGTCTTCTCGCAGACCATGTCCATGTGGCCCTGCAGAACAATGGTGGGGGCGGCTTCATGCCCTGAAGTGGCCGGCACCCCGATGCACAGGTTGCCGGCCTCGTCGCGGCGGACCGGATAGCGGCGTGCGGCGGCCCAGTCGCTAAACCAGCGGGCGATTTTCTCCTCTTTTTTCGAACACCGGGGAATGGTGTTGATGCGGGCCAGGTTGTCGATGATCTTGCGGGTGATGCCGGTCATGGCAGATTTCACCTGAACATTTGCAGTTATCGCTTCCGAAGATGGTTTACTTTATCGAGTTTCAAGTTCCTGTTTTCTGCTCTATTTGGCCGGTTTGGGGCGCAGAACCGTCAATTCCAGATTCGGTGAACTGCCCAGCAAACTTTTCATATACGCCAAAGCGATGAGCGCCTGGCGCTCATCTTTGCTCAATCCGTCCAGAACGCGGGCCGGATTGAACAGGTCATCGAGCTGGCCGTCGGAGAGTCGTTTTTCACGCCGGTACTTTGTTTCGATCTCCGCCAGATACCCGGCAATGATTTTCCGCTGCTCTTCATCCGAGAGGCTTTTGATGCCGGAGAAATAGCGGCTGACCGCGTTCACGTCGGCGAGACGCGGATTTTCGAGTATCTCCTGAAGCCCTTCGCCGAATCGTTCGAGGCCGCTGGAAATATGCACCGGGCGCGCCAGGTTGATGCCGGCCCAGCCGGCGCGCAGCCATTTGAAGACGCCGAAGCGCACGAGGGGAGCGGCAGGGTCGGTCTCGATGCAAAAAGAGACCGAATAAGAATCGTACATGTAGGACTTGACCCAGCCGAGGCCGGCATAGCTGATGCCGGCCTGACCGGTGTAGAGGTAGTCCCAGTTGTCGTCGGGACCGACGATCACGCCCTTTTTACCAACATCGGAGACGCCCTTTTGACGGGACAGGCTGATGAAAACCGGCCGGCCTTCATATTTTGTCAGGATCAGAGTCCGGTAAAGATCATATTCAAAGTAGGCTTCCGAGTGTTGGTCCGGCGTATTGACGATGTGTTCGATCCCCCGGATAAATTGCGGGTTGATTGATTCGGCCTGGGGGTCACTGAGTTCGGCGAGCGCTTGCATTGAAGGGTCGATGGCCGTCCAGTGCGACAGGCGGATGGAAGCCGGCATGGTGACAGCGGAGGGAATAGCCGGGTTGTAGGTGAGGTGCAGGATGTCACTCAGAGATCGGTGGAGATCGAGTTCGTGATAGGCGGAAACAGCGCCATTGTACGCGCCGGCGTGATAGAGCGTCCGGGGATCCTTGGCGCCGGCCGCAAACTTGATCAGGCCGGAGACCCGATCGAGCTGAAACGTTTCTTTGCCGGCGGCCTCGGAGCCGACGAACGACAGCAGATAGGTCAGCTCCTCGCGCAGCGGTTCGTCGAGCTTCCGTTCGGTGCCCTCTTGTGCGGCGAAACCGGCAGCCGGCAAGAGCAGCAGACAAAGCAGCACCAGCCGGTAACAAAGTCGTTGGCTAAAATTTTTCCCACTTCTGACAGCAAAAACCTTCAGGTCCATATCGACACACTTTTTTTGAATTTCGCCGCCGGAGCTGCAAACGGCCTTTTAGTCCCTTATCACTGGAATTGGGTGTAGCTTGTGTTCAATTTTTTTGAGGTCTCTCGGAACCACACTCGGCCATGGGTTTACGGAAATTTAAAACAAATTCAACTTTTTTATATATTGGTTCCACCTTGTTCGGGCAGCAGAGCGCATGACCCTTGCGGACGATCTCGCCGATGGCCCCGGCATGTCCGGTCGGCCCGGCGACGATTATCTGTCCGACCTTCAGCCGGCCCAATGCTGCCACCGCATCTCGCATCGTATACCCAAAAAGCCGGCCCGTCGTCAACCACAATGACGGTTTTGTGGTAAAGATCGGGCCGGGGCTTTGGGCCGCGCAGCCGGCTGACTCTTTCGACCACCTTATTGCGGGTCCGGTCGATTCCGTCCTGGACCCGGTCCCGGCTGAGACCCGCTGCGCGTATCAAATCGTCATTCAACTCTTTCGGCGGATATTCCGCATGGTCGGCGGAAAAAGGATACGGTTCATTTACGGGGGCAGCCAACAAAAATTTAAGGATACCTTCCCATCAAGTCAATCACTCACAGTCGTCGGGTTCCGGTTATCGACGTTATAGGCTTCAAGATAAAGGTTTTGGCTGTGGTATCGGTCGTTGGCGTATGACCATACAGCCGCCTCCCTCTGGCCTTGCCAAAATCTTTAACTTAGAGCCTATGGATTGCCGGCCGGGTCATTTACGCGCCATGCCGCCTGTGATAAACAGCCGCAGATTCTTTTGGTACGGGCGTTATGGAGGATACCACCAGGAAAAATAGTTCCAGACCGCGAGGCCGCCGCCTGATCGGTGTCATTCTCGCCGCGTCGATCTGCCGCATCATTCTGAATGTCGCCCGGCGGTTCGCTTATCCTTTCGCGCCGGTACTCAGCCGGGGCATGGGCGTATCGCTGGCCGCCGTGACGGCGATGATCGCCCTCAACCAGGCGACCGGCGTTCTGGGGATGCTGTTCGGGCCGTTGTCTGACCGCCTCGGCTACCGCCGGATGATGATGGCTGCCATGGGGATGCTGGTGGCCGGTATGCTGGCGGCCGGCCTGGTGCCGCTTTACCCCGTTGTACTGGTGTGCCTTTTTCTGGCCGGACTGGGCAAGAACATTTTCGACCCGGCGATTCAAGCTTACGCGGGTGAAAACATTCCCTTCGAACGCCGGGGGCTTGTCATCGGCGTACTGGAATTCAGTTGGGCCGGCAGCACCCTGATCGGGGTGCCGGTGATCGGCCTGTTGATCGATCGCTACGGATGGCGCTCGCCATTTTTTGCCTTGGCCGCGGCCGGTCTGCTCGGGCTTCTGACCCTGGTGCTGACGGTGAACCGGGAAGCGGGCGTGCGTCGCCGTGATTCACCCGGTGCGGGCGTTTGGCAAGCCTGGCGCCGCGTGGCGCGACACCGCGAAGCCCGCGGCGCCTTGGGCTTTATTTTTTTTGTGAGCGTGGCCAACGACAACTTGTTCGTGGTCTACGGCGCCTGGCTCGAACAGTCGTTTCAGTTGAGTGTCGTGGTGTTGGGACTCGGGACCGGTCTGATCGGCCTGGCCGAACTCCTGGGCGAATTTGCGACGGCCGCTCTGGCGGATCGAATCGGGCTGAAGGTTGCGGTGGCGGGCGGTCTGTTCGCCTCGATGGTGAGTTATCTGATTTTGCCCCTGGCCGGCCGGCATTTGTCTCTGGCCCTGGCCGGTCTTTTCGTCGTTTTCCTGATTTTCGAGTTTACGATGGTCTGCTTTCTGTCCCTTGCCACCGAACTCATGCCGACACAGCGGGCCACCATGATGTCGACGGTTCTGGCTGCGGCCGGGATCGGCCGGGTGTTGGGAGCGCTGATCGGAGGACCGGTGTGGATGGCGGGCGGAATTGCGGGAACGGCAACCGCCTCGGCGATTTTCAGCGCGCTCGGTCTGGCCGCCCTGGTGTACGGGCTCAGGGGCTGGCGACCCGGGTAGGGGCTCGCTCGAGAACTACTTCACCTGTCAGATGCCGGGACATCCCGTCCATTCGCGCTGTGAAATCTATTGCTATCAATATATTCCTGCGTTTTAAGGCCTTGCCGGCCGGGCGTTTCGACGCCGGCATTCGTAAATTTATTTTTGCGTTACCCCTGAATCCAGCCGCACAGCGGGACCCGCTTGTGGTGTGACGGCCCCCGGGCGCGTGAAACTCGCGATTGCCTCGAGGTAGGTTTCTTTGGGACGCAGCCCCATCAGGCTGTAGACCAACGTCCGGTTTTTGACAAAAGCGACGAACGGGATGCCCCGCACGCCGAAAAGCTCGGCCAGAGATTGATTGTCATCGAAGGCAATCCTGTAAATGTCGGTCACAGACGCCTGCTGTGCGGCAATCGATTCGAGAATCGGTTCGAGCTCCTTGCAGGGGTGGCACCAATCGGCAAAAAAATCGAAGATCAGCAGGCGATCGCCGGCGCCGGCGACGATCCGGTCGAATTCCGCACCGCTTGAAATCGACCGCAGGGGTTTTCGTATCCGCTCGCCGGCCGCGGGTGGCTCCGAGCCGCTGCCGCAAGCGGTCAGCAGCAGCAGTAGGCCGAGCAGCGCCACGCCCGTTTGAACCGCTATCAAAGCGCGCCTTCCGGTCACTTTGTCTTCTCCAGGTTCTTTTTGTAGATGACCACCAGTTCGTCGACGGATTTGCCGTTCGGCGCCATGGCCAGCGGATTGATTGCCAGCAGGTCTTCCCAGGTTTTGATGCCTGCCGCTGGATCGTTGAGATCGTGCAGTTGCACGATGCCCTTGTTGAACCGTGACGGCTCGTGCTTCGGGTCGATCCGAATGGCCTCCTCGAAAGCCTTGAGCGCTTCCTGCGGCTGGTTGGCATGGCGGTACATAACCCCCATATCGGTCCAGACGTTCGCGTTGCCGGGCTCGATTTCCAAGGCCTTGCGGTAGGCCCAGATGGCCTTCTCGGGCGCGTCGGTGTCAAAATAGAGGTTGCCCAGCTGAATCCAGGCCGTGACATTGCCGGGATTTTGAGCGGTCTCCTTAATCAGGCGGTCGAGTTCCGGTGCCCGGTTGCCGGCGTCCGGCTGCACCGCTGCCGGGTGGGGTGCCGGATCGAGGCCGGTTGCCTTGTATATGCTGAAGACGACTCCGCCCAGAAACCCCACGACCAGACATACGACCCCAACTCCTATCAGCGTCGATTTTCTGACCGTGTCGGTTGGCCGGACTGTTGCTTTGGACATTTGATTTTTCCGATCGAAACCAGTTGTGTATCGGCCATAATATGCACCGTCGCCGTACCAATCAAGTATACGGACGCCACGGCGGAAAATCACTATCGTAAAGCCGGTTGCTTGTTGACGTCGATCGGTGAATCTAATGTTTAAGATCGGCCCACGGGATCGTTGCGCGCCGTTTGTCGCAGGTACAAAAGGACAGCATCGACTTCACAATCAGATGTTTGCCGGTTTTTCGTCGATCCCTGAAAGTTCCCCGCGCGCTTTGTCAAAGGAAAGAGATTTTTTTTCGCGTTTACTTCAAAAAGGGAAGGGGTATTTTTGCGGCGTCATCCGGCTGCGGCCGTCCGGCTGGATCGAGAAGATCGACTGAAAAGGAAAAAGAGGAAATATTCTGGGATTTGGACCGGCAGCCGAGAGGAGAATGACCGCCCGCCGCCACCTTGCAGCAGAACGGTGGCGGGCGGTCATTTTGCAGGCATTTCAGATGCCAGACCGTTAAGGCTACTCGGACTTGAAGAAGGCCTTGGCCCTGGCGCCGCAGACCGGGCAGACATCCGGCGGCTGATTTTCGCAGGTATACCCGCAAACCGAGCAGATGTAGTAGTCGGCCTGCTCGAGCTTGTCCATCTGGTCGAGGGCTTTCTGGTAAAGTGCGGCATGTATTTTTTCGACCTCGTTGGCGTAGGTAAAGCTGCGTTCGGCGGTCTTGTCGCCTTCCTTCTTGGCGGTCGCGATCATTTCGGGGTACATGCTGTTGAATTCATGGGTTTCACCGGCAATTGCGGCGTTCAGGTTCTCGGCGGTCGACTTGACATCCTTCAAGGTCCGCAGGTGGGTGTGGGCGTGCACCGTCTCGGCCTCGGCCGCGGCGCGAAAGAGTTTGGCCACCTGGGCATAGCCGTCCTGATCCGCCTTTTTAGCGAACGCCAGGTATTTTCGGTTGGCCTGTGACTCGCCGGCAAATGCCTCCCACAAGTTTTTTTCGGTCTGACTCATTGTGTTGTTCCTTTCATTAAAATGATTTCTGGGTAAGGGGTGGGGCAAACAAAGCGATATGAATTATCCCCTAATAATCAATTTCCTAATTCCATGTCAAGGCAATGCCGTCGAATGCCTGTCGCGAAGCCGAGGCGGACGATTGTTTTGACAAGCGGGGGGGATGCGTTAAATTGTCTGCAGGCATCCGGCCGGTTTTCACATGCGAAGCATCTGCCCCGACCGGTTTTTTAGAAGGCTCGGAATATTAATATAAAAACGGTCGTCATGGTTTTAGCTGAGAAGCGTGTCCTGCGGGCCGCGATAGTATCCGGCCTTCTCTTTTTTCTGAGCGCCGCCCCCAGCGCAGCGCTCGATGTGCACCACGATCTTCGGATCGTGCTGGACCCGTCTGCGAGCCGGCTCGAGGGGACCGACACCCTCACGATCGGGCCGGTCGCGCCCGCCGAGGTGGTGCTGGATCTTACTGAAAAGGCGACCATTCACTCTTTGACGATCGATGGCAGACCGCAGGCCTTTGCCTTCGCCAACGGCCGCTTGCGCCTGAAACCGGCTGTAGGAAAGGCCACCGGTCCGCTTCAAATCAGCCTGGCGTACGCTGCGGTTTTCGACGACCCCGTCCCGGTGATGCCGGCCAATACCGACAATCCCGGCTACGGCGTCAGCGGCACGATCTCGCCCCAGGGCACCTTGCTGCTGTTTGGTGCCGGCTGGTATCCGCACATCGCCGCCGACCGGACCACCTTCACCCTGAAGGTCGAAGCGCCGGCCGGGATAATAGCCGTTACCGCCGGACGCACTCTGGGATATCATACCGCCGACGATAAAACGGTTTCATCGTGGGCGGTCGATCACCCCGTCCGTGGACTATCGCTCTCGGCGGCCCGCTATCAGGTGCGGGAGGAGACCATCGGCCGGGTGACGGCGGCAACCTATTTTCTGCCCCAGAGCGCCGACCTATCCGCCGCTTATCTTGCGGCAACCGGCCGGTACCTGCGGCTGTACAAAGGTCTTTTCGGACCATACCCTTTCGACAAGTTTGCAGTGGTGGAGAACTTTTTCCCGACCGGCTACGGGTTTCCCTCCTACACGCTGCTCGGCAGCCAGGTCCTGCGGCTGCCTTTCATCATCGATACCAGCCTGGGACATGAAATTGCGCACTGCTGGTGGGGTAACGGCGTCTTCGTGGACGGCGCCGGCGGCGACTGGTCCGAAGGCCTGACCACCTATGTTGCCGACTACCTTTATAAGGAACGCCAATCCGCGCAGGCGGCGCGGGAGTACCGCCGGCAGATCCTGCGCAATTACGCCACGTTGGTGACGCCGGCGACCGACTTTCCCATCAGCCGGTTTCAAAGCCGGTTCGATCCCGTGACCAAGGTCATCGGTTACGACAAGTGCGCCATGGTCTTTCACATGTTGCGCCGCCGCCTGGGCGAGGAGGTCTTCTGGGGCACCCTGCGGGACATCTATCAAAAGTTTCTGTTCCAGCCGGCCTCCTGGCAGCAGTTGCGCGAGAGTTTCGAGCGCCGGTCGGGCACAGACCTGACATTTTTCTTCCGGCAATGGGTGGAGCGTAGCGGCGCGCCGCTGCCGGCGCTCGAAGATGTCGCCGCCGCCGAGACCGGCAGTGGATGGTCGGTCACGGGCGCCGTAGCGCAGGCAACGCCGGATTTCGAGTTCAGCGTCCCGCTCGTGCTGCAGGCCGAGGCCGGACCGCCAGAAATTCGGAAACTCGAGGTCGGCGAAAAAAAATCCCTTTTTGCGCTCGTGGCGAAGAACCGACCGTCTGCGCTGACGGTCGATCCTGATTACGATCTTTTTAGAAGGCTTTATCCGTCGGAAATTCCCCCCTCGGTCAACACGATAAAAGGCGCGCCGGCCGTCAGGGTCATTTTGGCCGCTGGCCTGGCGGATGATGTCAGGAAAGCGGCCGATACGCTGCTGCTGTCGCTCGGAATCGGGAACTTCCGCATGGTGGCCGAGGATCTGGTCGATGCGGCCGCCGTCGGCGAAAGCGATCTTCTGCTGATCGGTCTGCCGGCAAGGGCCGATCTGCTGCCTGCGCTGGACGGTAAGGTCAGCTTTACCAGGCAGTCGTTTGAACTGGACGGTGTGACCTACCGGGACCCGGCGGATGTTTTTTTCGGTGTATTCGAGCCTGCCGGCGGGCAGCGGCGGGCGACAGCTCTTTTCTTACCGCTGTCACCCGAATACGCGGAGTCGGTGGCCCGCAAAATCACGCATTACGGCTCCTACAGCTACCTGGCCTTCAGCCGGGGGCAAAACAGGGTCAAAGGCGTCTGGTCCACGCGCACCTCGCCCCTGATCCATCGCTGGGGCGCCGGTGAATAACCGCGTCCGCGTCCGCGCAAAGGGGTGCATCCGATTTTCACTTAATGGAGAAACAAAAAACCGATGAAAAGAAGACTCTTGACTACCCTGATGGTCATTTTACTGTTTGGCGGCGGTTGCGCGGCGAGCAATAAAACTGTCTCCCAACCGATTTTCGATGTGAAAAACGCCACTGAAACCACGCTGACAGAGGTCATTCCGCAGCTTAAAAAAGATCGCATCATTCTGGTCGGCGAGCATCACACCGATGAGAACCATCACCGGATGCAGCTTGAAGTGGTTCGGCAACTCCACGAAGCCGGCGTAAAGGTGGTGATCGGAATGGAAATGTTCCGCCGTGACAGCCAGCCGGACCTCGACCGCTGGGTGTCCGGAGAGATCGACGAAGCGGCGTTCGAGAAAATTTATGCCGACAACTGGAGTTTCCCCTGGTCCCTGTACAGCCCGATTTTGCTGTATGCCCGGGAAAACCGGATTCCGGTCGTCGGTCTGAATATTCCCGGCACCATCACCCGACAAGTGGCCCGCGCGGGCTACCAGTCCCTCTCCGAGGAGCAGAAAGCCGATCTGGGCAACGTCACCTGCCGGGTGGACAAAGACTATATGGATTTCATCCGCCAGGCGTTCGGGGGGCATGCCCACGGGGATCTGAATTTCATTTACTTCTGCGAGGCCCAGATGGTTTGGGACACGGTCATGGCGGTCACGGCCCTCGAGTATATCGAGCGGCATCCGGATACGGTGATGATTATTCTGGCCGGAACCGGCCACGTGCGAAAACAGGCCATCGCCACCCAGATCCGCGATCGGGCCGTCATTCCCGTGACGGTGTTTCTGCCGGAAGTATCGGGCAGCATCGAAAAAGGCCTTGTAGACAACAAGGATGCCGACTATGTATGGTTGAATCCCTGATGCACTGGATGAGCATCTCGAACTGATCCCGAACTGGTGACCAATGAATTTTTGCAGTCATTGCGGTGCGCCCGTAACCCTGCGGGTTCCTGCGGGCGACGACCACATGCGCTACACCTGCACCGCCTGCGGTGCGGTTCACTACCAGAACCCCAAAATGGTCGTCGGCTGCATTCCGCAGCGGCAGGACAAAATCCTGCTTTGCCGCCGGGCGATCGAGCCGCGCTACGGCCGCTGGACCCTGCCGGCCGGATACCTTGAAAACGGTGAGACGGTGGAGCAAGGCGCACGGCGTGAAACCCTGGAAGAGGCCGGGGCGGGGTTGGCCGAGTTGATCCCTTACGGGTTGTACAACATCTGCCACGTCAACCAGATATACCTGATGTTTCGCGCGCAGTTGAACGGGCCGACATTTGCACCCGGCAAGGAAAGCCTTGAGGTGCGGCTGTTTGCGGACAAAGACATCCCATGGGATGACCTGGCCTTTCCGGTCATCGAACGGACCCTGGCGCGCTATATTGCGGATCGGGCTGGCGGGAGTTTTTTGTTCCACATCGAGGATATCGTTCGCCGCCTGGGCCAGCCGTCCGCCGAAAGCGGATAGGCTATAAGCTCTAAGATAAAGGTTTTGGCTGTGTTTTCGGTTATTGGCGGATTACAATACAGCCGCCGCCCTCCGGCCTTGCCAAAAGCTTTATCTTAAAGCTTATAGCAGCAGTTGGCGGGAGCCGGGCAGACCTGAAAAAGGGCTGGAAACGTCTGTGGCAAGCAAGATCATCAGGGGAAACCCGAGGGGGGATGCGGGGCGGATAGATATATTGAAACAGTGGGCCATGAGGCGGGACATACCGATAGAATTACCGGGTACGAATGCGCCCCCATAGCGGAAGGCACAGTATCATAAAAGCCCTTTTGCCTTGAGGTCGTTCATCGAACGCTGTCCGATATCGGCCACATGGCTCAGGGCGCGCGTCAGGTGGTATCCGGCTTCCTGGGCGACGCCCGAATCAAGCATGACGAGCGCCAGATCGATGTTTTTCTCGACATCGCGCCAGGTCGTATCGGTGGTCACGTTTACCGCCAGGTGGACGTCTCGGAGCATCAAGCCGATAAAAACATGCGCTATTCGTTCGGCACTCTTGCGGTTTTTCTCCGGCAGTCCGCCGAGTACTTCCAGGGCCTGGGTGACCCAGATGATGCCGGATTTTATCTTTTCGCTTTGGCTGAAACCCAATATGGCTTCTTTGGTGTCCATCGCCCACCTGCTGCATGCGTTTAGGGTCACGGTAAGAAATAATTCCACAAGATTGCGCCGGATATTGGCCCGTCTGCAAGGCACATCCAGCGGCGCATATCGAGATACGTGTCGGTGGATGTAACGCGGTAGACGGGTCAAAAGTCA
>JBAPSB010000138.1:0-3233 GCA_049281435.1 Desulfobacterales bacterium
CCGACCAGCCGCTCTTCCTCTATTACGTGCCTGGCGCGACCCATGCGCCGCACCACCCGAAGAAAGAGTGGGTGGACAAGATCCACGCGATGCACCTGTTCGACGACGGCTACGAGAAGCTGCGCGAGACGATCTTCAAAAACCAGCAGAAGCTCGGGGTGATTCCCGCGGGCCAGGAGTTGACGCCCTGGCCCGACGATCTCCTGACCCCCTGGGACAAGCTCACGCCCGAGGCGAAGAAACTCTTCATCCGCCAGGTGGAGGTGTTCGCCGCATTCGTGGCCTACAACGATCACGAGATCGGTCGTGTGATCCAGGCCTTCGAGGATCTCGGCCGGCTCGACAACACGCTGGTCGTCTACCAGAACGGCGACAACGGAACCAGTGGCGAAGGCGGGCCGCTGGGCACCTTCAGCGAAGTCGCGTTCTTCAATGGCGTGGCGCCGCCCGTCGATGTTCAGATGAAGTTCTACGACGCCTGGGGCACCGAATTCACCTACAACCACATGTCGGCCGGCTGGTCCTGGGCCTTCGACACGCCGTTCGACTGGTTCAAGCAGAACGCTTCGCGGCTCGGCGGGACCAACCAGAACATGGTGGTGATGTGGCCGAAGGTCATCAAGGACAAGGGCGCGCTGCGCGAGCAGTTCGTGCACGTGATTGACTACGTGCCCACATTCCTGGAGGTCACCGGCATCTCCGCGCCCGAAACAGTTGATGGCATCACGCAGAAGCCGATCGAGGGGACCAGCTTTGCCTACACTTTCGATGCGAAAAACGCGGATGCACCCTCAAAGCACGTGACCCAGTACTTCGAGATGATGGGCCAGTGGGCGATCTACCACGACGGCTGGTTGATGAGCACCAAGGCTAATCGCGCGCCGTGGCAGGCGTTCCTGCCGACCAATGATGATCCGATGAACAATCAGGTCTTCCAGCTCTACGACCTGAACACCAGCTGGAACCAGTCTGAGGACATCGCCGCGCAGCACCCGGACAAGGTGAAGGAGATGCGGGCGATGTTCCTCGAGGAAGCAAAGAAATATCAGGTGCTTCCGCTGGATGCTTCGGTCGGGGCCCGGGTCGCGGCTGCGCGTCCCAGCCTCACCGCCGGCCGCACGGAGTTTGTCTATACGCGGCCGATGACGGGCCTCCCGCAGGGCGATGCCCCGTACCTGCTCAATACGTCATACACCATTACGGCGGACATCACGGTCCCCAAAGGGGGCACGGAGGGCATGATCGTGACATCCGGCGGGCGTTTCGCGGGTTTCGGCTTCTACCTGGTCAAGGGCAAACCGGTGTTCCTGTGGAACCTGTTGGACCTGGAGCGGCCCAGATGGGAAGGCCCGAACGCTCTTGCGCCCGGCAAGCATACCCTCGAGTTCGACTTCGTCTATGAAGGCCTGGGTTTGGGGACGATGGCCTTCAACAACTTCTCCGGCATCGGCCGGCCGGGCACCGGCACGCTCAAGGTTGATGGCAAGGCAGTGAAAACCTTGAGGATGGAGAAGACGATCCCGATCATCCTGCAGTGGGACGAGAGTTTCGACATCGGTTCCGATACCATTACGGGTGTGAACGATGCGGACTACCTGCCGCCGTTCCCGCTGACGGCGAAGTTGAACAAGCTGACGATCACCGTCGATCGCCCGCAGTTGTCGCCCGAGGAGATCAAGAAACTCAAAGAGGGCATGAAGAAGGTCGCCGCCGGCCGCGAGTAAGCGCCGGGTCATTCATGAACCACACGGGCCGCCCTCCAAAGGGGGCGGCCTATACCGGCGAATCGGTTGGGGTTTGTGCCTCAACCCATCGTGCATGTTCCAGCCGCTCTTGAAGCGGCGACCATCCTGATAACCGGCACCGGCATCTCGTGCTGAACGCCGCCGGCCGGTTCGCAATTGACAAAGTGCATTCGGAGGAAAAGCGATGAAGAATTTCGTCATGTGCCTGGTGCCGACACTGGTGCTTGTCTTCGGGGTTTTCGCGGGGCCGGCCTTTGCGCGGGATACAGCGGCACCGTCGGCCGGGTCCGAATCCGGATATGATGTCTTATTGGGCCGATGGGTGCGACCCGACGGTGGCTACGCCATCACCATCCAGGGCGTTGAGCCCGACGGCAAACTCGACGCCGCCTACGCGAATCCCAGGCCGCTCCCGTTCGCGGAGGCCCGGGCTTCACGGGACGACAAGACCATCAAGCTCTTCTTTGAGTTGCGCGCCGGCGGCTACAACGGGTCCACCTACACCCTCACCTACGACCCGGCGAATGACGTTCTCTATGGCATCTACTACCAGGCGGTCGCGCAGCAGAGGTTCAACGTCTATTTCGAACGGGCCAAGTAGGGGACACGCCGCTATACCCGTCGATATTTTGGAAAGGAATTTATTGTTAGAAAGCGGTATATAACCACTATGCTCCAGCACTACCTTATCATGGCCCGGGCATTCTTCGAACACTTGGGGACCGATAGAGAAAGGAGAATACATGTCTGAAATCCCTTTGGGTGCAGAGGTCGAGTGTCTGGACGGACCTTGCGGTATGACCATTACGATCATCATCAATCCTACCGATAAAAACGTCACGCACATCGTCGTGCGTGACAAGAAACTTGGCGACGAGGGCGAACGGCTGATTCCTGTTGAACACCTCGGAGAATGCACAGAGAAGAAGGTCCGGCTGAACATTCGCAGAGACGAGATGGCCGGCATGGATCAATTTGTCAAAACCCGCTATCATAAGACAAAAAATATCGATTTCATGGAAAGTTACATCGGTCATGATTTCGATTTTTACCTCTTGCCCTACGCGACCCCCATGAAAACCGACGTCATCCCGGTCGATGAAGAACAGCTCCCACCGGGCGAACTGGCAATTCACCGTGGCGCGCGAGTGGAGGCCACCGATGGAAAGGCCGGTATGCTGGGTGAGTTCCTTGTCAATCCGCTGACCGGCCGTATTTCACATCTGATTTTGATGGAAGGGCACCTGTGGGGCAAAAAAGAGGTGACGATACCGGTGTCGGCCATTGATCGCATCGAGGAGGACACCGTTTTCCTCAAGCTCGATAAGAAAGCCGTTGAATCATTGCCTTCGGTGCCGGTTCGACGGCCCTGGTAATTTAAGCCCAATATGTCATGCGGGACAAAACCATGACAAGGTGTCCCAAATACTATCGAAGACCTGACTTGAGCGATTGTCGAGGTTGCCACAGATACAAGGAAGAAGCCGC
>JBAPSB010000139.1:0-3100 GCA_049281435.1 Desulfobacterales bacterium
CCCGTCCAGCTCAATCGATAAAACCGGAGGCCGATCAATTCATCGATGAGCCGATGAAACAGGTGGAATTATCGTTGTTGTTCCCGTTGCCCGTATTCGTGTCCGGGGGCGGGACCTGCGCATTTACGTCCGCGTACACTTGATCCGCCATGACCGCATGCATCGCGGTCGTCGGGTGCTTGCCGTCCCAAAACGCATAGCCGGCGCCGTCAAAATTATTGGGCACATCGAAATTAGGCGACGGATCGGTGACATTGGTGAATCCGTAGGCGGCCGGATCGTTTCGAACGGTCGTGAAGAGAGAGTAGGCATCGAATTCGTAAAGGCCGACCTCCGGATGCGCAGCCCTGAAAATGTCGAGCCTGTTGGCCAGGTCGGCATTGAAATTCAACGTGAATTCGGTTGCCTGGGGGGCTTCCGGAGACCCCAATTCGTCAGGAATAAGGCCAAGATCAGGCAGGTTCACTACCAGGAAATTCCGGGCCCCGAAGTCCACCAGCCGCTCTAAAGCATCCTTGATATTGCCCACCGCACTCAGGAAATCACCGTCTCCATTGAAAAAATCATTGCCGCCGATCCAGATGACAAAAAGGGCCGAATCAGAAAAAGAGGGTCCGGTGGTGGCGATGTAACCGTCTATCTGGGTCATCAGGCCGATGACCCCACCGCTTTGCGCACCGCCCAGGGCCCTGTCGCTCAACGATACGTTGAAATGCGCCACATCGGCCAGGTATTCGACCCACACCGGCCCGTTTGAAAAACGACCCTCGAAATAAATGGCCGGATCGGGTTTCGGCTGGTTTTGAATTAGCAGGAGATTGCCGTTATCCGACAAACTGTCGCCGAAGACGACAATTTCATCGAAGGGGGCCGCATAGCCGGCGGACGCGAAAATGAGCAGGAAAAATAACACTGAAAAAATTTTCTTCGACACCGCTGTTTTTGAGTTCATTTCAGTTCTCCAATGAAGCTGGCAAGGGTTATCAAGGGTTATCCAGAAAAGGTCGTCTCGGTTCCGGTTACACCCATTGTGTGAAAAACCGCACTTACGCCCGTGTCTGCTGCGAATTTCATCGACACCTTCCACGGATTTCATAAAGTGCACAAGCCCGAACCGAAAGCGAAAGAGACAAACACCCCCCAAAATCGACAGCCGGAAAGAAGCGACAGACAGCCGTACCTTAAATACTTGCCGGTAAAGAGCGTATGGGGCAAAGGTCGTATTCCCGCGCTGAAAAACCTGTATTTTTCCGTTCCACCGCCGAAAATACGGGCAACCGGCCGAGATCTCGATTCCGCCGTCTCATATTGCCGGTGTAAGGGCAACGCCCCACTAACACGGCGTTGAGGATCCCGGGACGACTCCTTTTATGCTCCCTCTCCGTTGTTCGTCTGCCGTATTGCCGCCCCTTGACTGACTCCGAAACCCGGTTAAGATATAAAAAAAGCCGATCGAGAAGGATCGGGTATTTGAAGTTCCCGCGCTGAGCGGCAAATTGAAAGGAGCATTCAAATAAAAAAATTAACGGTACTCGCCTGCATCGTTTTATTCTTCGGGTTTTCGACCATTGTCACCGCCGCCGAAGTGGAAGACTATTCGAAAACCATCAACGTTTGCAGGGAGTCCCCCGCTGTGGCGAAGTTTTTTTAAAAACAACTACGGTTACGCAGTTTTTCCCACGATCGGCAAGTCCGGATTTGTCATCGGTGGGTCATACGGTAAAGGGCAGGTGTATCACAACGGCACCGTGACGGAAAAATCAACTGCCGTCGAAGGATCGATCGGATTTCAGGCCGGTGCCGAGGCTTTCAGTGAAATCATCTTCTTCCAGGACAAGCGGGCCTACGATGAATTTATCAGCGGCAACTTCGAATTCGACGCCACCGCCCAGGCGGTTGCCATAACAGCGGGCGCGCAGGCTCAGGTCGGTACGGCCGGTGCCAGTGCCGACGCCAGCGCCGGACCCAAAACCGGCGTCCAGGCCGAAACCGAATATGTCAAGGGAATGGCCACCTTCGTTCATGCCCAGGCGGGCCTCATGTACGAGGCCTCCATCGGTGGCCAGAAGTTTACCTTCGAACCTCTGTAATCGATGGGACCCGGTAGAAGCTTTTGAACCGGTTTAGCCGGTTTAGTCCCGCTGCAGCGGGATCGGGCCGTTGAGCCCGTTTCATAAGCTTCTTGGGTTTTGTCAAGAGCCATCGCTTTAACTAGACCGTAGGGGCAGGCCTCTGTGCCTGCCCTTTTTGTGTGTTTGGTTAATGTCGAGGTGTGAGTCCTGATTTACGAGTTTCAAGTATCCAGTTTCAAGTTTCAACCCTCCATGTTTCAACCACCCGGTTGTCACGTCTCCAGTAATCTGCCTATCATTTCCTCCCGCTCGCGTTCCGAGATATAGGGCCGGGCGCGGATCTCGCGGATCTTGGCGTCGCGGTCCCTCTTCCTCTTCGCTGCTGCGGTGATTTTTTCAACCAGCTGATCGATGTCAAAAGGTTTGGTAAGATAGTCGAACGCGCCCGATTTCATGGCCTCGATCGCCGAGTCAATCGTCGCATGACCCGTCAGCATGACGACTTCCACCAGAGGGGTAGACTTTTTGATTGATCGCAACGTATCGATACCATCCATCACCGGCATTTTAAGATCGAGTACGACCACCTCGATACGGTGGGTCTGCGCGAGTCGTTGCAATGCTTCCGGTCCGCTGGTAACGGCAGATGCGGTGATTCCCCTTTGACGCAGACGTTGCGAAACGATGTTTCCGAACGAGCGTTCATCGTCCACGATGAGCGTGGTAATCGATTCCAATGGGTCCTCCCTGATTGATTGAAACTTGAAAGATAGAAACTTGAAACTCGAAACTGGAAACTCGGAACGCGGAACCGATCGGTAGAATTTCCATACATCTTGGGCCGCAGGGCCATGGCGCTTTAGTTCGAACGTAGACTGCAGGCTCTGAGATTTCCTGCCCGAGCGGGATTCAGAGTTAGTGGGCCAGTATTACAAAATTCGTTACCTGACAAAACTGACTTAACCGACGTAGCTGACACACCATTTTATCAAAATAAGACCGAGGAGGGACTGCGGTAGGGGTAATGC
>JBAPSB010000140.1:0-13472 GCA_049281435.1 Desulfobacterales bacterium
GTTTTGCCTCCAAAGACAATCTGCAGCAGGCCAAGGCAAGTGGCGTCAAGGACGTTTGCTTCGCCAAAAAACGAGGCCTTGAAGTAGAGGACATGTGCCGCAGTGACTACGTATACAATCGGCTCAGGCGATTCCGGGCCGGGATCGAGTCCGGCATCTCCTGGTTAAAGCGCAGCTTCGGGTTGTGGCGCTGCACCTGGAAGGGCTACCGCTCTTTTAAAAGTTATGTGTGGTGCTCGATTGTCGCGGCCAACCTGCTGACGTTAAGTCGCAGACCGGTTGAAACGTAGATAAAATCAAAGAGCACTTTGGTACATTTGGTAGCCGGAGGATAGCCACGCCTTAAAGCCGGCAGTATTCTCAATTTTGTTTTACTTTGCTTCTGTGTGTTGAAATTTAAAAGTCAACAGATTTTCTTGTAGCTACTTTGTAGCTGTGGCAAAATTGAAATCGGCTATTTATGGACGGACACTAACTAAAGGACAAATCTTCCCCTCTTTGAAAAAGGGGGGTCAGGGGGGATTTCTTATGATTATTTTAAAATCCCCCTGAATCCCCCTTTTTCAAAGGAGGACTTTCAAGGCAATTCCTTAAGTTAATGCTATTGGGTTGGGAGGTAAATATGTTTACCAGCGCTTATCTGGTCGAAATTTTAACTCCGAAACGGACCGATCTTGCTGAGGCCAAAGATAAAATCACCCTGTTTGCCGAAAGATACTATCGTGTGCTTGATGCTGGATTGGGGCTTTCCGTTCCGGACAATCCGATGGGGCAGCCCAGATTCAGCCTTCCGGAAATGATCGAACAACTCGGTCTGCCGGTTGAACCGGAAAAGACCGTCATGAACTTAAACACGTTTCACACCAAGACCGAACTCGATCGGCTGCTGACGAAAGCCGCGGATCTCGGTGTGAGGTATCTGCTCGTTGTCAGGGGCGACGGCGGCCCTCAGCTATCCACCCTCGAAGCAAAGAGTATCGGCGGAACAAAAAAGGTGGCCACTTCCATCGATCTTCTGCGCTACATCAACACTGAATATCAGGGTAAGTTTACGACCGGCTGCGCGTATAACCAATACAGCCCGATGCCGTTCGAGTTAAATCGATTGGCCGATAAAAAAGCCGCCGGGGCCAGTTTTGTCATCACGCAACCGGTCATCGAAAAGGATGCGAATATTGACGCTCTGGCCGAGTGCGACTTGCCGGTTGTGATCGAGGCCTGGATGTCTAAAAATGTGGAACTGCTGTTCAGAAGTGTCCGGAAAACCGGCGATAGAAAAGTCGCTGATTACGATCCGGTATCGAACCTGCATACGCTGCGCGCAGCGTATCCGGACAGCTGCATCTACCTTTCGATGCTCGGATTCAAGCAACGATGGCGCCCCGTTTTACGGAAAGGAATGCTTCGATGATGGTTCATACGGAAGTAAAGATTCGCGGCTACCACCTCGACATGTTCGGCCACGTGAACAACGCCCGCTACCTGGAATTTCTGGAGGAAGGCCGCTGGGCGTTTTTCGACGGTCACCCCGATTTCTTCAACCATCTGAAGAGCGTGACTTTTTTCGTGGTCAACATCAACATCAATTACCGGCGCCCGGCCGCATTCGGAGATGTGATCGACATTCAAACCGATTTGGCTAAAATCGGCACCACCAGCGGTGTCATCCGCCAGGAAATCTACACCAAGCAAACCGCCGAGCTGATCGCCGATGCCAACATCACCTTTGTCATGGCCGACGCCAAGACCCAAAAGCCGCTGAATCTTAACGACCAGCTAAAGGACATCATCGCCGACCTGTTGCCGTAATAGACACGCCTCAGATGCTGTGGATCAGATACAGCATCAGGAAGATGCCGACCGCCAGAATCGATATGGCCAGCAGTGCGTCAAGGATCGACGTTGGATGATACGTATCGGCATCGATTTGCCTGTCAACCTCCTTGAACCTGACGAGCGCCAGCACTGCCATCAATGCGCCCAGGCCGACGAGAACTATCCCTAAAAGCGATGAATATCCAAAGGGCGGCAGCGCGGCGTGAGGTTCCGCTAACCCCGACTTTCCCAACAGCGATGACACTTGCCTTATGAACAGCGCAAACTTCTCGACAACGAATCCGAAGGCCATGATCCCCAGGCTCGTTCTCATCCAGGCCAGAAACGTCCGCTCGTTCGCCAGATGGACCCGGCGATTGCGGACCCTTACGGATTTTTTATCTTCGGCCGTCATTTTATACCAATAAATCTCCATAAAAGACCATTTTCCCGCCGGAGCCCGCCCGATTAACCGCGGGTTTCCGGCTGCGACGACCATTCGGGGCGGAGCCGGGAATCAGACGCCGCCCTTATTTCTCGTTGTTCATCGGCCGTTTGAAGTCTTTTTTGCAGCGACCCCACCGACAGGCCCACAGGAAGGCGATTTTTCTGAAAAACGTTTTGGCCGGCTCCTTGGGATTGGTGATGACGGTGTCGTTTTCCTGCTGTTTCAGAATTTTCTCCATCGGACTTCTGTAAATATCCATCTCTCGCTCCATTTTGATGCGGCGATCAAGCCGCTTGAGTGGACCTAACGGTTCTCATTGCCGGCCGCACTCCGCGCCGCCATTCACCGTCCGCAAGGGTATCGCGCGGACGGATTCACCTTGCGGCGGGATCTTCACAGTGCGGCGGTGCCGACGCGTTGCGGGCTTTCCGGCTGTTCCAGGGATTCAACCGCCTTTTTGATCGTTTTGCGAATTTCCTTCAACTTGAAGGGCTTGGCAATGAAATCAAAGGCGCCTTTTGTCAGCGATTCCCGGGCCAGCTCCAGGGTGGCGTAACCGGTGATCATGATCACCCTGATGCGCCGCGATTTCTCGAACACTTTTTCCATGACCTGGATGCCGTCGATCTCGCCCATGCGGATGTCGCTGATCACGATGTCGAAGTCCTTGGTTTCCAAGCGGTTAAGGGCCGCCGCCGGATCGACAAAGGTTTCCACCTTGTGGCCGTCCTTCTCGATAAAGGCTTTGAGACGTTCCCCGACAATCGGCTCATCGTCCACAACGAGTATTTCACAACGGGTGTTCATGGCTGCCTCCTTGATGCATTTCTGAATCGAAAACTTTTCAGTGCCCTCTATAAGACCGCGGAGGGGCACCGGCTAATTCCTGAGTGCCTGAACGGCTTCGGCCGGCCTCAGCTCCGGCTTGCGGACCACCAGCATGGTTTTCTGAATCCTACGCCGCTGGCGATAGACATGGATGACTTTCAGCAGGATAACCAGCGCGCCGCTGATACCGCTGGCGAAGAGGAAAAACTTGCTGCCGACGTTGAAGTACACATCCCAGCCGGCCGGATAGTTCAGAAGACTCAGCTGCCGCAGGTACACCGGAATGGCGACGATGCGGCTGAAGACGCACAGCAGGATGATCAGGCTGGTCACCACCCGGATGTATTTTTCATTGACCACCTTGACGCCGTAAACACCGAGATGGATGCCGATCAGCGAGCCCAGATACAAAAGCATGGTCAGGCGCAGGTCCACGAAGCCCTGATAGGCATAACTCAGGGCGCCGTAAGCCCCCATGAACAGGGCCAGGAAAAGTTCGGTTCCGGTGGCCACGGTCGTCGGCACGCCGAAAACGTAGATCATGGCCGGCACGCCGATAAACCCGCCCACACCGATGGTGCCCGCCAGGTAGCCGGTGGCGATACCCACCAGCATTAGTATCCAGAGGCTGACCTTGGTGTCGGACACGGGAAAGTGGATCACCGGCGGCAAGTTCAACCGGTTGAGATACTCGGCGATCTTGAGGGAAGGCCCGCCGGCATCGCCGTTGCCCCTGGATTTGAGGATATCCCAGAGCATGGAAACCGCGACAGCCGACAGGATCAAGGCGAATACCAGGCTGATATAAAGGTTGGCACCGGCACCCTTCGCGGCCCCGTGGCCGTCGGCGCCGCCCTTGAACAGGAAGCTGTTGATGGCGACCGCAACCTGGATGCCGAGGATGGCGGTAACCAGTACATAGGCCGCCAGCTTCTTGTCCACATTGCCGGCCGCGGCGTGCTTGCGGGAGCCGACCATGGCTTTGCCGAACTTGTGGGTGATGTTACTGGCCACGGCGATGACGCCGTCGACCCCCAGGTTCATCATGCCCGGCGTCATGAAAAAAGCCCCCCCGCTTCCGATGAAACCGCTCAGGATGCCGCCGATAAACCCCAGCAAGACCACCTGCAGCGCTGTGGCCAGGTTGATGTCGATAAAGTGCATTGTGAGCAATTCGTGCATACCCCCTCCCGGACTTCTTTATACCGTTTAACTCCCCGTGAACCCGCCCTCGACCCTAATCGATATTGATGATCTTCAGGGCCAGGCCGGTCACCGTTCCGTAAACATAGGCCAGCAATGGAATAAAAAGGATCATCGCCGCCGAAGCCAGCCATTTGAACTGCTGGTGCAGGGCCCCGCTCATGAAGTTGATGACCGGCTCCTGGTGCGTGAAGACCGTCACGTATACGAGGACCAGCAGGGCCAGGTAACCGACCAGCGTGAGTGCCTGACGTTTGCCGAAGAGAAACCGCGCTTTGAGCTCGTCGCTGGTGATCACCGGCGCCTTGAGCCGGTCGCGGATGCTCAGGGCCAGTTCCCGGGTCCTGCGGGTGCGGGTCGAATGCCCTTTCGATAAGAACATGTCGCCAATTACCACCAGCGCATAATGGCTGTTGCCCTGAACCTGTTCCAGAATTTTTTCGGTGCCGCCGCAGATCGCATGCCGGCCGCCGCAGCGTCCCAGCTCGACCAGTTTTTCCTCGGTGCGCCTCAAGCCGCCGTCGTCTTCGGCCATCGCCGGCCCATCGTCCTCCACGCCGCCGTCATAGGGCAGCGGGCATTCCGGGCGACCAAAGCCGCTGCCATCCAGACGGCCGGTATCCACCGGATCGACAGGCGATTCTCCGGGCGGAATCAGGCGCAGGAGTTCCACCGCCGCTCCCCAGCGCTGGGCCAGCTGGAGAATCTGCTGGAAATTATCGGATGTCGGCTCGAAACGCTCCTGGACCCACAGGATGTTGGTTTCGGCCATGGTGCACTGAATCTCCCGGCACCCGCTGAGATCGGCCAGCACCAGTGGAATGTCCCGAGCGAGCGATGCCTCGTGGGGCGGGTAGGTGACCGTGACGACCCCACTGTCGGCCTGAACCTGGAGGTCGGCCCGCCGGGTGCGCTCGTCCAGGGCCAGATGCAATTTGGCCTGGGAGGACAGGTGCAGGTCGCTCACCGATTTCAGGCTGGCCGGAGTGGGTTGGAAATCGGGCAGCTCCGCCATGGCGCACAGAATTCCGGCGGCGTTGGAAAGCCCGATGTTCTCGAGATTGAAAAGCACATCGAACTGGTCGGGATCACGGCTGTCCACACGGTGGACATAATGAATCCAACGCGCTACATCCTCATCCAGCTGCGCGAGATAGGTTTCGGCCTTTTCAGGCGGCATGCGCAGCGATTGCGCCGTTCTCTTGATTCTTACTTCCCGGGGTGCGGTCAACCCCACCCGCAGCCGGTGACTGACCCCGGGCAGCAGCAGATGCCCGGCGCGGCCGTGATAGATCAGGTTACCCTGCTGGGATTTTTCGCACAGTGCGTCCGTCAGGAACGCGAGGTACAACGCCTTCTCGCGGGCCAGTTTCTCATGGGCACCCGGCGTTTTGATAACGGACAGTTCGAGCCGGCCGACCTTGATCCCCGCGGCCCGCGCCCGGTCGAGCAGTTCTTCACGGGATACGACCGGCCAGCCGGTCTTGCGGGCCAGGGCCTGGGCCAGTTCCTCCCGTCCACTCTGATACAGACTCGAAATCATGACAATTGCCATTTTTTTCGCCTTCCTCCTACAGGTAGCTGATGTGGTCCTTTTCCCTGACGTGAATGATCTGACTCGGAACCAGGTCTTTGATCTGGAGCGTCAGACGCTCGCAGGCCCCGTTGTCCGCGCCGAAAACCACCACATCGATGCCTTCGTCTTTCACCAGATCGACAATTTCATCCTTCAATTCCCGGTGGGCGATGTGGTGCGACACGGCCAACCCGGCCTGGCGCGCGCTGTTGATCAGATCCAGCAAGGCTTCTTCCAGCCAGGTGGCGATCGAATCGGGAGAATCCTGAATCATTTTAACCGCGTCGTGCCGGAGAATGAACACCTGCGCCCGGAGTCTTTCAGCCAGCGCCAGGGCATAATGCACGCTGTTCAGATCTTTTCCGGATGACCCGACCGGTACCAGTATTTTCTTCTGTAACATCGCCGATTCTCTCCCACCGACCGGCTGTTTTCCGACGGCTGATGCGCTGAATAAATCACAATCCGTGCCAAAAATTTATTTATTAACAATATCAGTAACTTATCAATAAAAACGCCACCACAACTAAATGGCAATGTGTCATTATGAAACAAGCCGCCCGGTCCAGTCAGACCGCCTTAAGCCTTATTTCTAATGATACCTGTTTGTTATGAAGGATGTTTCAAATTGAAAAAACGGAAGGTCGCCGGCCGAGTCCCGGTTGCGATCGGTCAGGACAGATGATATCGACTTTAAGATAATGATTTTGGCCAGGCCAGAGGGAGGAGGCTGTATGGGTATATGCCAACGACCGATAACGCAGCCAAAATCTTTATCTTAAAGTCGATAGCGTTTCATTTTACGCCAGAGGGTGGTGCGGGGCAGTCCGAGGATTTCGGCGGCCAAGCTCTTGTTGTGGTGGGTCTTGATCAATACTTCCCTGATATACTGCTTTTCTTTTTCTTCCAGGGAAAGGCAGGCCTGGGGATCCAGGCTGCTGATCGACAGCTCCCGCAGATCGGACGGCAGGTCGCGGGCCGAGAGCCCGGTATCATCGGTCAGCGCGACGGCCCGTTCGATGATGTTCTCCAGTTCGCGCACATTGCCGGGAAACGGGTAGCGGGATAGAATTTCCAGCACTTCCGGGCCCACGCTCGCGATCTCTTTTCCGAACGTCTTGCTGTACTTGTCGAGGAAGTGGCGGATGAGCAGCGGAATGTCATCGGCCCTGGCCCGCAGGGGCGGCAGCGGGATAATCACGACATTGAGGCGATAATAGAGATCCTCCCGGAACCCCCCGGCTGCGACCATCTCCTTGAGATCCCGATTGCTGGCCGCGACCAGGCGCACATCTACGGAAATCGGTTTGATACCGCCCACCCGCAGAAAAGAGCGCTCCTCGACGAAACGCAGCAGCTTGACCTGCATGCTGGGCGGCATCTCGCCGATTTCATCGAGGAAGATCGTCCCCTTGTCAGCGGCCTCCAGCAGGCCGACCTTGGTTTCGGTCGCGCCCGTGAAGGCCCCCTTTTCGTGTCCGAAAAGCTCATTGGTGATCAGCTCTTCGGTGAAGCCGCCGCAATTGAAGGAAACAAACGGCTGGATCTTCCTCGCGCCGCGCTGATGCAAGGCACGCGCCACCATTTCCTTTCCGGTTCCGCTTTCGCCGCACACGAGCACGGTGCAGTCGAGAGGCGCCACCTTGTCTATCAGGCGGAAGACTTCCAGCATGGCCTTGCTGTGACCGATGATCGCCGCCGGACGGTTCTGGAAGAAAAGGGCCTCCTTGAGGGCTTCTTTTTCCTTCACCAGCATGACCTTTTCCAGTGCCCGGCAGACCAGCAGTTTGAGCTCGGCCATTTTGATGGGCTTGATCACGTAGTGAAACGCTCCGGCCCGGATAGCCTCGATCGCAGAGTCCACCGAACTGTAGGCGGTAATCAGAATGACCTCGGCCCAGGGGCAGCGTTTGCGCACGGTCTTGAGGACATCCAGTCCGCTCAGCCCGGGCAGCCGCAGGTCGCACAGAAACAGGTCGAAGCCGACTTTTTCGAGACGCCGCAAGGCCGATTCGCCGTCCAGAAACGTTTCGACCACGTAAGGCTCCCGGGAAAGCCCACGCTTGACCTCACGGCCCACGATCGGTTCATCGTCGATAACGGCGATCCTGAAGCGCTCCATCCGTTCATCCTTTGAAGTTCGGTCCGCTGAAATTCGGTCCGCCGGAGAGCGGCAGGAAAATAGAAAAACAGGTGCCCTGCCCGGGCCGGCTCTGCACTTCCATCCGGCCCCCGTTCTTTTTGATGATGTTGTAGCTCACCGAAAGGCCGAGTCCGGTTCCCACCCCTTCCTTCTTGGTGGTAAAAAAGGGATCGAAAATCTGGGCCAGGTTCTCGGGTGTTATGCCGGGGCCGTTGTCCGCCACGTCGATCCGCACCTCGGAGGCGCTTTCCGCCGGGCCGATCGCCACTTTAAGCTCACCGCCGTTTTCCATGGCCTGGATGCTGTTCATGAAGAGGTTGAGCAAGACCTGCTGCAAGCCGCCGCGGTCCAGTCGCACCGTCCCCAGTCCGTCTACGACCTCCTTTAAAAATTCGATATTGTGCAGTTTCAACTCGTTGTTGACCAGTCGCACGGTTTTATCGACGATCTCCTCCAGGTTGACGTCCTCCACCCTGGGATGGCTGGCCCGCGAAAATTCGAGCAGGTTTTTGACGATTTCACTGGTCCGGTCAGCCTGGTCCATGGCGTCCTGGTACAGATGCCGCCGTTCGGCCGTGTCCATCTCCTCGCCGTCTTCGAACAGCGCCTCCAGAATCAGCGACAGGTTGTTGACCGGATTGTTGATTTCGTGTGCGATCCCGGCGGTCAGGGTCCCGATCGAGGCGATCTTGCGCGACTGGATCAGCTGCTCCTGCCGTTTCTCCAACTCGGCCATCATGCGGTTTATGGCCGCCACCAGCCGGTGAATTTCATTGCGCGGATCGCCCCCATAGGGGGTAATGCGCTGGAACGCTCCCTGGGCCACGGCCTCGGATTCACGGGTGATGCGGGCCAGGGGCCGAATCACCTTTTCACCGATCAGGTAAATGACGAACCCGAGCAGCACCACCAGCAAAAGCAGGCTGATCAGAGGCAACGGAATCATCTGCTGGGTGAGTTGGTCGATGGCTCGGCGTTCGGCCGTGACCAGGTGATCGGCCAGAATGAGCAGGTTCTGGCCGTTGCCGCGGATTTTTTCCTGAAGTTCGGTACATCCGCCTTTATTGCAGTCGGTCTGGCGCATGCGGCTCATCAGGGCGGCATAATCCTGCACGTGACGCACGAATTGCGCGTAGCTGTCAGGGCCGATGGCCGCCACCAGGTTCTCCTGCTCCCGCTGCAAGGTCAGGGCCAGAAGGTTGGTGTAGGTGATGTTTTCTTCGTAATTGAACTCCTGCAGGTAGAGGAAATAGTTCTTTTCATAGCGCCGCATTTCCAGGATGGCGGAGTTCAGTTCATCGGCCAGTTCGAAGAGCTGCATGGAGCGCGAGAGACGTCGAAAGTTGCTGTAGTTTACGGCAATGATAACCGCCATGAAGACAAAGCAAATCGAAAAGCCCATCATGATCTGGGCGCGGATGGTCTTGGGAATCAGTTTCATAGGGTTTCAAAATGAACCTTTTCACCAAAAAGGTCAAACGCAAAAATCGGCCTGAAAAAATGGCGGGGTTTCGCCCAAAGTTTGGCCGCGTACAGCGTTATTCATAAAAAAATACTCCCGTTCACCCATTTACAAAAACGGGTGCTACCGTATCTTCAGGCGTGATTGTGAGTGTTTCCGGTCACGACATCCAAACACTGAAAAAAATGGAGGTGGGGAATGAAAGGGGAACGCACATCGCTCTTGGTTCGTGGGATCGTTATTGGATCGGTTTTGGTGTTTACGGGCGCTTTGGCAGTTTTTGCTCAGCAGTCGGCCGGCACGATGAAACAACCCGCGACATCGGACTCTCAGGCGCAGACGATGCACGGTGCGAAATCGCAGGCCGGGATGCACAAGGGGGCCATGCAAAGCGAAAACATGGACTCTTCCATGATGCAGAACAGTGGCAAAATGCACAAAATGTCCAAGCAGCAGGTCAAATCCGTCCAGACAGCGCTGAACAAGGAAGGCTATGATCTCCAGGAAGATGGCATCATGGGTAAAGACACGCACAATGCGATCAAGGATTACCAGAAGAAAAACCAGCTCAAACAGACTGGCAAGCTCGATTCGGAGACGATGAGTAAACTCAACGTGCAATAGTCAAAGTAAAAAGGCAGCCGCTTCAAACCAGCGTTGCACACGCAATCCCAGCGAGGGCCCGACCAACCGACTTCGTTAGGCCAGGGAGGGAGCCCTCGCTGGTTTTTTGAGGGCCCATTTGGAATCGTTCAATTCATTCCCAACCTGAATACTTCAGCGATACTGGTGCCACCATTTGTGTCAAATGGGCAAAATTCAGGTCGTTTACCTGACGGATGTGAAACTGATCGTGAGCCAGCCAGTTGGCCAACAGCAGTTCGGCGGACATGGAACCCATTTTGGGATGGTGATGGGTGGCTCGCCAGTCGGGTGAATCCAGTTCGTGCAGCCATTCAAGTGACTTTAAGCGCTCTCGAAAGAAATTGTCCAAAGCATTCCTTAAGGTGTCTTTCGTTGTATCCGCGTTGAAGCACCCAGCCCTCGGGATCGATGGCCGGCCACGGCATATCGGGATCGTTGAGGACCAGCGCGAGCCTTTTTCTGAAATCTTCTCTTTCCTCATCGCAGAGATGATTGATGACTTCCAGCAAGGACCATCTGTCAGGGCCAAGTTTCCAGCGGGCCTGTTCGTCGGATAAGTTCTTGAAAAAATTGCGCGTGGCGAATTCGGCCTTCGGAACACCACGCGGGCGGTCGCCTCACCGTTCCAATCCGCAATCCCTCGCCTTCCAGCCGCGAGCTTCCAAGTCGGACGATGTGAATGGGCATTTCCCCCTCCTGCTCGCTCAAGGACTGTCTTTTGCCCGCTCGCGACGAGCCGTGGCACGCCGTGGTTCTAAAGCCATGTTGTGGACATACAGCATAACTCAAGCGGCCTCGACCTGTGACGCCAGGTCCGCGGCTATCTTTAAGAGCGCCTCCGCCTCTTCGAGACCATCGATCAAGCGTCGGGGGATACCCGACAAACCGGTTTGGGCACCGGTGAGAGCGCCGGTGAGAATAGCCCGGGCCTGGTTCTGTCCGCCGCCGTTGACGGCATGCAACACGGCCGCTTCGAAATCATGGCCGAACCGGGCCGCGAGGTAGTAAGCGGCCGGCAGCTGGTGGTAAATGGCACACGGCATGCCGTAGACGATCGACACCTTCCAGGCCGGCTCTATGCGGATGGCCGGGTCCGCCGCGGCGGCGGCCGTGTAAGAGGGCGTGAGCAAAGCGTCCGGCGAGGCGAAACGGCCCGCGCGGGGCGGCTCGGGATCGCCGGAACGCGGCGGCTGGAGATTGTCGCCGGTCACGGCGTGAAAGGGCAATTCGCCGCTTTTTACCAGGCCCATGAGCTTGCTCGACAGGTGCGCGTCGAACGCATGCCCCTGAACGAGAAGGCCCAAAACCGCAGCGTAGGCGACGGTCATAGAGACCACGGTCTCATCGGTCTGGGTCAGGACGGTGTTGTCGGAAACGGCCGCGGCCAGCCGCTTGGGATTCAGCGCGTAACGGACGGCGATGGCCAGGGTGCGTTCGATCGCCTCGGTGGTATCCGCATGGCCGCCGGTTTTTCCCCAGGACCGTTTCTGCTGCACGCGCCGCTTCCAGGCCTCGCGGATGGATTGGCTGGTGTAACCGCCGGGTCCGTTCACCGGCGTGCCGTCGAGCAGTGGAAAGAGGTCTTCATCCATCCGGCGGCAAAAATCGGTTTGATCGTAGCCGCTGCGCTCGACGAGCGAGCGAACCAAAAGCGCGAGAATGAAACCGGCCTGGGACAAGTGCCCGGCCTTCAGCCCGGCGTGGTAGCGTCCGGGCCTGGGATCGGTGTAACCGTCGATCCAGTCGCCGTAATCGCGGCGAAGCTCGGCCAGATCGTAATACCAGTGCGGGCCCAAGCCGAGGGCATCGCCGATGAAGGCGCCCATGATGGCCCCGGCGGCACGATCCTGAATGGTGTTGTCCGCCATACGGTGCTCCTTATCCGGTGTCCATAGCAAAACAAGCCCGTTGTCTGGTGATGTCTTTGAAATTGGCCGTCACTGCCGCGTCACTGCCGACCGGTCAAGACATTTTGACATGCTGCTTCATCTCGGACAGGTTGATTTCCTCCTGGCCCTGCGGATCGATTCTCAATGCCCGGTTCCTGAAATCAGCCGCATCGATTTTTCCCTCGACCCATTTGCGCCATTTTTCTCTCTGCGAGGCGACAATCGCGTTAAAATCGCCCGCAGGGTCGAAACGCGGCAACGCCTCATCGACGATCCAGACGCAGTAGTTGCATTTTTTCGCGCCGTTTTCGGAAACGACAAAGAAATAGCGAAAGCTTTCACTGCCGGGCTTCAGTCCTTCTTCGATGTCGAATTTTTTATAGCACCATTTCTGCTGCATGCATGTCTCCCCGTTATATTCCGTCAGATCAATCTGAAAGGTGCACCCCAATAGCATACAAAAGGACCTTCAAAGGTGCTCTAATCTGATTCATTAGGAACCAATCTGCTGCTACCCACAACCTAAATTGATTTTCTCGCATGTCAATCGTTCTTGTTAATTGTTCCATTCGATGCGCTTTCGTTGTAAAAGGGCGCCGGATCACCAGTACACCTATTTACAGACTGAAATTTTGGAGGAGCTTTAAAATGCCGGGCTCGGAAGCCGCCGCGCTTGTTTTCGGCCTGTGTTCCGCCATCGCGTGGGGGGCGGGTGATTTCAGCGGCGGACTGGCCACGAAACGAAGCAGCGTTTTGTCCGTGGTGCTGTGGTCGCAGCTGGCCGGCGCGCTGGTTTTGGTCGCAATGGCCCTCGTTTTTACCGATGATTTTCCCGGGCTTCATCCCATGCTTTACGGCGCCGCGGCCGGCATCGTGGGGGTGTTCGGGCTGGCCGCCCTCTACCGGGGGCTGGCAATTGGGCGCATGGGGGTGGTGGCCCCGCTTTCGGCAGTGACGGCGGCCGTTATCCCGATCGGTGTGGCCGCCTATACGGAAGGGCTGCCGGACCCGGCGCAGTTATCCGGGTTTGGGCTGGCCGTGGCGGCGATCTTCGCCCTGTCCTACTCCCGCGGAACGGCCCGGATACGATGGCACGAACTGGCCCACGCCGTTGCCGCAGGCCTGGGATTCGGGCTTTTCTTTATCGTCATCGACCGGGTCAGCAGCCAGGCGGTTCTGTGGCCGCTGGTAGCCGCGCGCGGGGCATCCATTACCTGTCTGCTGCTGTTGCTCTGCCTGCGCGGCGAGTTCCGGATGCCGGCAAAAAGCCAAGTGGGCCTGCTGGTCACAGTGGGCCTGTTCGATGCGGCGGGCAACACCTTTTTCGCTTTGGCCACGCGCATGGGGCGCCTGGACATCGCCGCCGTTCTCTCTTCCCTCTACCCCGCCGCCACCGTGATGCTGGCCTGGTTCATTTTGAAAGAGCACCTCACCGCGACCCAGTGGTCCGGCGTCGTCATAGC
>JBAPSB010000141.1:0-4648 GCA_049281435.1 Desulfobacterales bacterium
GCGGAGAATAGCGCGACGGCGATTTGGGCATGCCGGCAATCAGGGCGCATTCGGCCAGACTAAGCTCCCTGGCGGATTTTCCAAAAAAAATCCGGGCGGCCGACTCGACCCCGTAGGCACCGCTGCCGAAGTAGACCTGGTTCAGATAGAAAGCCAGGATTTCGTCCTTGGTGTAGCGGCGTTCCAGCTGAAAGGCCAGCAGGACCTCCTTGAGCTTGCGGGGCAGGGATTTTTCCGGTGTCAAAAACAGGGTCTTGGCCAGCTGCTGGGTAATGGTGCTGGCCCCTTCGACGAACTCTCCGGCCCAGATGTCCTTGATGACGGCCCGCAGGATCGCTTTCGGGTTGACGCCGACATGCCGGTAGAACTGGCGGTCTTCGGTGGCCACCAGGGCTTTTTTCAGGTAAGCCGGGATGGTTTCGAGCGGCACCGGGTCCCGTTTTTCCTGAAAAAACTCGGCCAGAAGTTCGCGGTCGACCGAATAGAGGCGCGTGACGGCCGCGGGTTTGAATGATTCAAGGGATCGAATCTGGGGCAGGTCACGGGCCAGGCCGAACACGGCGCCGATGAGCAGGCCGCACAGCAGGCCGCACGAAATGGCAACGAGACACCATTTTTTTAATGGCGTGAGCGGGAAAAATGACATCGGACTGGCGATGGATTCCTGATGGCACGGAAGTCAAATACCACCCCTAAAAGGGGTGGTTTGATGACCCCCTAAAAGGGGGCCGTTTTGATATTCATTTTCACCGCAGAGACGCCGAGTACGCTGCGGACTTGTTAATATTTCCTCCGCGATCTTTGCGTCTCGAGTGAAGCGGGCGGTTCATGCTCACTTACCTACCTGGATAGCATAGCTTGAACCATCAGCATAGCTGAAGGTTTAAGGAATTACTTAAAGACGATGGCCATATTAAAGGGAAATGCATCCAATTGCAACCGGCTTGTCAACCGCGGCGACAGGCAGCAACAACGGGCGCAAGGCGCCTCCGGGAACGCTGTGTGGTGCAGTCCCGGCTCAGGCGGTCGGGCGGCCGGCGGGGTCTTTGCGCACGCGGTCGAGCACCCGGCTCAGCTCGAAAAGGCTGTAAGGTTTTGCGGCCGTTGCGGAAAAACCGTACCGCTTGTAGTTTTGCATCACCGGGCTGTCCGAGTAGCCGCTCGAGACGATGGCCTTTACCCGCGGGTCGATTTCGATCAGTTGCCGGATGGCCTCCTCGCCCCCCATTCCGCCGCGCACCGTCAGGTCCAGTATGACCGCGTCAAAGGGCTGGCCGGTCAACAGTGCTTGCCGGTAGAGGTCCACGGCATCGCCGCCATTGCAGGCATGCGCGGTCTCATACCCCAGCCGGGCCAGAATCCGCGTGGCCATGTTGATGATCATCTCCTCATCGTCCATAACGAGGATCCGGCCGCTGCCGCATATCGGCGCTGCACTTTTGCAGGGCCCGGGCGCTGAATCATCCACGATGACTTTCGTTGATGCCGGCAGATGGATCTTCACCGTCGTTCCCGCCCCGGGCACAGAGTCAAGCGTCATTTTACCGTCGTGCTTGTGAATGATGGAGTGGCTGATCGACAGGCCCAGGCCCGTTCCTTTCTGATGGCCGCGTTCCTTGGTGGAAAAATAGGGGTTGAATATCTTGTCCATGTTTTCGGGCGCTATGCCGCTGCCCTGGTCCGTGATGGTGAGTTGCACCCATCGGCCGGCCCCGGGCCCGTGCTCAGGGTCGGGTTCCTGGACGTTTGCGGCCGTTACCGTGATGGTGCCCCCGGCGGCCATGGCCTCGCGGGCGTTGATCACCAGGTTGTGAATGGCCTGGCCGACCTGGCTCTTGTCCACCTCCACCAGCCACAAACCGTCCGGAATTTCGAAGCGGCAGCCGATATTGGAGCCGCTCAACGAAAACACCGTCACGCTGCGAACCAGGGCGGCCAGATCGGCCGTCGTTTTTGTTGGGGCACCGCCCCTTGAAAACGTAATCAGCTTTTGGGTCAGCGATTGGGCCACGCCCGCAGCCTCGCTGACTTCGTTGAGCAGGCGAAAGACCATGTCCTGTGGGTCGACGTAGGATTGAATCAGGGAAATATTGCCGATGATCACGGCCAGGAGGTTGTTGTAATCATGCGCGATCCCGCCCGACAGCGCGGCAATCGAATCGAGCTGGCGGGCCCGGTGCAGCTCGTTTTCCATCTCGACCGCCGCGGCCATATCCGTCATCACAAAAAGAGCGGCAGGGGCCATCTTGTAACTGATCTGCCCGGCATTGATCTTGACCGGCAGCGGGCGGCCGTCACGGCGGCGCAGCTGCGCGTAGTGGTTTTTGAGCGGCGCGGCACCACCACTGTGGATGCCGGCCGCCAACACGCCAAGGTCTGCCGAGCTGTCACCGGTCAGCAATGAAAACGGCCGGTCGACAAGGGCTTCGCGGCCATAGCCGCACATTTCGGCCATCTGGCGGTTCAATTCCACCATCGTTTTGCTTTGCACGATCAGGACACCGTCGGCGCTCAGATCGAGCAGACTTTCACACAGGCCGTCACACGCCAGGGGGGGCTGGATGGGGCTTTTTTCAAATTGGGTCGCAGCCCGGCTTTGGCCGTGGCGCGCTTTTGTTTCACCGTTGACGCGGCGCTGCATTCAAAAAACCTTTCGGTGTGGGGTTCTACTCCCGGTGAAAAAGGAGAAGGGTGGTGCCGTATCCTTGCAGAAATTGTTCCAACCGAGATGATTTTTCGAGGGCCGAGATCCCGATAATGAGGTAGCCGGCCGGGTCGAGGCTGCCGGGGCGATCCGCCGGGACCCCAAAGACTTATCTTTCACATGGCAATGAGGCCCTTGCCGTGCACCGATACTCCCGAGCTTGCCGGATGCGTCAAGACCTCCAGCAGCCCTGACCTCACAAGGTGCTGATTATTGTCAAAATGTTGACGCCTCAACCATACGTGCAGCTGCAAGACCTGGCAGTAAAGGCACAATGGTGGGGTGCGGGCACTGAAAAGCCGTTGCTCGAAGTGTTGGCGTCGCGACGAGCCGAAGGGTGGCATGTTTGGTGCATTCGGTGGGGGAACCCGTGAAAAAAACACTGTCAGTTCTGATCGTTGCATGGCAGGAGCATCAGGATAGAGACTGCCGACGATCTTTTAAAGGCACTTCTCGAGTGTTCAATTCATAAACGAGGGACTTGAAATGATAACGGATCCGAAAACAGGTGATGATCCGGCCTGGGTTTTCGGCGCCAGCGAGCCCGCCGGCGGCCAGGTTTCCGATCTCCTGAAGCAGCGGTGTCCGGTCTCTTACCGGCCGCTGCCAAACGGGAAAAACCTGCCGCGGCAGTGTGTCGATTTCGAGCCGGTCACCGAGTTTGTCCGACCCGACGGCTCTGCGGCCGCTGGTTTGGGAAAAGACATCGTCGAGCTGATCAAACGGGCCAGAAGCCGAACGGATCTCTCCCCTGCGGTTCTCAATCGCGGGGGCGGTCAGGCCCCGCACCTGGTGACGGCGGCCCAAAATTCCCTGGAGGGGTTTATTTTCGGTATCGCGCACCATTTCAACAACCTTTTCATGACCGTCCAGGGCAACGTTTCCCTCATATTGGGCGCAACAGTCGGAAATCATCGGCACGAGCGCCGGTTCAAGAGACTGGAACGACTCGTTATGAGTGAGTCGATGCTCACAAACGATCTGCTCGCCGTCGTGGTCCAGAAGGGCTGTTATATCGACGGGCAATTGCAGGCCTTTCTTCTGGACGAGATCATCGCCATTTCAGACACGGTGGCCATGCGCCGGGCCTTCTGCGGACTCCCGGGGGCACCTCGATTGACGCCGGGTGCATCCCGGCGGGCGCTGCGTCGTTTCGGCGACAGCCTGATCCGGATCCTGCAGCGGTTGCTGACTGAAATAGAAGAGCACACGGCGTTTATCATCGCCGACGACAGTGCCAATCCGACCGAATGCACGCGGCTTCGTAAAATCATGACAACCGTCGGACGCGGGCAGAAACTCTTAAATGACCTCAAGCATTATTGCGGCAGCAGCGTGCCGGTTGCCAAACGAATCGGGGCCGCGACGCTGGCCGAGATCGTCCGGCGCACGTGCTGCGGTAAACGGGAAGATATCGACTGCCACCTGATCGTCGCGCCGAATTCTGGCGACATTGAAATAGATGGCGGCTGGTTGGGTATTATACTGAAAAAGCTCTACGACAATGCCGCCGAGGCCATGCCGCACGGCGGAAAAATATGGATAGAGATCGAGAACCTGCTGCCGAACCGCTCGGGCCGGCAAAACGAAAACGAGGCTGGAAACGCTGCGTATGTCCGGTTGCAATTCAAAGACTCCGGGCCGGGAATGTCGGCGGATGTGGCCGCGCGCATTTTCGATCCGTTTTACAAGACCAAACCTGAAAAAATCCACAACGGACTCGGCCTGGCGGTGGTCGACGGCCTGGTGCAGACGACCGGCGGCCGCATCGATGTCGCGTCGACACCCGGAGAAGGCACTATGGTCACAATCGACCTGCCGGTCGCCGGCATCTCCAGTAATCTTTTCGCCACCAATCCGGTTGCAGAGCTTGTAGCAGGTCTTTAATGCTTGAAGTGGAGGCCAATCTGATCCTGCTTTAAGAGCGGCAAAGCCGCTTTTCAT
>JBAPSB010000142.1:0-2375 GCA_049281435.1 Desulfobacterales bacterium
GTTCACGATCGTCAACGAAAAGGGCCGTGAACTCGAGAGTTTCCCGGTCATCTACGGGGCGCACCTGTTGGTCAAAGACGGGGGCGACGTGAAAGCCGGCGATATGCTGGCCTCCTGGGACCCCTTCACCACCCCGATCCTGACCGAGATCGACGGTATCGTCAAATTCGGCGACATCGTGCCTGGCAAGACGATGCAGGAAAAGGTCGACCCGGTGACCGGCAAATCGAGCCAGACGATCACCGAATCGAAGAACACCGAAGAGCGGCCGCGCATATCGATAAAGGACAAGGACGGCAAGACCGCCAAGCTGCCGGGATCGACCGCCATGGCCCGCTACATGCTGCCGATCGACGCGATCCTGATGGTCGAAGAAGGCGACAGTGTCAAGGCCGGCGATATCGTTTCCAAGTTGCCGCGCGCGACGACCAAAACCAAGGACATCACCGGCGGCCTGCCGCGGGTGGCCGAGCTTTTCGAAGTCCGCAAGCCCAAGGAGGTCGCCATCCTGAGTCAGATCGACGGCTATGTCTCGATCGCCAAGGGCACCAAGAAGGGCAAGCAGAAAATCACCATAAGCCCCGTCGACGGGGTCGGCGAAACCAAGGAATACCTGATTCCGCGCGGCAAGCACATCAACGTCATCGACGGGGATTACGTGCGCGCCGGCGAACCCCTGATCGGCGGTTCGGCCGTGCCGCAGGACATCCTCAACATCAAGGGTGAAGTCGCCCTGGCGCGGTACCTGGTGGACGAAGTCCAGGAAGTTTACCGTCTTCAGGGCGTGCGCATCAACGACAAGCACATCGAGGTCATCGTGCGCCAGATGATGCGGCGGGTCAAGGTCGTGGAGGTCGGCGATACCGAGTTCATTGCCGAGGAGCAGGTGGACCGCGTGCGGTTTGACGAAACCAACCGGGCCGTCATCGAGCAGGGCGGTAAACCGGCGGTGGCCGAGCCCCTGATTTTAGGCATCACCAAGGCCTCGCTCAGCACCGACAGCTTTATTTCGGCCGCCTCGTTTCAGGAGACCACCAAGGTGCTGACGGACGCCGCGATTTCCGGAGCGGTCGACTTTCTGAGGGGGTTGAAGGAAAACGTGATCATGGGCCGGCTGATTCCCGCCGGTACCGGTATTTCCGCTTACAACGATGTGGCGGTCGAGGTGGTCGACGAGGCCTGATCGTCAAAGAAAACTCTTGACATCGGACCCGTGACTGTATACAAGTTGCGCTTTTACCAACCAAACGAAACGCGGTTTTAGATACCAAGCAAGAGGACCTTATGCCGACAATCAGCCAGCTGGTTCGCAAGGGCCGAAAACGGGTCAAGAAGAAAACCAACACCCCGGCCTTGAGGGGTGCCCCCCAGAAAAGAGGGGTCTGCACCCGCGTGTACACCTCGACGCCCAAAAAGCCCAATTCGGCCCTGCGTAAGGTCGCCCGAGTCCGGCTGACCACCGGCATCGAGGTGACCGCCTACATCCCCGGCATCGGCCACAACCTGCAGGAACACTCCGTGGTGCTGGTGCGCGGCGGCCGTGTCAAAGACCTTCCCGGCGTGCGCTACCACATCGTCCGCGGAACCCTGGACACGCTCGGGGTGGCCGACCGCAAGCAGGGGCGTTCCAAATACGGGGCCAAGAAGCCGAAGTGATCGGTGCGTTCGACAATCGATAAATTTTGAACAGATGGTGTAGTGTATGCCGAGAAGAAGAGAAATAGCCGTAAGGAAAATCAGCGCCGATCCCAAATTCAGCAGTGAACTGGTCGCCAAGTTCATTCGCAAGATCATGCGGGACGGCAAAAAGAGCACCGCTGAGAATATCCTCTATGATGCGCTGAACATCATCGAAGAGAAGACAAAGCAGCTGCCGCTCAAAATCTTCGAACAGGCGGTCGACAACATCAAGCCGTTCATCGAAGTAAAATCGCGGCGGGTCGGCGGCTCCACTTATCAGGTACCGACCGAAATCCGGCCCAGTCGCCGCACGGCACTTGGAATCCGGTGGCTGATCGAGTATTCCCGCAAGCGGCCCGAAAAAGGCATGGCCCGCAAACTGGCCGGAGAACTCATGGATGCCGCCAACAACCGCGGCGCTGCGGCGAAGAAAAAGGAAGACACGCACAAGATGGCCGAGGCCAACAAGGCTTTTGCCCACTTCCGCTGGTAAACGGCACCCGCGCTAAAGGCGAAACGAACCACCGCCCGGCACACTTAGCACCGGACGCCGTGTTGGCGCTTTTTAAGGGGAGGACGCAGAGATGGCGAAGAAGAAGTTTGAGCGAACCAAGCCGCACGTGAATGTGGGCACGATCGGCCACATCGATCACGGCAAGACGACGTTGACCGCGGCGATCACCAAGCACATGGGG
>JBAPSB010000143.1:0-5781 GCA_049281435.1 Desulfobacterales bacterium
ACCCCCTTGCCGCCACCCTTGAGCTTGAGGTAAAGCGGGAAAAGGTGCCCGGAAAAGGCGGCCAGGGCCACGGTCGACACAAAACAGGCCCGCACGACCGGCTCGAGTCCGTCGACCTGCGCCGCCAGGTACACGGGAACGGCGCCCTTCAGCACATCGCCGGCCAGGGTCAGAAGCCCCAGCGGCGTGCCGGCCAAGCGCCGCACGTTGGTCGCGCCGATATTCCCGCTGCCCTGCCGGCGGATGTCGACCGACGTGAACAGCCGGGTCAGGACCAGCCCGCACGGTATCGATCCGAGCAGGTAAGCCGCCAGCGGAAGCCCGATCAACACTGTCGGCGAGGGGTAAACCATAAGCCTAAGTTTGCAAGCGGCGCTATCGATGCGGCGGCGGTGACGCGAGTGCCTCGAAACGGGTTCATCGGCCGTCGCTTTTGCCGGTGATCTTTTTCTATTTTTATCACTTCTTGCGCAGATCCTTGAAGCGCCTGGCCTTGACATCATAGCGCGGCAGGCGGCCGTAATCGTAGAACTCGATCCGGTATCCCAGGTTGGTTTTCAACCGCAGCCGGTCCTTGAGATTGACTTCGATTTCCTTGACGCGATCCTCCTGGTCGGGCATCAGCTCGACTTTCAGTTTAATGCGGTCGATGTCCCCGAGTTTGTCCACGATCACCTCGTACTCGTCGCCCAGCCCGGGGGTGCTTCGGATGACCTCTTCGATGGCCGTGGGCGCCAGCAGCACGCCCTTGACCTTGGTGATGTCGTCGGCGCGGCCCACCACCCCGCCCTTGATCAGACGAAACGTGCGGCCGCAGGCGCAGGGGGTCGCGTCCCACTCGATAATGTCCTTGGCGTCGAACCGGACGCACGGCTGGGCGAAGCGGTCGAAGGCCGTGATCACCATCTTGCCCCGGCGGCCCGGCTCCTCGATGATCGCCCCGGTCTCGAGGTCTTCGATCTCTACCAGGAAAAATGCCTCGTTCACGTGCATCCCGCCCGGCTGGTGGTCGCACTCGAAGGACCAGGCGCCGATTTCGGTTGCCCCGGCATGATCGTAGACCCGTGCATTCCACGCGGTCTGCATGCGCTGCTTGGTGCCGGGGATGCTGGCGCCGGGCTCACCCGCGCAGGTGATTCGGCGAATGCCGAGTTCGGCCGGTTCGATGCCCATTTTCGTTTTAGCCGTGTCGGCCATGCCCAGAACATACGTGGGGGTGGCCATCATGGCCGTCGCCTTGAGTTCCTGTATCTTCAGAATCCGGGCCTGGGTGTCAAGCACGCCGCCGGGAACCACCTCGCAGCCGATCTTCTCCGCGGCGTAGTGTCCGGCCCAGAACGCGACGAACACGTTGTAGCCGAAGGGAATGAACACGCGGTCCGCCGGGCGGTAGCCCTGGGCCCACAGGATGTACGCCCAGCACTCGGACCACCACTCCCAGTCCTGCCAGGTGTCGGCCTGGTAAACGGGCTGGCCGGTAGTGCCGCTGGTCTGCCGGAACTCGGTGACCTCCTCCAGCGGAACGCACAGCGCATCGCCGTAAGGAAACGGGTCCTTGCGCTGCACGTCGCGCATCATCGATTTCTCCACTTTCGGTATGCGGCTGATATCTTCGAACGTGCGGATGTCCTCCGGCCGAACACCGGCCCGGTCATAGAGGCCGCGGTGAAACCGCGAGTGGTCATAGGCCCACTTGAAGATGTACTTGAACTTCTTAAACTGCAGCGTCCGCAGGCGTTCCGGGTCCGCAAGTTCCAGCAGGGGATTCCAGTAGGGCTGATCGGCGATCATGTGCCTCCATCGTTGAGCCGGTGTCGTTTGGTGACAAGTCTATGAAGTTTAGTTCTATCATTTTGAAGCTGGCGCGGATACGCTTCAGATTCCGATCGAGGGCCGGAATGGTCTGACCCAGTGATTCCAATCTGTTCAGCGAGGAACCTATGATGTCAAGCTCCTCATTGACCTTGCTTATGATGTGATCTCCGTGCATAAAGGAACTCCAGAGTGTGGATGAAAAATATCAATGGGTGGCGCCCGTCGGCCTAAGAATTTTGTTTAGAATGTTGCGGGAATTTATTTCCGACTCTAGTTTGCTGATAAACGATTGTCAAGGCCGAGCGGGTCGAATCCGGCATCGTCCACATCAAAGATCAGACCGTGCACGACGAACCCCAGGTCCCCTTCGGCGGCATGAAAGACAGCGGCTGGGGCCGGTTCGGCGGCCGCGCGGCCCTGGAGGAATTCACCGAACTCAGGTGGGTCAGCGCGCAGCTCGCCACGCGCCAGTACCCCTTCTGACGACCAAAAATCGGTTGAGTCAGTTGGTCAGTTGGGGCAATTGATTGGTTTATTGAGTTAATTGAGTTTATTGGGTTAATTGTGTTTTTTGAGCATTAAATGTAGGGGTACGGCATGCCGTGCCCCTAAAGCTGTCAAAGAACCTGGCGGCGGCAAGGTTCTGCCGCCGCCGTCAACCGATCATTTGGGCTTTGAACGTTTGCCGTTAATCCGAACTTGATTCTCGGCGCCCCGGCTGGATATTCTCTGGTGTGTTTCACTACTGAGTTTTAAACAGACAGATGACCGAGCCCGTAAAACCGCCAATCGAAGATCTCCTTGACCTGCACACGTTTTTGCCGCGCGAGGTGCCTGACCTGCTGGATGACTACTTCGCGGAATGTGTAAAAACCGGCATCTTCGCGGTGCGGGTCATCCACGGCAAGGGCAGCGGAACGCTGAAAAAAAGAGTGCAGAGCCTGTTGAAGCGCCATCCGCTGGTGGCCGGGTTCAAAGACGCACCGGCCGATGCCGGCGGGTGGGGAGCCACCCTGGTGGAACTTAAACAGAAGCCGGCGCGGCCGCTCACAAACAGCCGTGCCGGGCATACCCCCTGAGCACCAGCCAGGCCTTGGCATCGAACTTGAGCGCGGGATCGGCGCAGAGCCGGGCCACCTCCGCGGCCGAGGCCAGAATGACCTCGATCTGTTCGATGCCTTCGTTGCCGGCTGTGGACAGTTCACCGTCGCAGTCAACATACACCATGGCGACCGATTCATCGGTCATGCCGGCCGAGGAGTAGACCGGCGGGCTGGTTTCGAGAACCCGCGTGACCGTCAATCCGGTTTCCTCGTAAAGCTCGCGCCGCGCCGCCGCCTCGATAGTCTCGCCCTGGTCCACCAGTCCGGCCGGAAACCCGTACTCGTCTCCGGCCAGGGCCACCCGGTACTCGCGGGTGATCACGATTTTGCCCTGTCCGGTGTGCCAGGCCACGATCACCACCGCCTCCGGGCGGGCGAAGCGGCCCGTCACGCTTTTAGGCTCACTTTGACGGGAAGCGATCTGCCAGTTGCGCCCGCAGCCCGCGGAATCGACGAGTTCGATTTTGAACAGGTTGATCCATTTTTCATCCGTCAGTCTGACCGCATTTCCGATGCGCATCGATCTGCTCCTTGGACCGCGCCCGATACCCGCCCGGCCGCCTCGTGCGGGCCGTCTTGTACTTTACGGGTCATAAAATGGCCGGCGGCTGTTAAGGTTCAGGTTCGACCGGGGCGGCCGGGTAACTGCCGAGAATTTTCAAGGAAATGGTCAGGTCCTCCAGCTGCCTGAGAACCTCGACCACTTTTTCATCTGTGTCCGAACCGATGAAATCGAGGAAGAAACTGTAGTTGCCCGGGTCCGAGCGCAGCGGCATCGAGGCGATGCGGGTCAGGTTGATCCGTGATTCGGCGAAGAGCCGCAGCACCGCATACAGCCGGCCGGCCTCGTGCGGGGTGGCGAAGATGACCGAAGTTTTGTCGCCGCCGCGGCCGCAGGCTTCCCGGGACAGCAGCAGGAACCGGGTCGTGTTGGCGGGACCGTCCTCGATGCCCTCGTCGATAACCTCCAGGTCGTAGAGTTCGGCGCACAGGGCGCTGGCGATGGCGGCGGCGGCCCGCGGATTTTCCCGGGCCAGCATTTTCGCCGCACCGGCGGTATCGTAAAAGGGACGGGCCTCGAGTTTGTTGCGCATCAGAAAATTCCGGCACTGCGCCAGGGCCTGGGGATGGGAGTAAACCAAGCGGATCTGGCGCAGATCGATGGCTTCGGTCGCCAGGAGACAATGCTTCACGACAATCTTGGCCTCGCCGATCACTTTCAGGGTCGTGGACGTCAACAGGTCATTGACCGGCGTAACGGCCCCTTCCAGGGAGTTTTCGACCGGCACGACCCCGAAATCCAAATCTCCGGCTTCCACCCCCCGGAACACGTCAGTGAACTCGAGGCAGGGAATGAAGGCCGCACCGGGCACCAGCCGCCGGGCGGCGACCTCTCCATAAGCGCCGTGCTCGCCTTGGAAAGCCACCAGTTTGCGGTCCTCCTCCTGGAGGCGCTTGCTCTCTTCGATGATGGTTTTGAGCAGCTGCCGCGTGAAGGAGCGTTCGACGAGATCCAGATTCAGCCGTTCGGCGCGCGTCAGGACGTCGGCCTCCCGCTGCGGGTCGCTGATGGACTTCTTGAACTTTTTCGACCGCAGCGCAAGCCCCATGCGCTCCTGAAGCAGAACCAGAAGCTCCCGGTCGATTTTGTCGATCTTGCGCCGTATCTCTTCCAGCTTCACCGGTTCACCTCGATGGGGGTTGACATGTGAGTCTTTTTTCCGGCCGCAAGCCCGAGGCCCAAAAATTCAACACTGCTAACAGAGAGGCTTCGACGCGGGTTTGCGCCAATTCATGTCGGCGCCAAGGTCCCGCAGGACCGCGATCGCACTGTCGATGTGCCGGCCGACCGTGTCGACACCGTGCGAGTCATCGCCCGGCACCGCTGGTATGCCGAGCTCGACCGCCTGCGCGAGAATCGATCGCATCGGATACGGCTCGGCCGCCCCCTTGGCGATGGCGCGCACGTTCACGTCCATGATCGCGCCCAGCGAGCGCACGAGTTCCAGGTTGCGGCGCACGCGAGCCTGCACGGACGGAAGGGCGATGGTCGCCGGGTAGGACGGGTCAAAAATCCGGACCAGATCGAAGTGCCCGACGACCTGCGGCCGCAGCGCAGCGAGAACGTTATGCTGGACATCGAAGTAGCGGCAGTAAAAGGCCTCCAGGCCGCCCGCCGCCGCCACGGCCCGGGCGTAACCGGCGGGGGAAATGTCGAACCCGATATCATCGACGTGGTGCACCGAGGCGACGATGTAGTCGGGCTCGAATTCCCGGACAAGCTCGCGAATGAAGGCAATCGACCCACTCCAGGCTTCGGTTTCAAAACCGACAAAAAGCCGGAGCGGGCGGGCGTACTTCTGCTGCAGAAGCCGCGCGGCGGCGATGTAGCGCGCGAACCGGACGCGCAACCGATGGGCATTCAACCCGGCCGCGATTTCTTCGGGGTAGCGCAACCGGTCTTCGGCCGGCGGAATGTGCTCGGTGAGGCCGACCCACTCGAACCCCGCTTTGATATAGGCGCGCACGATATCTTCGAGCAGGTCCGTGGCATGGCAGCAGAATTGCCCGCTGTGGCCGCCGTGGACGGATACCCGTTTGACTGGTTGCATGAGATTTCCGACGTTGGCAGCTCTAAACCTTGTACTTGCCGAAGTCTTCCGGTGACAGGTTCTCCAGATAGTCGGCCCACTTTTTGCCTTCTTCACTCTCATCCAGGACCTCGACTTGCTCCTGGCTGATCTTGGATTTCTCCATCACTTTGTCATCCACGAAGATCGGCGCATTGTACCGCAGCGCCAGGGCAATGGCGTCGCTAGGGCGGGCATCCATGTCGAACCCGCCGTCGGGCGATTCGAAGTAA
>JBAPSB010000144.1:0-3681 GCA_049281435.1 Desulfobacterales bacterium
GCGGCTGTATCGTCATACCCCAACGACCGATAACGCAGTCCAAAACCTCTATCTTCGATAGGCTTTAAGACAAAGGTTTTGGCAAGGCCAGAGGGCGGCGGCTGTATTGTAATACGCCAACGACCGATAACACAGCCAAAACCTTTATCTTAAAGCCTATATTGACCTGGCGGACGTGATTGCCTATAATGCCCCCGAACGGCCCCTGGACCGGATATTCCAGGGGGCGATCCTTCGAAAGGCGGTGCGGCATGCCGGACAAATACGATCTTTGCATCATCGGCGCCGGCCCGGCGGGTTTTGCCGGGGCCATGCGGGCGCTGGACCTGGGCCGGCATGTCTGTATCATCGAGGCCGACGAGATCGGCGGAACCGGGGTGATGTGGGGCGCCCTTTCCTCGAAAACCATGTGGGAGCTGGCCAAGGACTATGACATCGCCGCCAAGGTCGACCGCGGGTATCGCAGCGCCGGCCTGGTCGTCGACTATGCCGCGGTCCGCAACACCGTGATCCAGGCCGTCAAAGAGAAGCAGTACCAGATGCTCTCCCAGCTCGAAACCTATTCTCCCGAGCGCTGGAAGGGGCCGGGGTCGATTACCTTCATCCGCGGCCGGGGAAGCTTCATATCGTCCGAACGCATCGAGGTAACCAGGGCCGACGGGGGCCGGCAGGAGATCAGGGCCGATTTCTTTTTGATCTGTACCGGTTCCAAGCCACGGGATTTTCCGCATATTGCGGTCGATCAGCAATGCATCCTCAACTCCGACGGCATCCTCAATCTGAAGGAGTTCCCCAAGCGGCTGGTCATCATCGGGGCCGGCATTGTCGGCTGCGAGTACGCCACGATCTTCTCCAATTTCGATCAGACCAAGGTTTTCCTGGTCGATCATCAGGAACGGATCATCCCCTTCGAAGACGAGGACCTGAGCCGGTTCGTCAGCCAGAACCTCAAGCGAAACCAGGTCGAGATCTTACATTCCGCCATCCTGCGGACCATCAACGATAGGCCCGGGCATCTGGAGGTGATCCTGGATTTCAATGACGGTCATTCCCAAGTGGTCGAAGCCGATGCGGCCCTGATTTCCATCGGCCGCACACCCAACCTGTCCGGTTTGAACCTGGAGCGGACCGGGCTGACGACCGACACCATGGGGTTTCTCACCACCGACGAGAACTGCCTGGTCAAAGGCAATATATACGCCGCCGGAGACGTGACCCGTCACCCGGCCCTGGTCAACATCGCCGAAACCGAAGCCCGCTATGCCGTCAAACACATGTTCAATGCCATCCGATGGCCGCTCAGATACCGCAACATGTCCACCGTCATGTTTTTCAAACCGGCGGTGGCGGCCGTCGGTCTCAACGAGCAGGGCTGTCGCAAAAAGAAGATTCCCTACCGGGTAGCGGTCTATTCCAATGCCCTGGTCACCCGGGCCATCGCCATGCAGGCCACCGACGGTTTCGTTAAAATCATCGTCAGCCATGACGACCAGCAGATGCTGCTGGGAATGCGCGCGGCCGGCCCCCAGGCCTCCACGACCATCATGTCCATCGCCTTGCTGATGGACCAGGAAAAGGGTATCGACGATGTGCTGAAATCCGTGCACCCTCATCCCACGATGTCGGAAAACATTCAGGAATGCCTGCGGGTCCTGCTCGGAAAGTCGGTCTACAAACCGCATGCTTTTCCGCACTACATCCAGATCCGGAACTGGACGCCGGACGGCGAGGAGACCGATAGCGATCACCCCGCACTGTGACATCCCGGTAGCGCTGAATACGGCGGTGTCCCCGGAATTATTCGTGCCGACAACGGCCGGTCGGCAGTTGCCGCCTCCAGGCTAAAGTGATGCATTAGCTTTTTTCGTCTGCTCCTCCTCCTTGCGACCGACCTTGACTGCGCCCGTCGGACACGTCCTTTGCCGCGGCTGATCACAGGCCGGCACCCCGTCAACCAATTTGAGCCGCTCGGCGGAAAGGGGCTGATGACCCTCGACGTCAATACCATCCTGTGTGCGATCGATTTCTCCCGGTTCTCGACCGCCGTGCTCGACTATGCCGCCGGCATCGCACGGGCTTTCGGTGCCCGGGTCGCCGTTTTTCACGCGCTGAACGTTCCCCGCACCCGGCTGCCGGATGAGGCTGTCTGCGCTCCGGGCGCCGATGCAGCGGAGCAGGTCGAAAATGCCCGCCGACGGATAACGGACCTGGTCGCAGACCGTTTAATCGACTGGCACGCCGTCATCCGTGCCGGAGATCCGGTCGAAGCCATCGAGGTGTATTTGCGCGATCACGATATCGGGATCGTGATGGCTGCCAGCTACAGGCTCTCGGGTTGGAAACGCCTCCTGGGGGGGACGATCGTCGAGGCGCTGGCCCGTTCCCTCACCCGGCCGCTGCTCGTGGTCCAAGCGAAGCGGGACTCCGCGCCACACAAGATGCCATCGGAGGCCGGCGTTGCCGTGCAAAACATCCTGGTGGCCTGCGACCTGACGGCCGGAACCGATAAGCTCTTTGCCTGCTCGGCCGCCTTTGGGCGCGGTTTCGGGTCCCGGCTCCATTTCGCGCACACAATCGAGACCCCCGTGGCGGAAAATCCACCTGAGACCGCCGCCGGCCCCTATACCGAAGTCCAGCAAACGTTGAAGGATCATTTGCACCGGCGCCTGGTTCACCGGTTGCCCGAATATATTTGCCGCAACGACGCTTTCACGACCGTGGTGCTGCAGGGTAACCCAGCGGACAGCCTGATGGATTATGCGGCCGCCAACGCCATCGACCTGATTGTCGTCGGCGTGCGCCCGCGTCACGGGCTCCAAAAACTCCTGATCGGCTCAACAACGGAAACCCTTTTGCGACACGCCCCCTGCGAAGTCCTCACGGTCCCGTATTGAACCGGTTGGGTCGATTGGGTCAGTTTACTGAGTTTATTGAGTTTACTGAGTTTATTGAGTTTATTGAGTTTATTGAGTTTATTGAGTTTATTGGGTTTATTGAGTTTATTGGGTTTGTCGGGTTTATTGTGTTTGTTGAGTTTTTGCGTTTGCCCTTGTACTTTTTTGGATTTCGAGCAGCTCTGCTGCGTTTCATAAATTTTTTCCCGAAAAAATTTATTTGTTGAGTTCTGCTTTAACGGGCTTGACTCAGCGGATATCATCGACGCTACCCTATGAACGCTCAAAAACGTAAACCGCTCCGGTACCTGATAACGATGCGTCGGGACCCGGCAGTGTGTCTGCAAACAGCGACTGAAACATGCCGACGTAGGGGCACGGCATGCCGTGCCCCTACGCATTTTAAAAACCCGGCGGCGGCCGACGCAGGTGAGGGGTATACGTTGCAAGTTCAAAAGGCGAGTTGACAGCCGATGGTCAAAACCATAGACACCCCCCTGCCGCCCTCCAAACCGACAACCGGCATTGTCAGGAGCCTGGCATTTCTGGACCACCACACCCCGCAAGGCCACCCGGAACACCGCCAGCGGCTGGAAGCCATTCACAGCATGCTGGATCGGACCGGCCTGCTGCGACGACTGGCCCTCATCGCGGCCCGGGAGGCCACGGACGATGAGATCCTGTTGGTCCACTCGGTCGCACACCTTGAGAAACTCGCCGCGACGGCCCTGCGCGACGTTACCGCCCTGACGCCGGACACCATCGCTTCGGCCGGCTCCTACCGCGC
>JBAPSB010000145.1:0-2073 GCA_049281435.1 Desulfobacterales bacterium
GACGCTGCCGGCGCCGATGATGGCGCCTTCACCGATGGTGACGCCGCACATGATGGTGGCATTGGAACCGAGCGATGCACCCTTTTTGACCACGGTGGGGACGACCTGCCAGTCGGCTTCGGTCTGCAGGCCGCCGCTGTCGGTTGTAGCCCTGGGATATTTGTCGTTGGTGAACATGACGCCGTGACCGACGAAGACCTCGTCCTCGATGGTGACGCCCTCACAGATGAAGGTGTGGCTCTGTATCTTGCAGTTCCTGCCGATGACGGCGTTTTTTTGTATTTCGACGAAGGGGCCGATCTTGGTCCCATCGCCGATGGTGCAGCCATAAAGGTTGATGAATTCGTTCAGCTGGACGTCTTTGCCAAAGATGACATCAGAAGCGATTTTTTTCATGTTTGTATTAGACATAAAATACGAATCCATTCCTATATGCCTACAAATTCTTTGATAGATGAACAGACGTAGTCGATCTGATCTTCTGTCAGCTCCGGGAACATGGGGAGCGAGAGGAGACGCTCGGCGGCGGACTCGGCTACCGGGAAATCGCCTTTTTTGTGGCCCAAGTAGGCGTAGGCTTTCTGCAGGTGGAGCGGCAGGGGGTAGTGCAAACCGGTGGCGATGCTTTTTTCTGAAAGAAATTTTTGAAGCGCGTCGCGGTTGTCTGCGAGGATCACATAGAGATGGTAGACCGCCTGGGAGAATTCGGCTTCCACTGGTAGAGTAATGCCGGGAACGTCCTGAAGTCGTTCGGTATAAAGAGCTGCGCTTTTTCGGCGGGACCGGTTCCAGTCTTGCATTCGCTTCAACTTGATGCGCAGCACCGCAGCTTGGATCGCATCGAGGCGACCGTTGTAGCCTTCGATGTCGTGAAAGTATTTCTGCGCCTGCCCGTGATCCCGGATCATGCGCATCTGCCGCGCCATCTCCTCGTCCCCGGTCACGACGGCCCCGGCCTCTCCGAAGGCGCCGAGATTCTTGCCGGGGTAGAAGCTGAAGCAGCCGGCCGCACTCAGGGATCCGGCCTTTCTGCCTTTGTAAGAAGCGCCGTGGGCCTGGCAAGCATCCTCGATGACGATAAGGCCGTATTGCCGCGCAATGTCGAGAATCGGGTCCATGTCGGCCGTCTGGCCGTAAAGGTGAACTGGACAAATCGCTTTTAGTCGATTTGAGTATTTTGTATTTGGTGTTTTGATTTTTGGTAATGGACTACCTTTTTCAACAAACTCAATAAGTTTTTGGGGGTCGAGGGTGTGGGTCTTTGGGTCGACATCGACGAAAAGGGGCGTAGCACCGACCTGGGAGATGGCTTCGGTGGTGGCAATGAAGGTGTTGGGCACCGTAACGACCGCGTCGCCCAGTCCCACGCCGGCCGCCATGAGGGCGAAGCGCAGGGCATCGGTGCCGGAACCGACGCCGATGCAGTATCTGCTGTCGCAGAAGGCAGCGAATTCATCTTCGAAGCCGGATACCTGGGGTCCGCCGATGAACATACCAGTGGCCATGGCTTCGGTGACGGCAGGAATGACTTCAGCTTCGATTTGTCTGTATTGGGCCTTGAGGTCTAAGAAAGGTACGTGCACTATTTTCTCCGAAAAGGTTAGTTGTTAGTTGTTGGTTGTTAGTTGCTTGTTGTTGGTTGAAAAAGATAGAATGGAATGGATTCGATCTTATGTTTTTTTTGGACAGGATTTACAGGATTTACTGGATCGCCTTCGGCAAAAGAATAACAATATTGCTAAAAGCTAATGGTTTTTTTTCGGTTTCTTCCGGGAACCGGAAACTTATCCTGACAATCCTGTTGATCCTGTCTATTTTTCTTACCTAAAAACCGAATCCATTCATCCAGCTGCCCTGCTTACTTCTTTCCAGGCAACCCACAACAAACACAAACCTACGGTTTGTCGTGATAGTATTTACCGTACTTTTTATAGCCGTAGTACCTCGAGGGGCGGGCATCGAAACGGTTGATGACGGCGCCGATGATTTTTTCCTTGCCCAGGGTGTCGATCATCTCTTCGACCGCATCCATCGGGGTACTGCCGAACTTGATCACCACAATAATGGCGTCGA
>JBAPSB010000146.1:0-4862 GCA_049281435.1 Desulfobacterales bacterium
ACGAACCCGCAGTAAATGACGATGGTTTTGTTCTTGTCGTCACCCAGAAGCGCGACAAAATCTTCCTTGGTTTTACCGTCGGTTTCCTTCGTGTCCCATTCAGTCATGTCCGGGATGGGAAACAGAAACTGAACCGCCCCCGGTACATGCTGTTTCTTGTAGCTGTCCGCATAGGGCATCGTATCCACGATAATCATGTCTTTGCCGCCATCGATCCATTTCTTGAGCTCTTCGGTGGTGACCAGGTCGTAGCCGCCCCGCTGCACCTCGCGCACGAGCTTGACCGCTTCGGTTTCCTTTTCCACTTCCTGCTCGAACTTGTCGGCGGCAAGAGCAGTTTGAAAGCCGGCAATGCCTGCCACCAGAAACATGATTGTCGTCAGCCCCAGGATCGATTTACCCATACGCATCTTCCGTCCTCCTTTTTTTGAGTACTTTCCTCATTAACGGCCTAATTCTTACCGGTTCTATGGCCCGGTATCGACGCCATCCATACATGAAAAAGGTTCCTGCCAGCATGACCAGATCCCGGTAAAGGGATGACCTGAGTCCGTGAAATGCTGCGGCTTCCGGATCTTGCGGTCCGAAGCATCCACAATCCACGTCGAGTCCCACCCAAATGCCGTAGCTTAAGACGGCGATAAACAGTCCCAGCAAGCCGGCAACTGCCGCAAGACTTCCTTCGATGTCGAACAGCAGTCCGATGCCGGCTATCACTTCCAAGATCAGAAGGCCGATGGACACGGACATGAGCAAACTTTCAGGGACGATACCATAGGCACTTATCAAGACGGCAAAGATTTGCGGCTCCAAAAGTTTTATACTGCCGGCATATATGAAAATTCCCGCGATGCCCCAGCGGCATAATCTGTATAAATAATCGACGGTGCTCAACATTTCTCCTGAGATGACGTGACTCAGATGTCTCAAAGGGTGTCTATCTTTGGCAAAAAGCGCTGCCCTTAGGGCACCAACCGGCTGCGGGCCCTTTGGCATCAGAATGCGGTGAGCCAATTTTTCACCAAGCAGGGCGGTCATGCAAGGATTCTTGGCCGCGTCGCCGGTGATATTATTTTCAATGCTGGATGTGAATCGATGATGGGAGGGGGCTTGGGGAATCAAACCTCTTCTTCTCCTATCAGTCGCGGTCAAAGAAAAGACCACGAGATACCCGTCACCGTCGCCCCTGGCTCGATCCAGTTGGTCAGGTTGAATCGTTCGGGAGGAATCTGAACCCGTCAGATACGTGCCCGTGTTTCGGCCTGACGCTGAGCGCAACACACCCGGCTTGCGATCGCTTCAACTCTCAGGTGAAGCCGAAATACTGGCCCATGCTTGCAATCCTCTTTAGGTGTTTGAAATGAGAAAACGGGAATTAAATATTGGGTTCTTTCGACGATGTCAATTTGATAATATTAATTATCGAAATGTTATGAATAGAAAATTTCTATAATACACCGGGCACAGAGAACGCTGGTTTTATCCGAGTTTCTCGAAAGAGGCGTTCATGCCCCTCGCCCTGTGCCGGAAACAGGTATTCTATTGGCTGTGAACTCACCCTCACCCTCGTTTGGGGGTTCACGCGCGGGCACCGTTGATTTTTCGTCGATGCGAAACAGGGACATCTTGATTGAAAAGACGGGTTGAATGATGCTATTTAATCAAATTTTTATGAACTGCATCGGAATTCGGAAGAAACCAGGATGGAAAAAGACCTCTTGATCGTGAGCGATGATCGTATGGAGCGGCAGGCGATTGCTGCCGGTATCCGGGGGGAACGGTGTCAGCTGTTATCCGCCGAAAGCGCTTTTGAAGGCATGGGCCTGTTCAGGGACCTTCGACCCGCCGTTGCCCTTGTGAACTTCGATATGCCCGGAGGCCGGGAACTGATCGAGGGCATCCTGACCGAGAATCCGGCCGCGCAGGTCATCGTCCTGTGCCGCCCGCGAAACCTGGATCGGGCCATGGAAGGGTTGAAGACCTCTTGTGCGGACTTTCTTCTGCGGCCGGTTCAGCCGGTCGCCCTGGAAATCGCTCTGCGGCGGGCCGAGAACGTGCTCGGGCTTCAAGCCCGTCTCGAGCAGATGCGGGTCCGACTGGAGACGCAGTCCGCGCAAAGGGCGGCCGAGATGGTGGAGACGGAGCGGTTTCTGGCCATCCGCCAGATCGTCGATCGAATGTCGGCCTTCATCGCCCAGGTGGCCAACGATGTGCACGGGGGCGTGAAATACTTCAACGAGCTGCCGTATTTCGTGTCGATCCACAACCCGGAGTGCAAAGTCCTGGCGGCCAACCCCACCTATATCCGCAATCTCGGGTACCGCATTCACGGCAACAGCTGGGAAATTTACAGCGGCAAACGGGCCACCCGCGAAAACTGCCCGGTCGCCCGCACCCTGCGCGATGAGGATATCATGGAAACGCGGGCTTTGGTGCGGTACAAAAGCGGGGCCAAGGTCCCGGTGGTCGTTCACACGGCCCCGATTTTCAACGATGACGGGGAAGTGGTCCTCGTGCTGGAAATTTTTGCCGGCAGCAAGGAAATCAATCGTCTGGCCGAAGAGGTGCGCACAACTCAGCAACGATACCAGCAGCTCTTCGACTTGGTCCCCATCCAGACCGTCGCGGTGGATCGGCACCTGCGCATCACGGCCATTAATCGGCGTTTCAAAGAAGATTTCGGTCAACCGGTCGGACAGAATCTCTTCAATGTTCTCAGGCCCGGGAAATTCCCGGCCTTCAGAGACCCTATCACCCAAACGCTGAAAGACGGACGGCCGCGACAGGGCGAACTGGTCCTGACCGACCGCAATGGGATGCAGTATACCATGATGGCCGGCACGGCACCGGTGAAAACCCTGGCCGGCAAGCTCATCCAGGTGCTGATCACCTTCACCGATGTGACCCGGTTGCGGCAACTGCAGGACAATCTGTCATCTCTCGGAATGATGATCGGCACCATTTCTCACGATCTCAAAGGCTGCCTCACCGGATTGGATGCCGGCCTCTATCTGGTCGATACCGGTTTCTACCGCGACAAGCCCGGCCGGATCGAAGAAGGGCTGGAGGTTGCCAAGCTGATGGTGGAGCGCATCCGCAAACAGGTCCAGAACATTCTTTTTTATGCGAAGGAAAGAAAGCTCGACCTCCAGCAGACCGATGTAGAACAGTTCGCCACCGATGTGGCCGCCAACGTGGATCAGCGGATTCGCGGCGCCGACATTACCTTTACCTGTGTCTTCGAACCCGACCTGGGCGAGATCGAAATCGATCCGGACCTGGTGCGCTCGACGCTGATCAACATTCTCGAAAACGCCATGGAGGCGTGCATCGAAGACCGCTCCGGCAAATCCTTTCACATCACGTTCCGGGTCTACCGCAAGGAGGATAAGGTTCTATTCGACATTACCGACAACGGCACCGGCATGAACGAGAGCCAGATAAAAAACATGTTCACCATGTTCTATACCACCAAAGGCAGCAAGGGCACCGGTCTGGGACTTTTTATCGCCAACAAGACCGTCACGAGACACGGCGGGCGCATCACCGTCGATTCCGTGGCCGGCAGCGGCACGACCTTCAGCATTCTTTTGCCCCGACGGGTTCCGAACGCCGATTGACCAGGCCCTTTTCTTCGCCTGATCGGCCTTGCGGCCGGCCCGCCAGGTCGTGCGACCGGCCGAAGTGTACTTCCCCTGCCGCCCCTTGCCATCCGTGGCCGGCCGATTTGCCGAAAAAAACTCCGGATTACGCCGCCTCCCGTGACAGGTCACCAGCTCTTCTATTTGAACCGCGGCGACAAATTTAATATCCGGTTCACCTCTATTTGGCCCATCAAAGGGCCTTTCCATCGATTTTCTTCTCATAGAACCTTATTTAGAGGGCATTTAGATGTTGACTTTGCTCATATATTATAGTAAATTCCCAGAAACATTAGGTTTATAGGGCGTAAACCCGAACTCAAAAAAAGGGGGAAACAGATGACAAAGGCAGAATTGATCGAGAAAATGGCAAATGAAGCCGACATTTCCAAAGTGGCGGCGGGCAAGGCGCTCGACTCTTTCGTGGACGGGGTCACCAAAACGCTGAAGAAAAAAGACGGCAAGGTCACGCTGGTTGGTTTCGGGACCTTTCAAAAATCGCGCCGCAAAGCCCGTAAAGGCCGTAATCCGCAAACCGGGGAAACGCTCAAAATCAAAGCCCGCAACGTCGTCAAATTCAAGCCCGGCAAGAAACTTAGAGACGCGGTTTAACCCCCTCCCAGAATTCAACACCGGCAAAAAAGGCAGCCACTTCCCACCCAAATGGATGTGCTGCCTTTTTTTATTTTAAGGAAAGACAGGAAGAAATTCCGCGACCGGCGCCCGATTCTCTCCGGCATGCCCAGCAGCTGTTTCAGCCGGACCGCCAAAAGTTCCGGTTCCCGCCACACGTCGTAGTGGCCGTTGACGATCGTGGTCACTTCCGAACGTTCCTCGGAAACCACCAGGCAAACCGCGTCCGTCACCTCGGTGATTCCGAAAACCGCCCGGTGGCGGGTGCCGAATTGCGGCGGTATGTCCTGCCTTTCGGACAACGGCAGGATGCAGCCCATCTGCGTCAATCGCCCGCCGATTATCAGCACCGCGCCGTCATGGGCGGGGCCGCGGCGATTGAAGATGCTTTTGATCAGCGCCGGAACCGGAATCGCATTTATCTCCTGGCCGGAGTGCAGGTATTCGGACGGATTGTCGTTGCGCGCCATAACAATCAGGGCCCCGGTTTGTTCATGGGCCAGATCGAAAGCCGCCTGCGAGATCTCATCGGCCAGTTGTCCGCTGAAATCACGCCGGCGCGACTGCACATAGCGCAGCGGGCTGACT
>JBAPSB010000147.1:0-2889 GCA_049281435.1 Desulfobacterales bacterium
GCTGTAGGCCGTCAGCCGCCTTTCTGCAAGGCAGGAGGTAAAACATGGCGGAAACCACCACGCTCGAGCCCGATCTTGGTTTTATTAAGGAAGTGGGTCAGCTGGGAGGCGGCGACCTGAAAAAATGTTATCAGTGCGCCACCTGCTCGGTAGCCTGCAAGATATCGCCGGACAACAAGCCGTTTCCGCGCAAGGAAATGATCGCTGCGTCCTGGGGCCTGAAAGACCGGCTCATCGCCGACTATGACGTCTGGCTGTGTCACAATTGCGGGGACTGCACGACCCTTTGTCCGCGCGGAGCCAAACCGGGCGACGTCATGGGCGCCATCCGCGCCTATGCGATCAAGTCCTATTCGAAGCCGAAATTTCTGGCCGACTGGGTCAACGATCCGTCCAAGATTCCCCTTTTACTGGCCATACCGGCGATTCTGTTCATCGTTGTCGGCTTCATCCTCAACGCCGTTTTCGGACCGGTTTTCCACACCACTTTTCTGAATTTCAGCCCCCACGACGGCGTGATCGCCCACTCGAATTTCATTCACACCACCCTTGTGGACGTGATCATGATTCCGGCCTTCCTGTTTGCTATCGGCGTGTTTGCGGTCGGCCTCAAGAACTTCATCAACGACATGCACCGGCAGGCGATCGTTACTGGCAAGGCGCAAGACAAACCGCTCGAGGCGGGCGGGTTCATTCAGGCGCTGGTGCGCACCGTGCCGACCATCCTTGCCCACAAAAAGTTCAACGAGTGCGGCGAAAACAAAGAACGGGCGACCGCCCACCTGCTGGTGCTGTTCTCCTTCATCGGACTGTTCATCGTGACGAGCATCTTCTTTGTGGCCATATACATCCTGCAGGAACACGGCCCGTATTCGCAAATGAACCCCGTGAAATGGCTGGCCAATATCTCCGCCGTGGCCCTGCTGGTGGGCAGTTTTCTCTTGATTCAAAAGCGGCGGGCCACGACCGATCAGAGCAGCGCCTACAAGGACTGGTACCTGTTGGGGCTCGTATTTCTGCTGGGGGTCACGGGCCTGGGCTCCGAACTCACCCGGCTGGCGGGCTGGGCCACGGTGACCTACTGGGTCTACTTCCTCCATCTGCTTCTGGTTTTCAGCCTGTTCGCCTACACGCCGTTTTCGAAGCTGGCCCACCTGGTTTACCGGACGGTCGCCATGACCTATGCGGAATACACGAATCGGAAATAAAACAAAAAAAAGGGGAAACTCGCTTTCGAGTTCCCCCTTTTTTTAATTACGGTTTATTGGCCGGTTGCGGCCTTGTGGGTCTTGATCTCCACCTTTTCGGTCAGTCCTTGGTAGTACGTGCGCAGGATTTCAACGACCTCGTCGCGGCCGAAGTGATCCGGAAGATTTCCGCCTTCGGAGAGCATTTTGCGCAGCATGGTGCCCGAGAGCAGCACCCGGTCTTCCTTGCCGTGCGGGCAGGTTCGCAAAGAGGCCATGCCGTCGCACTTGTGGCAGTAGAAGGTCCAGTCGATCTTGAGCGGTTTGCACAGCAGGGCCTTGCCCTCTTCGCTGGGGTACGGGATTTTGTCGAAGATGGTCTGGGCTTCGAACATTCCGTAGAAGTCGCCCACGCCGGCGTGGTCGCGGCCGATGATCATGCGCGAGCAGCCGTAGTTCTGGCGGAAAACGGCGTGCAGCAGGCCTTCGCGCGGTCCGGCATAGCGCATGTCGAGGGGATAACCGCCTTGAACGACGTTCTTTTCCACAAAGTAGTTTTTCACCAGGGCGTCGATGCACTTCACCCGCACCGATGCCGGAATGTCGCCGGGCTTGAGGTTTCCGACCAGGGAGTGAATGTAAACCCCGTCACAGACTTCGACGGCGATCTTGCACAGGTATTCGTGCGAGCGGTGCATGGGATTTCTGAGCTGCAGGGCGGCGACTTCACTCCAGCCGCGGTCCTCGAAAATCTTGCGGGATTCTTCCGGGCGGTGATAGACACCGGCATAGCGCTTGGGATACTCGCCTTCGCTGAGCACCTTGACCGGTCCGGCCAGGTTGACGTCTTTTTGCTGCATGACCATCTGGACGCCGGGGTGGTCGTCTTCGGCGATCTTCCAGAACTCGGCCGCCGTCGGGGTGCCTTCGCCCATGAAGACTTTTTCGCACTCGAACTTCTTGTCGTCGGCGCTCAGGGCATACTTCTCGGTGACCTTCATCGTGGCCATGATCTCTTTGCCTTCCGGATCATAGAGGGCGATTTCCTCGCCTTCCTTGATGGACTCGGCTTCTTCCTTGCTGACATCCAGCGTCACCGGAACCGGCCAGAAGGTGCCGTCGGCCAGGAGGCATTTGTCACACACGCTCTTCCAATCGGCCTTGGTCATAAATCCGGTCAACGGGCTGAAACCGCCGATACCGATCATGATCAAGTCGCCCTTGACCCGCGGTGAAATCGACACCTTTTTGAGGCCCTCGGCTTTTTTCTTTTCCTCGGCCAGCTGAGCGCCCTCGAGCAGACACTTGGTCAGCCCTTTTCCGCCATGCGGTGGAATTAACTTCGTCATTTGCTCTAATCTCCTTTCATCCTTGGTTATTTTTCGTGGCCTTTTTGCTGGACCACCCGATACGGACATTTTTGGATTAAAGATGGTATGTTTAGTCGGTCGAAATGGTTTTGTCAAGCGGAATTCAAGGCTTTTCGAGAGGCTTGCGGGTCGTTTCCGAACCGGTGTTCACCTGTTCGAAAATGCGGGGTGCCGGTCAGATATCGGGTGCGGGCAGAGGCAACAACAAATAACCGGCTCCCCGCTGAAATCCGAGGGAGCCGGTTATCCATTCAACTGGCGGAGAGACCGGGATTCGAACCCGGGGTGCAACTTTCGCCGCACACTCGCTTAGCAGGCGAGCGCCTTCAGCC
>JBAPSB010000148.1:0-11319 GCA_049281435.1 Desulfobacterales bacterium
GCCGGTGCGCCGCTGGTGCTCTTCGGCTGGCCGGACCAGCAGGCAGAGCGCACGAAATACGCGCTCGAAATTCCCAAGCTCTCGAGCCTGATCCTTACTCATGACCTCGAGGGCGTGGTCAGGGGCCTCAAAGAGTGGCCGCCGGACGAACGCCCGCCGGTCGCCTGGGTGTTCTGGTCTTTTCGGGCCATGGTGGGCATCGGCATCCTGATGGTCGCGACAGGCATCATGGCGGCGGTTCTGTTCTGGCGCAAGAGGCTGTTCGACACCCGCTGGTTCCAGTACTGGTGCATGGCGCTGACGCCCGCAGGTTTTATCGCCGTGCTGGCCGGCTGGTTTGTGACCGAGATCGGACGCCAGCCCTATACGGTTTACAATGTCCTGCGCACGGCCGATTCGGCGTCGCCCGTCATCGGCCCCCAGGTGGCGCTGTCGCTGCTGGCCTTCATCGTCGTCTATACGTTTGTCTTCGGTGCGGGCAGTTATTACATTTTGCACCTGATCAAAAAAGGCCCCGGTACACAAGAAGAGGAATACGGACAGCACGGCGTGGACAAGCCCCCACTGATCACCGGCCTGGCATCGGGCGAAGGAGCAAAAGATGTTTGACTTCAGTGCGTATATCGACCTGCCGCTCGTGTGGTTCGGCCTGATCTCGACGGCCATTTTTCTCTACGTCGTTCTGGACGGGTTCGATTTGGGGATCGGGATTCTGTTTCCCTTCGCCCCTTCCGACAGAGGCCGCGACCGGATGATGAACTCGATCGCCCCATTCTGGGACGGCAACGAAACCTGGCTGGTGCTGGGCGGCGGCGGCCTGTTTGCCGCATTTCCCCTGGCGTATGCGGTCATCATGCCGGCACTGTATTTGCCGGTCATCGTCATGCTGCTGGGGTTGGTGTTCCGCGGAGTGGCCTTCGAATTCAGATTCAAGGCGGCCGGCGAATCGCGAAGAATCTGGGACTATGCCTTTCACTTCGGTTCGCTTGCGGCGGCCTTCATGCAGGGCGTTTTTCTGGGAGCCTTCGTGCAGGGCATCGCAGTCGACGGCCGCAGCTATGCCGGCGGCGCCTTTGACTGGCTGACGGCTTTCAGTGTCATGACGGGCTTGGCGCTGGTGAGCGGATACGTGCTTATGGGAGCGACCTGGCTGATCATGAAAACCGACGGTGAAACGCAGCGTTGGGCGCGCCGCTGCGCGGCCTACACCGTCGTCTTCGTCGCATTTTTCATGGGGATGGTGAGCCTGAGCATGCCGTTTTTAAACGCGGATGTGAAGGCCCTGTGGTTCAGCCGACCCAACTTTTTCTTCCTGCTGCCGCTGCCGCTACTGTCGGTCGGCACGGTCGTTCTGCTGTGGAGAGATGTTCACGCAAACCGCGAGTACCGGCCCTTTCTGCTGAGCATCGGACTCTTCGTGCTGAACTACATCGGCCTTGGAATCAGCCTGTGGCCCTGGATCGTTCCTTTCGACATTACGATCTGGCAGGCGGCGGCGGCGCCGGAGTCCCAGTCCCTGATGCTGGTCGGCACCCTGATCATGCTGCCGTTGATCCTCACCTACACCGGCTACTGCTACTATGTCTTCAGGGGCAAAACGAGCCATGAAGCGACTTACTGAAAAACACCGGCAGTGGGCGTGGTTTCTGGCCTTGTGGACCGGCGGCCTGGCGGCGGCCTTCATGCTGGCGCAGGCCATCCGCTGGCTGATGAGGATCGAATGATCACCAGGGCTATGGGGAAAGGCCTTATTTCCTTTTAACGCCCTTGCACTGATGGCATAGTTTCGGTTCCGGGCCAGGGGCTCCGCGGGCCGGCGGCACGCGTAACGGGGCCGTGCCGGCGGTAGGAAGCGAAGACAGCGCCCGGGGCCGAAACATGCTATTCGTGGATGAGCACTCTAAAACCTTATCGGGAGAATAAGAAAATGAATACCGAGATAGATGACATCCTGATCACCATCGGTGCGGAATACGAAGAAAACATCGACAAGAGCGCCCGGCATTATCTGGAAGTCGACATCGGCGGCAAAGCCGAGAAAATGGGGCGGCCGGAGATCGGCCAAAAGTTTCGCAACGTCTATGCGCTCGTGCCCCTTAAAGCGCCGACCGGCGGCATGAAGGTGCGCATCGACGGCCGCACCTTTGCCGACTACGCCCAGTTCGACTCGGGCGTCGTCGTACCCGGCTATGTGGCCAGGGAAGCCGGGCTGACCTACAAGACCTATATCGCCCTGGACAGCATGATCCTTAATTTTGCTTAGTGGTCAAGTTTGATATTGATCTTCACCGCAGAGAAGCTGAGCACGCCGAAAACGTATTAAATCTTTTGCTTTCCGCCTTCTCGGGTGGAAAGCAAAAAATTCGGTTAGATGTTTTCGCGCCGCATCGGCTTGGCAAACAGCATCTGGACGTCGCCGAGATAGCGCTCGGCGAAGCCCGCCTCGCAGTAGCACAGGTAGAATTCCCACATGCGGATGAAGGCCTCCGAAAACCCCATTCTCCGAATCTCGCCGATATGCGCAAAAAATCGCCGCCGCCACTCCCTAAGTGTGCGCGGATAATTGACGGTGATATCTTCGAGGTGGACGAGCCGCAAGTCCGTGCCGCGGGCGATGGCGTTTCCGATGGCCGCAATCGAGGGGATGCAGCTGCCGGGAAAGATATAGCGTTTGATGAAGTCCGCCGACCGCTTGTGGTGCTCGAACGCCTGGTCGGAAATGGTAATGGCCTGCAGGGCCATCAGGCCGTCTTTTTCGAGCAGCCGGCTGCAGCTGTTGAAAAAGGTCTTAAGGTACTGGTAACCGACCGCCTCGATCATTTCGATGGACACCAGTTTGTCATAGCGGCCGCGCAGGTCGCGGTAGTCTTTTCTTAACAGTTGGACGCGGTCCGCAATCCCAGCGCTTTTGAACCGCTCTTTTGCGTAGTCGTACTGCCGGTCGGATATGGTCGTCGTGGTGACCCTCACCCCGTAGTGAAGAATGGCATGGACGGCGAAACCGCCCCAACCGGTTCCGATTTCAAGGACCCTGTCGCCAGCGGCGAGCCCGAGCTTGCGGCAGATCCGGTCATATTTCGCCACCGATGCCTCGGTGAGCGTGCTGTCGCCTGTCTCGAACAGGCCACAGGAATACGTCATGGTCTCATCCAGGAAAAGCGCGTAGAATTCGTTGCTCAGATCGTAATGGGCCCCGATGTTCCGGCGGCTGCCCGAGCGGGTGTTCTGGTTCAGCGTGTGGGCCCACCTGTGCAGCGGCTCCATCACCCGCGACAACCCCTTGTCCATGTCTTTGAACACTTGCTGGTTCTGAATCACGATACGGATGACGGTTGTTAAATCGTCTGCCGACCACCATCCGGCCATAAAGGCCTCGCCCGCGCCGATGCTGCCGCCCAGAATCGCACGGGAGTAAAACCGGGGGTGCCGCACCTGGATTTCCGCGCCCAGGCCAGTGGGACCGCGTTCTCCGAAGACATGCCGCCGACCGTTTTCAAAGAGAAGAAGACGTCCCTTGCGGATCTTGCCCAACAGCGCAAAAAAGATGCGGCGGCTGACCCGGTCGACCGGCCGCTCCGCGAGCGTGCCGAAAGCAGGCACTTTGGCCGGAGCGATCAACTCTGTCATGGATAGCTCTCCTTTCTGCGTTCAGCCCCTGCCGCCGCTTGCGGGATGTTCAAAAAACGGTGTCTTTTTAATCAGCAGCCGCAGCGCCTGCCAGTAAATCATGGCCGTCACTTTGAGGGTCATCAACGGATACAGGATCAGAACCCGGCTCAAAGCCGCGCGATCGATCGGGCGCCGCTCGAGCGCCAAGCTGGCGTCGAACAGAATCCGGCCGCCTTCCTTGTCGATCATGTGGACCCGGATGACCTTTCCCGGCTCGCAGAACCGCCAGTCGTAATCAATGTCCATGTGAATGAAGGGCGACACATGAAAAACCTTGGCAAAACGATGGCGCCGCCAGTTCGCAAGGGGATGGTCATTTTGCTTCCGGCCCAGCACGTAGCAATATTTCTCTTGCCACGGGGTGTTGTGAATCTCGACGACGATCGTCTCGAGGCGCGAGTCCGCCCGATCGTAGCAGTAATAGAAACTGGCCGGGTTGAAGCAATACCCGAAATATCTGAGGTGGGTCAGCAGGCGGATGGGGCCCTGCGGCCGGCGGCCGAGCCGCTCTTCGACCAGATTGCGCACGGCCTGGTCGAGGGGCAGCTGGGGATCGCCGAAATGATCCCGGCGGCGAAAGCTGGCCGCGTTCGGCTGTTCGTTCGACCACAGGGGATGGAGCCGGAAAACGGCCGGCAACTCGGACAAATCGAGAAACATGAAAAACAGGCGGTATCGAAAAATATTAGGTCGCGGCCGATAGCGTCTATGGCGGATGGTGCCTTCGTAGATGCAGCTCTTCATGGTTGCGCCAGGACGAATTTAAGATGGTTGAGCCCGTTTAGCCCCGGTTGAGCCCGTTTGTGGGTTAGCCCGTTTGGTCCCGCTGCCGCGGGATTGAGTCGGTTTGGTCGGTTGAGTCAGTTGAGTCTGTGATTCGAAGACCCGAATTGATACGGGCAATTGCTGAATAAGGAATGCAACACTAAAGGTGTTTTCCAAACCGCTGGCACACCTCCAGTGCACTTTTCACCCCGTCTTCGTGAAATCCGTAACCCCAGTAAGCCCCGCAGAAGTGGGTGCGCTCCACCCCGCTGATAAGCGCGTGACTGTGCCGGGCGGCTAGGCTTTCGGGATTGTACACCGGATGATGATACGTCATCTGTTTGTAGATTTTGTCCGGATCGATGGTTTGGGCAAGGTTAAGTGAGACGCACAGCTCCCGCGGCGCGGCGATGCTTTGCAAAATGTTCATGTCGTAGGTGACGGCCACCCGGCCGAGGTCCTTTTTTGGAATGTGATAATTCCAACCCGCCCAGGCCGCCCTCTTGCTGGGCAGCAGCGATTCATCGGAGTGCAGGACCGCGGTGTTCTCCTGGTAGGGAACGGCCCCGAGAATCTTGGTCTCCGCATCCGTGGGATCCGCGAGCAGCTTCAAGGCCTGGTCGCTGTGGGTGGCAATCACGACCTGGTCGAATTTTTCAGCAGGCTGGCTCGCCGGCTGGACCTCCACGCTGTCCGAGCGGCGCCGGACGGCGGCAACCGGACAGCCGATGCGGATCCGGTCACGGTAGGGCCGCGTCAGCGGCGGGATGTACTGCCGCGAGCCGCCGGTGATCGTGAGCCACTGGGGCTGGTCTTTGATGTTCAGGAACCCGTGGTTTTTAAAGAATTCGGCGAAATACCGCACCGGAAACCGGTTGAATGTCACCGGATCGGCCGACCAGATCGCCTCGCCCATCGGAATGATGAAGTGCTGCACGAATCCTTGCGAGTACCCTTTTTGCGTCAGGTAGTCCGAAAGCGTCAGGGAATAATCCTTTGTCATCAGGAGCACTTCGGCATCCCGTTTAAACCGGCTGACATCCCAGAGCATGCGATAAAAGGCCGGCCTGAACAGGTTGCGCCGTTGAATGAACAGGGAATTGAGCGTGCTGGGGCTGAATTCCAGACCGGTTTTTTCACATTGGACGCTGAAACTCATGACTGAATTCTGCCAGGCGACCCCCAGGCGTTTCATCAGCTTGATGAAGTTGGTGTAGGTCTTGGCGTTGAACACGATAAACCCCGTATCCACTGGATATTGGTGACCGTTCAACGTGACGTCCGCCGTGTTGGTGTGCCCGCCGATGTAGTCGTTGGCTTCAAAAAGCACCACCTCGTGATCCTCGCTCAACAGGTAGGCGGCGGTCATGCCCGAAATACCGGAACCGATAACGGCGATCTTCATGTGACGACCTCTCTGCGGCCGGAGTTGAGAATATGCTCCGGCACGGGGCGAAGATCCCGGATGATGCCGAGCCAGGACATCAGCACCAGCAGATAAAACGTGCTATCGACCTCCCACCAGTAAAATCCCTGGCGGGCGGCCACCGCATAGTGATGATGATTGTTATGCCAGCCTTCTCCGAGCGTCAGAATCGACAAAAGAGCGTTGTTGCGACTGGTGTCGGGGGTATCGAACCGCCGCGTTCCATAAATGTGATCGAAGGAGTTGATTGTCACCGTGGCGTGCAGCAGCACAGTGGTGGAAATAAAGAACCCCCACACCAGCAGTTGCCATCCGTTGGTCCCGAGATAAGGGGCAAAACGGTCGAGCATTTCACCGAAAGCGAACAGAGACACCGCCAGCAGGATGGGAATCACCGTGTCGAAACGGTTCAGCCAGCGCAGTTCGGGATATCTCGCCCAGTCCTTGACATAGTTCATTCTGGTGGGGAAGTTCGCTTTCGAGGTCATCCAACCGATGTGGCTCCACCAGAACCCATGCCGGGCGGGCGAATGAACATCCTGTTCCAGGTCGGTGTAGCGATGGTGGTGGCGATGGTGCGCGGCCCACCACAGCGGACCGCGCTGAACGGACGCATTGCCCATCACGGCAAAGACAAATTGCCATGCTCTGCCGGTCCTGAAGGCTTTGTGCGAGAAATACCGGTGGTAAAAACCGGTTATGGCAAACATACGGATAAAATAGAGGGCCAGAAATACGCTGAGAGCCGTCCAGCTCCAACCGACCCAAAATACGGCCAGGCAGCCGAGGTGCAGGAAAATAAGCGGTATGATCCGCAGCCAGTCCACCTCTTTCTGCTCAACCGCGGGCAGAACCTCGGCCCCCGCCTCGGCGTCGAACCACCGCACGAAGGCGGTCAGAACCCGGGATGTATACCCGCGCTTATTCATCAGCTCTATGATTTCTTGTCCTCCGGGCGGCATGTTCGTTGAGTCAGTTGATTCGCTTGGGCCCTTTGGTTGAGGGACTGGGGTTATTGCGTTCATTGGGTTTATTGGGTTTATTGAGTTTATTGGGTTGGTCGAGTTTATTGAGTGAAAAGATATCGTCGATTATCACATCAGGGCACCCCTGAACATTGGGTCGACTCAATGCCTGAAAACGACGCGCCGGAGGCCGGAATTTGCCGCTGAAAACAATGTGACAGCTATGTATCAACCACGAAAGCGCACAAAAATCAACCGGTACCCTATTTGCCCCGGCGGCTTTACAAACAACTTCTAAACGAATAGATTCTTTCCCGACGAGCCCTTTTGCTCACCATACGCGATCGAGCGCTGGAGAATCGGCTTGTTTCTCCGGCTGGATCCGACCCACCAGGAGGTGATGACAGTGGCAGCTTCCGCTAAAAACGACTGTGAACTCCGGGTCGATTTCGAGGCCGAGCTGGCGCGGACGGTCTTGAATTCCCTTTCGGCCCATATCGCCATTATCGACGAGAACGGGGTGATTCTGGAAACCAACACCGCCTGGCACAAATATGCGCTTCAGAGCGGCCTGCCGCCCACCTACGATGACCGGGGCGTCAATTACCTGGCCGTCTGCGACGCTACCACGGGTCCGGACGCCGCGGACGCCGCGGCAGTGGCTGCAGGCATCCGGGCCGTTATCGGCGGCGGCCTGCAGGAGTTTCTGCATGACTATCCCTGCCACACGCCGGAGGGACGCCATTGGTACTACATGCGGGCCGTCCGCATGGCCGGTGCCAGGCCCGTGCGGGTGGTCGTCAGCCACGAAGAAATCACGGCGTTGAAACTGGCGGAGGAGGCCCTCAAGAAAAGCCAGGATGCACTTTTCGACCAGAAACAGAACCTGGAAGAGACCAATATCGCCTTGAAGGTGCTTCTGAAGCAACGCGAAGAAGACAAGAACGAGTTGGAGCAAAAAGTCCTGACCAACGTCAAGGACCTGATCTTGCCCTATGTCGCCAAATTGAAAAACGCCCGTCTGAAACCCCGCGAAAAAACGCTGGTCGAAATTATCGAAACTCACTTGAACGATATCATCTCCCCCCTGCTCCAGTCCTTCACCAATGCCAAAATCATGCTGACACCCCAGGAGATGCAGGTGGCCGGCCTGGTCAAGGACGGCAAAACCAGCAAGGAAATCGCCGGCATTCTCCACATCGCCGAAACCACGGTCAATTTCCACCGGAAAAACCTGCGCCGGAAATTCTCCCTGACGAGCCAGCAGGCGAATTTGAGGTCGTACTTGCTCTCGCTCTCCTGAGTTTCCGTCCAGAAATGGCCCTTTTGCGCAATTTCGGCGTCAAACGGTGGGAATCGCTTGTGCGGCATACAGAAAGTATGCCTCCGCGCTATTTCCCCCCGCTTTCCTTGAACTTGCGCAAAATTGCTCATTTCTGGATCGGAAACTGCCCCGGTTTCTCAATGAAAAAGCGCAAGGACTTGAGATAACGCCTGCCAAAATGGTGCGCTTGTTGGCCCAGGCCGGCGTTCTCACTCATTTGAAATCCTCGACGTAGCCGGGCTACGTCTCCGGTTTCAAATTCGCTGCGGAACATTCTTATAGGTTTTACCTGTCATAAAGATCCAAATCTCTTCTTGTTGCACGTTGATCCCGAGTATTTATTTTATAAATATACGGAATTGTTTTCGGGCGCTTATCGGATGTCCGAATCATGTCAGCATATCCAAATTCGCTTCGCCGGTCGGGGGAAGCAACAAGAGCGAAGGGGTGTCAAATGAGCAAAATAAACCGCGACAGTCTGGTGGACATTTTTTTCAACCTGCGCTGGAAAAGTGAGGCCGCCTGTCACACGGACTGCTATCAGGCCAACAACATGAACATCTGGCGCGACTATTTCCCGCCGGCCCTGATCAAGTCGCTGATGGGCAGGGAAGCCGGCGAATCTGTCGACGTGGAGCTGGAAGCCGGAAAAACGGTGCCATCTTACGACAACCAGAAGCTGTTTACCGTAAAAACAGCGCAATTCGACATCAGCCCCAAGCTTCAGCGGCTCGCAGGCCCCCAAGTCGGACGCTTCTATCCGCAGGGTTTATTGAGCGGCATAGCCGGCGTCTTCAAGGCCAACATTCAGCCGTTTCGCTGCGTCGGCGTCAACAATGGCAATTTAACCGTCGATTTCAATCATCCCGTGGCCGGAAAGGCGCTGCAGCTTTCGTGTCTGGTCGGTCAGGTCACGAACAAGGCCGTCGAACGCGGCGGGACCAGCGTCGACTGGATTGAAACTCTGACCGACGTCATCGGCATGCAGGCCCGCTGGCGGGAACAGGCCACGGATTTTTTCGCCGGCAACCCGTTCGAGCGCCAGGATGAACGACCCGATGACCGGTTTTACGAGCGCCCCCGCTTCGTTCATCACATCGACGATACCGCCATCGAAATGGTGCGCAACACCTACGGACGGTTTCTCACCGATGGGATGCGCGTGCTGGACCTGATGAGCAGCTGGCAGTCACACGTCCCGACGACCGCTAAAATAGCGCGGCTCGCCGGGCTGGGGTTAAACGCCGAAGAGCTGAAAGGCAACCGTCAATTGACCGATTTCACGGTTCAGGATCTCAATGTCAACAAGGTCCTGCCCTATGAAAGCGAGGCGTTCGAGGTAGTGCTGAACACCGTATCGGTCGAATACCTGACCGATCCTGTCGCTATGTTCAAGGAAGTCGCGCGGGTGCTGCGTCCGGGGGGGCATTTCGTCGTCACCTTTTCCAATCGCTGGTTTCCGCCCAAAGCGATCCGTATCTGGCAAGAGTTGCATGATTTCGAGCGCATGGGCCTGGTTTCGGAATATTTCATGCACTCGGGCGGATTTACGGACCTGCACACCTACTCGGTCCGCGGGCTGCCCCGTCCGCACACCGATGAGTATTACCCTGACCTGTCGTTTTCCGATCCAGTATATGCCGTGTGGGGGCAAAAGAAATAGACCTCTATCAAGTAACGTCTGTATACACTCGAGAGGGTGCCTGGCCCCTTGTGAAGACCTTGGGCGTGGTTATTTTTGAATATAAATATGGTTTCTGCCGGCTAGCTGAGCCGCTTGTCTCATTAAACCCTGTAGACCAAAAGCGAGGAATTATGGACAGAACCGATTGTCAGAATGAACGTTTTTCGAGCAAAACCGTGGGTATCGTATTTATCGTTCTTTCATTTCTGCTGCTGAGCATTGGCCTTGTCATCCTGCCGGTGGTGGGGTTTGTTTTTGCCGTGCCCCTTCTGATGCTCGGCGTTGGCCTGATCATGTCTCCGGAGAGCAAGACCTGCCAGCTTATCATGCGGGGATTGGGGACCAAAAAGGCATAGGCGGACCAGAGCCGGTGGAAGTGTCCTCCGTGAGGTGACTCGTCTGTCTTGAGCGAGAACGAGTAAACGCAAAAAAGGTTTAAGGTCAAGGGTTTAAGGTTCAAAGGTTGATGGATAAGACCCTTTTAAAGCTTTGATCTATACTTTGTAAAAGGTCTATTTGAAAGTTCGCACCGCTCCCATGCCGCCGTCGACGGAAATGACCTGGCCGGTTATCCAGGATGCCGAGTCGCTCAACAAGAAGTGGGCGATGCCGGCGAGTTCCTGCGGGGTGCCGGTTCGCTTTAAGGGATGGCGGTCGGCCGCGGCCGTGCGCTTGCCCTCGTCCGCCAGCAGCGCTATGGCCAGCGGTGTATCGGTCAATGATGGGGCAATGGCATTGACCCGGATGCGCGGTGCAAACTCTGCCGCCAGAGAGCGTGTCAGCCCTTCCACCGCCCCTTTCGCGCTGGCGATGGACGCGTGAAATGGCATGCCGGTCCCGACGGCCACGGTGCTGAACAAAACAATCGCCGCCGCTGGGTCGGCCTTTTTCAGTGAGCTTAAACAGCCGTTGATCACCGCGACCGCCCCCAGCAGGTTGATCCGAAAATCTTCGAGAAAATCCTCGGCTGTAAGTCGCGCAAAGGGCTTCAGGCGAATGCTGCCGGGGCAATATACCAATCCATTGAGCTGGTCGGGCAGTTCGCCGGCTGGAAAACTGTCCCGGGTGACATCAAAGGGAACGTGGCGAATCCCGGTCAGTTCGTCCAAATGCCCGGGTGAGCGCGATAAAACGACGACGTTGTGACCGTCGTCATTCAGCCGGCGAGTGAGTTCGAAGCCTATCCCCGAACTGCCGCCGACAACGATATAATTTTTTGGTTCGGTCATTTCCGCCTCATGGAGGCAGTTTAAATCAAAGCTCGCGCCCCTTTAAAAACAAATCTTGAAGGTGCAGTGCGGCTCTTGACGCGAGCGGCGCCAGACGCCGACATCAGGTACTGGTTATCGTCACCTCGATCGCATGCTCACGAATACCGTTTGTGCCGTATCCCAGAAAATTCCAGCAGGCCGTATCGGGCTGCCGCAGTCCGTCGGTATCGGTTGCCCGCGCCATGATCGTGGCGGTTCCCGGCCGGCGGGCCTCC
>JBAPSB010000149.1:0-12631 GCA_049281435.1 Desulfobacterales bacterium
GGGGATATGATTGCTTAATTTCATACACCCCCACCCCGGCCCTCCCCCCTCAAGGGAGAGGGAGGAAAGGGTTTCCGTTCAGCCACTATATAGAACGGGAAGTGAGGGTTCCTGTGAAGCAGGTCAAGATTTTTGCATTTTGCGAGAATTTAAATTCAATGTAAATAAAATGTAATACATTCAATAGCCATAATTTACGGGTATTTCGGCCCGATTCCAGCGAAAGCGCCATCACGACACCGTTGAAAGGCTTCCAAATGGCGATTGCGATAAAAGTGTCAGCCCAAGTGCTATAAATATATAAAATTACAGAACCTTAGGCTTGAAATACTCGTTTGGGTCCAGCTGCAGGGGGCGGGGGCATTTTGCATTTTTCGCATTCTGCAAACAATTTGCCTCTGGCAGGGGCCTTTCAAGAAGTGGGGTATGTGAACCGGATAGGCAACGGGGCGGGGTGGGCCTGCGATTCTCTTTTTACCAAGAATTTCATCATCGAGTGTCAATACCAAAATGTGGTGTATCCGGATTCTGCAAGTGAACACATCTTGTTTTTTCGCTCTTTCGAAGCCGTCGATCCTAAAAAATAGCGTCACGTCAGGATCTTAAAGCCTCCCGGCGGTGGCACGCTCCTTGCTCTGAACCCATAGTTCGACGAGCGCACCGGCTCGAGCTGACGATTAAACAGGATATGTGGAGGAGGGTGATTTGCTGAACACAGCCGCTGTTGACGCCATTGCCGTTGAAGACGACACCCGACCGCGCGAGGGCCGCCTGGCCGCAGACAGCCTCAAACCGGCGGGCTTTCTGGGCATCACCGGTGCGAGTGAGGCCATGCAAACGGTTTTCGAGCTGATTCAAAAGGTGGCCGACTCGGACAGCACCGTTTTAATCAGCGGGGAAACCGGCACCGGCAAGGGGCTGGCGGCCAAGGCCATTCACGGCTGTTCGCACCGCAAGGACAAGCCTTTCATCGCCATCAACTGCGGGGCCATCCCCGAGAACCTGCTCGAAAGCGAGCTGTTCGGGCACGTCAAGGGATCTTTCACGGGGGCGACGGCCAACAAGGTCGGAAAATTCGAGCGGGCGCACGGCGGCACCCTTTTTCTGGACGAAATCGGCGATATGAGCCCGGACCTCCAGGTGAAACTCCTGAAAGTCCTGGAAGAGGGCGAGTTCGAGCCGGTCGGCGGCACGCGGACCATCAAGGTCGATGTGCGTATCGTGGCCGCCACCCACCGGGACCTCGACGAGGAAGTTCAAAAAGGGGCCTTTCGCGAGGATTTGTTCTACCGGCTGTTCGTGATCCCGATTCAACTGCCGGCATTGCGCCAGCGCCGCGCGGACATCCCGTTGCTGGTGGCCGAATTCCTGAAGGACTTCAATGGCCGGAACAACCGATCGATCGACGGGGTGACGCAAGACGCGCTCCAGGTCCTGCTGAATCACCCCTGGCCCGGAAATGTCCGGGAACTGAAAAACATGATCGAAAGAATCGTCGTTCTCAAGGGTGAAGGGTGCATCACCGCCCGGGATTTACCCGGCAAGATGAAGGGCGCGTCGCCGGCCGGCCTGCCGGTGCCGCCGGTCGATTTCACCGACGAGGGCTTGTCCCTGAACACCGCCGTCACCGAGTTCGAAAAGGCGCTGATCGTCAAAACCCTGGAAAAGACCAAGTGGGTCAAAAACCAGGCGGCCAAACTCCTGCAACTCAACCGCACGACGCTCGTCGAAAAGATCAAGCGCCACCGCCTCGAGCCGGAACCGGTGTGACGGGCAGGAAGAGGGGCGGAGTCAACGGCGAAAAGAGAGTCAAAAGGAAGTAAGAGCACCCGAACCGGGCCCCGGGGCAAGTGAAACAGCAGGCTTCTTTTTAATGATTTTTTTTTCGAACGGCAACATCCGGCCTTCACATCATCTCACCAACACCCGTGCGCCGTAATCCAACCGTTTGACCCCTCGAATTTCCGCATCTTTTCGACCGATCGATAACCGGCTACCCAGATGACGCGCATCGCGTTTTTGCTTCACGACTCAGGGTCACGGTCAGAAATAATTCCAAAAGCTTGCGCCGGATATTGGCCCGTCTGCAAGGCACATCCAGCGGCGCATATCGCTATACGTGGCGGTGGATGTAACGCGGTAGACGGGTCAAAAGCCAAGCAGGATCTGGAATTGTTTTTTGCCGGGACCCTCACCTGCCATCATGCGGATATTCCGGCAAGACATTCGGCGCGGCCCTTCGGCGGGCGTCAAGGACCTGACGTGGACAGCGGCGATATTTGACGAGGCCTGCGCCTTTAACGGCGCGGGGGGCGATGCCGGCCGGCGATAAAAGGTTTCGAATCCGGCGCCGCGCCCGGTCACGGGTGCCGCGGGTGTTTAGAGCGGCAGGCACTTGAGAAGAAGTGAACCGGTTAGCGGGTTGCCCCGAAGCTCTGGGGGCGCATCGAGACGGATGGCACGAAACTTGAAGAGGTTCTTAGCCGTCGACTAATGCCGGCTGTGAGGGGTTGGTATCTCTCGCGCTGTTTTCTTGGTCGCCTGCGCTTTGAAAAAAGCGTCAGGCCCAGGCCGTATCCAATGGTTCGACCCCATGCAAAAGCCATCGATTTTGATCGTCGAGGATGATCCCGCCGTACGCGACATGCTGCTGCGGACGCTTGACTGCAGCGGTTATGCGGTCGACAGCGCGGTCGATGGGCGCGAGGCGTTGGACAAGTTCAGAAACGAGCGCTTCAACCTGGTCGTAACGGATATGCGGCTGCCCCGGATGAGCGGGTTGCAGCTGCTGAGTGAAATCAGGCAGGCCGCGCCGCAGGTTCCGGTTATCGTCATCACCGGTTACGGTTCGGTGCAGAATGCGGTGGAAGCCATGCAGGGCGGGGCCAGCGACTACCTGCTCAAGCCGTTTTCGAGCGAAGCGCTGCGACTGGCCATCGGCCGCGCCGGCATCGTGTCTGCGGCCGGGCCGACAAACCGGCCGGAGCGCGGTTCACCGGCGGCCGGGCGGCGCATCGTCACCCGTGACCCCGGGTTTCTCAACCTTTTGGAAGTGGCCGCCAACATCGCCGCCGCCTCGGCCACCGTGCTGATTCAAGGCGAGAGCGGGACCGGCAAGGAGCTTCTGGCGCGCTTCATCCATGAACGGGGCGGCCGGGCCGACGAACCGTATGTGGCGGTCAACTGCGCGGCCCTGCCGGACACGCTGGCCGAGAGTGAACTCTTCGGGCACGAAAAAGGGGCCTTCACCGGCGCTGTGGCCTGCAAAATCGGCAAATTCGAAGCCGCCGGGCGCGGGACCGTCGTTCTGGATGAAATCAGTGAAATGTCGCCGGCGCTGCAGGCCAAACTGCTGCGGGTGCTGCAGGAACGTCAGGTCGAGCGCATCGGCGGCAACCGCCCGGTGGCGATGCAGGCGCGCGTGATCGCCGTCTGCAACATCGATCTCAGGACGGCCGTTGCGGCCGGCAAGTTCCGCGCGGACCTCTTCTACCGTGTCAATGTCGTGCCGCTCAAGATACCGCCCCTCAGGGAGCGAAGAGAAGATATCCAATTGCTGGTGCAGCATTTCTGCGAAACATACGGCCGGTTGAACAACCGGGCGGCGGCGGTGTCCACGGCGGCCATGGAGCGCTTGCAAGGCCACAGCTGGCCGGGGAACGTCCGTGAGCTGGAGAACACCGTCGAGCGCGCGATCCTGATGGGCACCGGTGCCGAAATCAAACCGCAGGACCTGATTCTCGAAGGCGGCGGCCTGGCGGCTGAGCCCGCGCGGGGGGCTTGCCTGCGGGCGGGAGTGACGGTCAGGGACATGGAACGCAAGTTGATCCTGACCACTCTGCAATCGGTCAATGCAAGCCGCTCCCAGGCGGCCGAAATGCTGGGAATCAGCATCCGCACCCTGCGCAACAAACTCAAAGAATACCGCGCGGCAAACACCGAGGTCTGCCGCCGCGCCGGTTGACGGTGCAGCGGCCCGCGGCGGCGCTCCACTGGTATGGATTTTGCTTTACTACGGACAGCCTGGAGCAAGGAGACGCATCATGGAAGCATTCAAACTGGGCGGCAAGTCGATCGACCTGTTGAGCCGCGCGCTCAATGTGCGTTCGTCCAACCACAACGTCATCGTGTCGAACATCGCCAATGCCGATACGCCGAACTTCAAGGCGTTTCACGTCGAGGTCGAGCGGGAAATGGAAAAATTTGCGGCTGACCCCGGACGCCTGCAGATGCAGCGCACCCGGTCGGGGCACCTGCCGGCCGCCACGGCGGCCGAAGTTCGCGGAACCGTGCGCCGGGACGACGCCCCCCAATTTACCTTGCGCGGCGACGGTAACACGGTGGACATCGATCGGGCGATGGCCGACCTGGCGGAAAACAATCTGTTGTACAACGCCGCCGCCCAAATCCTTCAGCAGAAATTTCAAGCACTCAAGTCCGCCATCATCGGCGGCAATGGAGGCAAGTAACGATGGATTTTTTCGGATCGCTTCACACCAGTTCGACCGGGCTCGCCGCGCAGCGGCTGCGGATGAGCCTGATTTCCAGCAACCTGGCCAACATCGACACCACGCGCACGGCCGACGGCGGTCCCTACCGGCGCAAGGATGCCGTATTTGCCGCGGTCCAGTCCCGAGGCTCGTTTAAAAGGGCCCTGGATAACGCCCGCGGCGGCGAGCGGTCCGAGGTCCGGATCGCCGGTGTCGTCGAGGACCCGGATCCTTTTCAAAAGAAATACGACCCGCGCCACCCGGATGCCGACGAGTCGGGCTACGTGCTGGTTCCCAAAATCAATTTGATGGAAGAAATGGTCAACATGATTACGGCCACCCGCAGTTACGAAGCCAACGTGACCGCCATCAAGGCCACCAAGAGCATGGCGCTGAGAGCGCTGGAGATAGGCAGGTAAAAATGAAAATTGACGCCATAGGCTCGCTGCCGCCCGTTCGGACGATGGGCGCCGCGGGTCAACCACCGACGGCAGGCTCATCCGCACCCTCTTTCGGAGAGGCCATGCGGGAGATGTTCGATTCCACCAACCGCCTCCAGGAACGGGCCGACAGCGAGATCCAGGCTCTGGCCGTCGGTAAAAGCGGTGATCTTCACCAAACCATGATTGCCATGGAAGAGGCCGATGTGTCCTTCCAGATGCTGATGCAGGTCCGCAACAAGATCGTTGCCGCCTACCAGGAAATCATGCATATGCAGGTCTAACCGGTCGTGGTGAAGGAGAGCAGTAGATGGCATTGAACAACGCGGGCCTTCAATTCAGGAACCTGCTGGCGAGTCTCAGCCCGGCCAAGAAAATCTCCCTGGTGATCATGGTCGTCGGCACGATTGCCGGCTTTGTCCTGCTGATGGCCTGGACCGGAAAGCCGGATTTCCGCAATCTCTACGCCAATCTCGCACCGGAAGATGCCGGTGAGATCCTGAATTACCTCAAGGAGCAGCGGATCGCCTATCGGGTCACGGAGAACGGCGCCGGTATCGAGGTCCCGGCCGACCGCGTCCACGAATGCCGCCTGTCGCTGGCCTCGAAAGGGCTGCCCCAGGGCGGCGGCGTCGGGTTCGAGGTGTTCGACAATACCAAGCTCGGCATGACCGAGTTCGTCCAGAACGTCAATTACCAGCGCGCCCTGCAGGGTGAGTTGTCGCGCACCATCAACCGCATAGCGGAAGTCGAGAGTTGCCGGGTCCACATCGTCATGTCGACCAAATCGCTGTTTATCGACCAGGAAGAGCCGGCGACCGCCTCGGTGGTGTTGAAACTGCGGCGCGGCAAGTGGCTGACGGCCGACCAGATTCAGGCCGTCGTGCACCTGGTGTCCTCGAGCGTTTCGCGCCTCAAGCCCGAGAACGTCACCGTGGTGGACACCTCCGGCAAGCTGCTGGCCGGTTTTTCGGACCGTTCGGAGGCCACGCGGCTCAGCTCCGACCAGCTCGATTACCAGGAAAGCCTGGAACGCAACCTGGAGGGCCGGATCAAGTCAATGCTCGAAAAAGCCCTCGGCCGGGACAAGGCCATCGTGCGGCTTTCCTGCGCGCTCGATTTCAAGCGGCAGGAAATGACCGAGGAGCGGTTTTATCCCGACAACCGGGTGATCCGCAGCGAACAGATGCTGCAGGAAAAGTCGGGCGAGCCGGCGGCGCTGCCGGCCGGTATCCCGGGGGTGAGATCCAATGTCGCCAAAGGGGCTTCGGGCACCGGCGGCGGCACGTCCGAGTTCGAAAAAAACGACCGCACGGTCAACTACGAGATCGGCAAGCTCACCAGCCACACGATCGAGCCCGCGGCGCGGATCAAGCGCGTGTCGGTGGCCGTGATCGTCGATGGAAATTACCTGCCGCCGGAAAAGCCGGCCGCCGGCCGCGAGGCCAAGTACGTTCCCCGCACGGCGGAAGAAATGGCGCAGCTGGAGAAGATCGTCAAAGGGGCAATTAACTTCGATGCCGACCGCGGCGACACCGTCGAAGTGGTCAATATCGCCTTCCAGGCCGAAAAGGCGGCGCCCGTGCCGGAAGATAAAACACCGCCCGGCTGGGCCGAACGTATAAGGCCCTATGCCGGTGCGCTCAAATACACGCTTCTGGGCATCTTTTTACTGCTCTCTTTCCTGTTCGTGGTGCGGCCGATCACCCGCTGGTTGACCTCCGGCACCGGCGGCGGGATCGAACTGCTTCAGCAACTGCCGAAGACCGTCGGTGAGATCGAGCGTGAATTCGGCGGGACCGCGGCCGGCATGCCTTACCGCGAAGAGATCAATCGTTTGTTGACGGCTGAAGGCGATGCCTCCACGGACGTGATGCGCGACTGGTTAAAAGAAAGTTAGACGTATGAATGCGAGCAATCTGCCCGGCTCACTCAAGGTCGCCATCCTGATCCAGTCTCTGGACAAGGAGGCTGCGCGGAAAATCATCGGCGGCTTAAACGACACCGAACGCACTCTCATTCACAGCCACCTGAAACAGATGGGTCCGGTGGCGCCGGTGCTGGTCGAAAAAGTCGCCCAGGAATTCGTGCAGAAAATAACGCAGTCCCGCAACCGGGGGGTGGGCGGCGGAAGTCACGGCCCGGGCCCGGCCCAACGAGTCAACGACGCCAAAGAAACGGCCGAGGGCTCGAATCTCAAGGCGGTGCTGTCCCTGGCGCCGGACCAACTCTTAGGGTTGATCAAAGACGAGCATCCGCAGACCATCGCCATCGTCCTGGTCCACCTCGAAACCGCCGTGGCCAGCGTCATCCTGTCGAAAATGCCGGATGAGCTCAAGGCGGAGGTGGCCATTCGGATCGCCGGGCTGGACAAGGTCAGCGCCGGCATGGTGACGGAAATCAACTGCGTGTTCGAGGAGATACTGAAGAACAAGGATACCTCCGTCACGCACCTGACCGGCGGCGTCGAGCGCCTGGCGGAGATCCTGAACCAGAGCGACGAGCAGGCCAGCCAATTGATTTTGACTGAAATCGAAGAAAGCGCGCCCGAACTTGCGGCCCAGATCAAACAGATGATGTTCGTTTTCGAGGATCTGGTCCTGGTCGACGATCGCGGTTTTCAGAAGGTGCTGCGCAAGGTCGAAACGGCTGAATTGGCAACGGCGCTCAAGGCGGCTTCACAGGAAGTGAAAACGAAAATCTATCACAACATGTCGGCCCGCGCCGGTGAAATGTTGAAAGAAGAGATGGCCAACCTGGGGCCGGTGCGCATGAAGGATGTCTCCGATGCGCAGCAAAAAATCACCGCCATCATTCAGGAGATGGAAGCCAAGGGAGAGCTGATCATCGGCGGAAGAAGAGGAGAGGAATTTGTCGCCTGACCCGGGGGAGAGCCTGTCATTGAGCCAGGAAAACGCTTTTCAACTGCATTACTTTCCGGAAATACCGCTTGACGGTGCCGATTCCCGCCGGAGCGGGGGCGGGAATGTTGCGCACGCTCCCAGCCGGGGCTTTGTGCGCGATGGCGGCGATGCCGCCTGGCGGCACTTTCCGCCGGCCGACACGCTGCCGCCCGGCCTTGCCGGACAATCCCGCGCTGAAATCGAAACCCAGGCCTATATTCGTGGCTTCAACAAGGGTGAAAAGGCGGGTTTTGACGCGGCCGCGGAGAAGATCGAATCATTGAAGGCGCTGCTGAGCGAGGCGGTCGAGGCCCTGCGACGCGCGCAAATACAACTGCAGCGCGACGCCGAGAAAGAAATCGTCGAATTGGCATTGTCGGTCGCCGAACGGGTCGTCGGCCACGAAGTCAAAGCCAACCGCGAAGGTGTGGTTGCGGTGGTGGTCGAGGCGCTGCAAAAGGTTGAACACCAGGAGGCGGTCGTGATCAAGATAAATCCGGCCGACATCGATTTTCTCGATCGGCTGCAATTGCCGCTGTCGAGTTTCTTCAGCAACCCGGACGCAGTGGCAATAGAAGCCGATGAGAGCGTCGGTGCCGGGGGGTGCATGATCCAAACCGGCGGCGGCGACATCGATGCCCGGTTGGAAAGCCGATTGCGGGTCGTCGCGGAAGCTTTTAGAAAGAAGCTGGGTCAGCACCCGCCGGAAAGCGACTCTTCGGCTTCCGACGGCCGGGTGGCGAGCTGATGCCGCCTTGCCTGGACCTGAAAAAGTACCGCACGTGCCTTGACGAGTGCGATCTCGTCTGCGCCCGCGGCCGGGTGACCAACGTCATCGGCCTGACGGTCGAGGCCGCCGGACCGGTTTGCCGGCTCGGGACGGTGTGTCGGATACAGCCCGGCGGCCAGGCGCGGGCTGTCACCGCCGAGGTGCTTGGGTTTCGTGACGAGCGCGTGCTACTGATGCCGCTGGAAGAAATGCGCGGCATCGGTCCCGGCTGCCTGGTGACGGCGCTTCGGGACCGCGCCGCCATGCCGGTCGGCCGGGGCCTGCTGGGCCGCGTCATCGATGGTTTGGGGTGCCCGATCGACGGCAAGGGCCCCATTGTCGCCGATGCCGAGTATCCCATTTACGCCGAGCCCCTGAACCCCTTGCAGCGATCGCGTATCCGCGAGCCCCTGGATATCGGCGTGCGGGCCGTCAACGGGCTGCTCACCATCGGTTGCGGGCAGCGCGTCGGCATTTTTTCCGGCTCCGGTGTCGGCAAGAGCGTTCTGCTGGGAACCATGGCCCGCCACACGGCCGCCGACGTCAACGTCATCGCCCTGATCGGCGAGCGGGGTCGGGAAGTCAACGAGTTCATCGAAAAAGAACTCGGCGCGGAAGGCTTGCGCCGCTCGGTGATCGTGGTGGCGACCTCGGACCACCTGCCGCTGATCCGCCTGCGCGGCGCATACATTGCCACGGCCGTGGCCGAGTACTTCCGCGACTGCGGCTTAAACGTCCTGCTGATGATGGACTCGGTCACCCGTTTTGCCATGGCCCAACGCGAAATCGGTCTGGCCCTCGGCGAGCCGCCGACGACCAAAGGCTATACCCCGTCGGTGTTCACGCTGCTGCCGCGCCTGCTGGAACGGGCCGGAACCTCGGCCGGCAGCGGCACCATCACCGGCCTTTACACCGTTCTCGTGGAAGGCGACGACACCAACGAGCCGATCGCCGATGCCCTCAGGGCCATTCTGGATGGCCACATCTGCCTGTCGCGCGAACTGGCGATGCAGAATCACTACCCGGCCATCGACGTCCTGGGGTCCATCAGCCGGGTCATGGACGATATCATCGGCCCCTGCCAGCGGGAGTGCGCCCGGAAGTTCAAGTCCATGCTGGCCACCTACAAAAAGGCCGAAGACCTGATCAATATCGGCGCGTATGTCGCCGGAAGCAATGGCCGCATCGACCGCGCCGTGCGCATGATCAACCGCATCAACCAGTACCTGACCCAGGGCATCGGCGAGCAGGTGACCAGCGCCGACAGCGTGCGGCAGCTCGAAGAGCTGATCGCGCAGGCGGACGGCCCTGCGGCGGCTGCAACCGGTGCCGCACCGTCGCCTTGACGCGCTCCCCGGGTGCCGGACGATCGTGTTTTGTCACGCATAAATTGGCCTAAATGGCCGCCACCTGATACCGCGAATCGCTTTCATCCGCCACCCTTGAACCTTGAACCCTGAACCATAAACCTTAAACCGTAAACCATGAACCATAAACCCTCGTGAACCATGAACCTCATCCCCCGGTTACTTGCCGCGCTCAAGGCCGTCGAGACACGTCAACGATGAAACGAAAATAGTCTATGTCGGCCTTTAATTTCAGTCTCGAAACCGTTTTGCAGCACCGGCGCCGGATCGAAGAGGACTGTCAGCGGAAGTTGGCCGCAGCGCAGGCCGTCCTCCTGGAAGAGCAGCGCCTCCTGGCCGGCCTCGAAGCATCCCGGCACAGGTGCGGAGAAGACCTGCGGCTTAAAATGCAGCACCACGTGACGGCGGCCGACCTGCTTTTCTTCCAGCGCTATGGTGCGCGGCTGGCCGGTGACATCGCGGGCCGGCGGGCGAAAGTCGCGGCGGCGGCCAAGGATGTCGACCTGCGGCGCACGGAGCTGGTTGCGGCGCTTAAAAAACGCCAGGTCCTGGACAAGCTGAAAGAAAAACAGATGATGAGCGCCGCCAAAAGGGAGCGCCGGCAGGAACAGGACTTCACAAACGAAATGGCCGTCACGCGCTACGCCCGCCCCCGCTGATTGCGTAAACAGATAAGCTTTCCAATCGGCAACCTTTCTTCTTTCCCGTATTTGAAGGGCTCACTCAAAAATAACTTCACATTTCAGATGTCGATCCATCCCGTCCAGCGGCCGGTGCGAAGACTCGGAATATCCAGATGTTCCTGAACGTGCCTGAATTTCTCTCTTCGCTTCGAAACCACGCCGGTGATCGACCGGCAAAGCTTGCCGCTGCCGGTAATAATTTCCGGTAAAAAACAGGCGCAAAGGATCCGCGGGACGCCGGCCGGGAAACAGGCCCGGACGACACCGCCCGGCGCGGTTGCCGAATTCCACATGAATTCAGCAGGCTGTGCCGGGCCGACGGCTATCGTTTCAGCCGTTTTTTGCGGCCGGGGACCTTTGGCATGCTCTGTGCTCAGTATTGCCGCAAGACGGTTCTCACTATCATTCAAGGATCAGGCGCATGCCGGTAAACATTCTCTTAACAAGCAGCCCGCAACTAGACCTGCCGCGATTTGGAAGCGAAGCGGTCGGAGGCAAGCGTGGCGGCGATCTGAAAGTGCCCGGGCCAGAGGCTTCGGGTAAAGACACCGGTTCTTTTGACGCGGCCCTGCAAAGTGCCCGCACGCGGACTGAATCCAAAACCGGCCCTGCAGATGCGCGCCCTGCGGCTTCTGGGGCGGCAAAGCCGGCGGGGCCTTGTGCAAACAGCCGCACGGGCAGGACGGAAGAAGACCCTCCGGCGGAGGATGACGAGACGGTTCCGGAAGCAACGGTCGGTCGCGGCCCTGACGTGGATGGCGATCTCGACGCCCCGCCAACCGGCTTTGGCGAAACGATTCCGGCCGTCGCCCTGAACGTGAATTCGGCAACCGGGAATGTCGCGGCCCGACCGGTGGCGGAAGGTATGGCTTCAGACGGCGGCCAAAGCGCGGACACACTGCCGGAGGATGCCGCGGAACCGATACCCGCCGTGTCCGCTGGCCTCGACCCGGCCGCGCCGGATCAGGCGCTTGAGGAAAATGGTCCCGGCCGGCCCGCGCCGGCGACAGACGAAGCGAAAGATAGCCAGGGCCCGGACGGCGGCAAATCCATACCCCATGCGCCGGCGGCGAACACCGCGGCACCGGCGGCGGAGACGTCTGCCACCGGTGGCCGTATCGATTGGCCGGCAGCGGGTGCCACGGTCGCCACCGGGCCGGGCCGGCCCGACCTGCCGGACCTGTTTGACGGCCGGGCCGATCGGTTGCCCGAGAGCGGCCAGACGACAGAACCGGCGGCTCCCGATCGCGGTGGTGTTCCGGCAGCCGCCCGGCCCGGCGATTTTTCTTCCGTTTTCACTGCATCCACTTCGGGTGACGATGGATCGCAGGCTTTCGATCACGATTCGGATGGCGATCCCGACCCTTACCGCAGTCAGCCTCAGGCTTCCGGCAAAGAAGCCGCAAAGGCCCCCTGGTCTGATTCGGCCTCGCAAGCCGCCGCCGGCGGTTACCAGGAGAGCCTCGGAGCGGGGGCTGACGGTTCCGGCAGCGACTCTGACCCCAAGGCCGCCGAACTGCTGCAATCACCCCAGCGCGCCGTTTACGGCGAAGGGACGGCGCCGGCCGCGGCCGCGGAAACCGGTGAAGTGCACCAACCCGGGGACTTGCGGGCCGAGACCCTGGCCCAGATCGTCGACAAGGCCGTTTTTCGCCTGCGCGACGGTCGGTCGCACGTCCGCATCGATCTCAAACCGGAAAGCCTCGGCCACGTGCGGCTTGAAATCGCGACCGAAAATCACCAGGTGACCCTGCGGATTACGGCCGAATCCCATGTCGCCAAGGACCTCATCGACAGCGGCATTGGTCAGCTCAAGGCCGATCTCCAGGCCCAGGGACTCAAGGTCGACGAACTCGAGGTGTCGGTGGCCGCCGAATTCAACGATTTCAACCGTCACCAGGCATTTTCCGGTCGCGAGGCTCAGGGGCGGCGGTTGCCGTCCGGCGACCGCGCAGGCCTTCAGGAGGCCGGCGCGGTGA